>CACZUS010000005.1 GCA_902784425.1 uncultured Bacteroidales bacterium
CTGTCGGTTGAATCACATCAAACCTACTACAACACTACGTATTGGTCGTAAACTACGGGTTCGATAAGTTTTTGGATAAACAGTGTTTGATTCGCCAAAATAAATATTTTCTTCAACACAATCTCCTCTTTATCTCCCATTTGCCTGAATCATATTGCGCAGATGATCGTTGAAGTCGTTGTT
Organism: uncultured Bacteroidales bacterium; assembly: GCA_902784425.1. Classification (GTDB taxonomy): domain Bacteria; phylum Bacteroidota; class Bacteroidia; order Bacteroidales; family Paludibacteraceae; genus UBA1181. The sequence continues at coordinate 184 of CACZUS010000005.1, forward strand.
GTCTATCAACTCTTCAATCTTAATGTGCATTCTGTAGTGCCAATAGTTGTCGGGATTGCTCGGGTCGTTGATTCGCTCGTTGAAGGTCTTATCCCAACGCACTTGGTTGTCGGTCGCCATCCAGTCTTGTATTGGTAGAATCACCCAATAGGCTGGTGATTTCAGATGGTTCTCGATGATCTGCTGACAGATCCACGACTCGCAGAACTGTGGTGCCGTACCATACTGATGCAACTCATTGCTGAAGTATCGTTGTATGCTTTCACGTTCCTCTTCCCACCATTGTCGCATGGTGCTCATATCGTGTGTGGAGGTGGTGCAGACACACTCCTTCGGTATCGTGTTCAAATTTTCAAACTCCACATACATCGCTTTCGGCATACGTTGAATCTCCAAACTTAGTATCTCCAACTCCTTCATCACCTCTGGTACGCATTGTGGCACCATGCCTAAGTCTTCGCCACACACCATCATCTGGGTGGCGTTGATGAGCGGTGTCAGCTTCTCTATGGCCTCATTCTTCCAAAAATCATTGTGACGTTGGTAGTAGAAATGCTCGTAGATTGTCTTCATTGCCTTCTGCAATGATGGATCGAGCGTCGGGTAGACATAGCTTTGCTCTATGCTGATACGAGGGTGATACTTGCCTTTCTTCTGATAATCTTCGATGAAGAGTACCTGACAACAGAGGTAGTAAAGTCCCTTCTTTAGCTCTGCCACCTTCGGATCGTTGCCCAATGTCTTGTCTATGTTGGCATGGGTGCTGACCTCCTTTTTCAGTTGGTAGGAGTCGTCGCCATTTTTAATCAGATAGGTTTGCTTGATTTCCTCCTTCTGCTTGCCAAAGATAGCTGTCAGTACTGCTTCGTTAATGATAGGTTGACAGAACTTCTGCTTGTCGAACTGAATGCCAAACCCTTCAATCTCTTTGACTGACATAGGTAGGGCTGGGGCAAACTGACCCAGTAATCCCATCTTGGCAGTGACGGGTGTTCGGAAGATACGGAAGAATCCTAAGATATGGTCGATGCGATAGGCGTCGAAATAACAAGCCATCTTGTGGAAACGGTTTTCCCACCATTGATAGTTGTCTTTGGCCATCTCATGCCAGTTGTAGATAGGGAATCCCCATATCTGACCTGTCTTGGAGAAATAGTCGGGTGGAGCACCTGCACTTCCGTTGCAATCGAAGAGTTCGGGATGTTCCCACACGTCGGCACTGTGTCGGTTGACGCCAATAGGCACGTCACCTTTCAGTGCTATTCCCTTGGAGTGGACATACTCCACCGCTTCGGTCAACTGCTTATGCAGATGGTATTGCACGAAGAAGTGAATAGCCACATCGTTATATGCTGCGTGTGTAGGCTGACAATAATCGTCCACCCGTTTTGCATCATAGTGGGCATCCTCCTTCCATTGAGAGAAGTCGGATGTGTTGAATCGATAACGTAGGTAGCTGAAGACTGCGTAAGGTTTCAGCCATTGCTGATTCTCTTTGAAAAATTCGATGAAATCGGCATTTTTGAAGGTGCTCTCTCCATATTGCTCATATTGCTCATGAAGCAAGCTCCATTTGTATTTGTTGACGGCTTCGTAGTCGACGAAGATCTCTTCGTTCAAAGCCTTTTGTAGTTTCTTATATCGATCTTTATTTTTCAGTGTACCAATCTTCTCAATGTTGATATACATTGGGTGTAAAGCATAGACTGAGATGGCACTGTAGGGGTAGGAGTCGCGCCAGTCCCCATGCACGGTTGTATCGTTGATGGGAAGTGTCTGGATGATGCGTTGCCCCGTTTTGAAGGCCCAGTCGGCCAGTTTCTTCAGGTCGTTGAACTCACCGCAGCCGAAGCTTTCTTTGGCGCGTAGTGAAAAGACGGGAACTGCCGTACCCGCACCCTTGAATTCGGGTAGGCGGAAGTTCGGACAGGAGTCGTTGACGATGATCAGGTCGATGGCAGGAGAGAAGTCGGGAGGTAGCAGACGGTTCTCGCCCTCTTCCCAGCAGATGATGCTCTCCTGTTTCGGGTCTCTGATGACGTATTTGTATTCCAATGGGAAGAAGAGTTTGTCTGCATCCAAGGTCTGTTGAAACCTAGGATAGGAAGATGTGTTCATCTCGACGGCATCGGTCTCTGTCCATTTGCCGAGGGCAGTGCAATTGCCTATGATGGAGAGAGTGTGATTAAAGTTGACACTGGTGCTCCATGTGTTGAAGATGATAGGCACACGTATGTTGTGACTCTTTTTCTCTTTCGATTGATGGTTGCGGATAGCTTTTGAGAAGGCAGATGAAAGAAGCATGCGAGAGGGTGCAGGGGTAGGGTCGAAGCAATCGTAGACCAGGATGGTGTTGTACTGCTTGTTATTGAAAGGACCGACGTGGTGGTTCATGCCAGTCTCCTCTTGCATGATAGCCCCCTCATGTTCAATGTAAAAGCGGTATTTGAAGGATTCTTCTTTGGTGTAGAAGGTGATTTTCCATCCACTCGGTGTGTACTCCATAGGCAATCCTTTCTTCTCTTTGCCTTGAAGCGCTTTGATGTCACCTTCGATGAAGACCTCTTCGCCGAAGGAGGAGTGATATCGCAGATACAATGTAATTTTCATAAGCCGCCATATTAAGGAACCAATGTTCCGTTGGTTTGTAATCTAATATGAAACAATCGGAGGGTCTCAATGAGCGAAGATGAACCGATTGTTGTTTTATTGGTCAGATTCAGGTATGACTTCACCCTTTCGATAGTAGTAGATGAGTCCATACTCTTTGCATCTTTTCAATTTCTCTTGTTGAGGTAGTCCGTCAAATTTCTTCTCCACCTCATCCCAGATGCTTAGAATCAGTTTGTCCACCTCTTTGTTCAGCTCGGTGATGTTTTCAATGCTGCGGGAGGTGTTGTTTTGGAGTACCTTCTGGGAAGATGTCGTAGTGGACTCTCACCTTAGCGATGGCAGGGTTGTAGATAGGTGTTCCTCCTTTAGCGAGACGTTTCTGTTCGCCATCGATGATACGGCGTCCCCATTCGATGAGACCATCATCGGTATTGATGTCGGGGACAGTGAAGTTGGCTGGATCGAGTCCGTAAAGTTCTTTGTATTCCGCTTTGATCTCATTGCGTTGGACGCACATGTTGAGCACTTGAATGAAGTGGGATACATAGAGACGGGTCATTTTGGCTGTCTCTTGCAGTTGTTTGCTGGTTTTGAATTGGTTGTCACTGCATTGCTTGCTTTCAAACAGGGCACGCTCGTAGCGTACGAGCATGGTCTTAGCATCCTCCCAGTTTTTATAGGAGAAGGCAAGATCGTACAAGTCAACATAATCCCCCATGTTGACCGCCTGCTGAAGAGAACGTAATCTTGCTTGATTGGTGTTTGGTAATCTCCTGTATGGCATTTCAACTCCCTTTTTTAGCTGATTCTACGCATAAGTCTTTCGGCCAGTTGATAGAAACCGGCTTTGTCTGTCTCTGTTTTATTTATTTTACGAAGAGCCTCGATTGCTTGATCGTAGTACTCTTTCATTTTGTTTTCCGTGTATTGACGGAGATGTAGCTTGTTATAAATCTTGGTGATGGCTGTCACCTTTTCTTCTCTGTCAAAATTCTTCTTCGACAACCATTTCATCAACTCTTTCTTATCCTCTCCCTCTGATTGGTTGATGGCGTTGATCAATAAGAAGGTTTTCTTATTGCAGCAGATATCGCCACCAATTGCCTTACCAAAATCTTTCGTGTCGCCATACACATCCAATAAATCATCTTTCAATTGGAAGGCAATGCCGATGCCAATACCAAACTCGTAGAGGTATTGTGCATCTCTGTCGTCGGCTCCACCGCAGATGGCGCCTATCTTCATGGCAGCTGCCAATAGAACTGCGGTTTTTAGACGAATCATTTCAATGTATTCGCTGACGGAGACGTCGTTGCGGGACTCAAAGTCCATATCGTATTGCTGACCGTCGCATACCTCCGCTGCTGTCTTGGAGAATAGTTTCAACAGTTTCGGAAGCATCTCTGGATTGCTTTGCTCGAGTAGTTGATACGATTTGATCAACATGGCGTCGCCTGATAGAATGGCCGTGTTGTCGTTCCATTTTACATGCACGGTAGGTTGGTTTCTACGCATTTCGGAACGGTCCATGATGTCGTCGTGTAATAATGTGAAGTTATGGAAAACCTCTAAGGCCAAGGCCGGCTTGAGAGCTCTCATAGGATCGCCAGAGAATAACTCACATGCCATTAGGGTTGTAAGGGGACGAATCCTTTTACCTCCCAGACCTAACATGTATTCAATTGGAGTATATAAGTTGCGAGGCTCAATATTCCAATTCAACTTTTTCAGTTCCTGCTCGAAAAGAGCTTGTAATTCTTTTGTTTCCATATTCTGTCAATCGTTTGAAGGGGTGTTGCCTCTTCTGGTTCTGTTGTAACTTCTATAACTGTCAAATTCAATTTCTACATCTGGCTCGATAAACTCTTGTCGAGGTTCGAGATTGAATTTTATGTATTTGATGGTCAGACCTCTCTCAATCCATTGATTCTCATAGAATGTTTTGATGGAGAGGATCTTATCATCTGAAAAATCAGAGTGGTATAGATCATCGTTCTGAAAGATCACGTGGTAATGGTTGGCTTTCACCATCTCGCAGGTGTATTGAAACATGAAGTTGCTGTCAGTCTTCAGGTGAATGATTCCGTTTGGACGGACGAACGACTGGTATAGCTCCATGAATCGGGTGGAGGTGAGCCGCTTGCGTACCTTCTTCATCTGTGGGTCGGGAAAGGTGAGCCAAATTTCTGATACCTCGTTGGGCGCGAAGAAGGTGGGGATGATCTCGATGTTGGTGCGTATGAAAGCCACATTTTTCATTCCTTTCTGAAAGGAACTTTTGGCACCTGTCCACATTCTTGCTCCCTTGATATCCACTCCGATGAAGTTCATTTCGGGGTAGAGTTCAGCCAAAGCCACGGTGTATTCTCCTTTGCCACATCCTAACTCTAGGATGATGGGATGATCATTGCCAAAGAACTCGTTCCATTTGCCTTTCATCGGAAAGGGCTCTGGATCTCCTTGCGCTACGGAGTAGGTGTATTGAAAGACGTGAGGGAAGGTCTCCATCTCACTGAATTTCGCTAGTTTATTCTTTCCCATCTCACTCTTTCTTTGTTTGTTTGATTCGAATGCCTATCTCATGAATGCCTTGTAATGTGTCTGCACGCATTCCTTGAGCTAAATCGAAGTGATAGGTTCCTGTCTTGGGAAAACTAATCTCCGACAAAGCCATGACGGGCAGTTCGTACATCGATCCTGATGACTTGCCAATCCAGTGACCGTAGTTGTCGGCCAGCACACATTCCAACGTGTCGCTATACTCTATACCATCTGGAGATACAGTGTGAAGGAAAAGCCAAAAGTTCTGATACTCATACTTGTCTGTGTTTCGAATATCTACAATGATGTCGTAGGTCCCTGCCGTGTCTGTCGCAGAATAGTCGAAAGAGACAAGATCATTCTTGTACCAACCCTCTTTGTTGATGATCTTAGCGTCTTGGTACACCACGCCATTTTCACAGCTTGTCAGCGAACCAGCGAGTGCGGCAAGACAGCAGATGCTGAGGAGTGTGAAACGAACCTTATTCATTGTTTTGTGAGTTTACAGGGTTGTTGTTATTGTTTTCTGCACCGTCGGATGAGCCGTTGTTGCGATTGTCGTTTCTTCTGCGGTCGTTTCTATGACGGTTGCGACGGTCTCTTCTTCTGTTTTCATTGTTGCCATTACCTTCGTTGCCCACTTCTTGGCGATTGTCGGCTATTGGACCATTCTCTTGTGATGATACATTGTCTTGTGCTCCCTCAGCTCCCTCTTTGTTCGGACGGCGATCACGGTCGCGACGATTGTTGCGATCTTTTTTGCGGTCGTTGTCGCGACGGTCCTTGCGTTCCTCGTTGCGAGGAGCATTGTCGGATGGCGCATTGCTTTCAGACGCATTGTCGGAAGAGTTGGCAGAACTTTCGTTGTTGCCTTCGCTCTCATTGGTTGGGTTGGCTTCTGCATTTTTGGCTTCGCCTCCGTTGCCACCTTTGTTTTTCTTCTTTTTCTTCTTTTTGTCGAAACGAGTCAGACTGTCTTGTCCTACCACGTTTCCGTAGTCGATGACGCGTTCCTCTTCAGAACTCTCCAGCAATGAATCCACTTTGATGCCTTGTTTGTTAAGAGCAATGATCTCCTTCACACGCTCCACAGGTATGGAGACGATATTGGCTGCCATGTTAGGAGCAGAGGAGTATTGCATGATACCACCGAACACATCGGTTTTGAAGTGATAGAAGGTGCCATCTTTTGTTTCCAAGGTAATGTTGCGATCTGGAATGCTCTTCTGTGCCTCTACATAGGCGTCGATTTCGAAGTTGAGGCAACATTTCAGCTTGGCACATTGTCCTGCTAACTTCTGAGGATTGAGCGAGATCTCCTGATAACGAGCGGAACTGGTAGCCACAGAACTAAACTTGGTCATCCAAGCCGAGCAACACAAGGCACGTCCGCAAGGACCAATACCACCGATGCGTCCAGCTTCCTGACGTGCACCGATCTGTTTCATCTCGATACGCACGTGGAAGGTATCGGCCAACACCTTGATAAGTTCACGGAAGTCCACACGCTCGTCGGCAATGTAGTAGAAAATAGCTTTGTTACCATCTCCCTGATATTCCACATCACCAATCTTCATGTTGAGTTTTAAGTCTTCAGCTATCTTTCTAGCTTTCAACATGGTGTCGTGCTCTTTCGCTTTAAATTCTTCGTATTTCTCCATATCGTTCGGACGCGCTTTCCTGTAGATGCGTTTGATCTCGGTGCGGGTTTGATCGATATGATATTTTTTCATTTGCATGAGAACGAGTTGTCCGGTCATGGAAACGGTTCCGATGTCGTGTCCAGGGGTCGCCTCCACCGCTACGATGTCCCCTTTTTCGAGGGTGAGGTCGTTGGTGTTTCGATAATATCCCTTTCTCGTATTTTTGAAGGTCACCTCGACCAGGTCTGTGGCACTGGTTGATTCCGGTATGTCGCATAACCAATCGAAGGTGTCCAATTTTTGATCTGTTGTTTTGCTGCATCCTTTACGGTTCATCTGGCAGCTGTTGTTAAAATTCATATTATGTATATTGTTTACTATATTGATAACTAAGTTTTTACATTTTGATGAGCATGGTCATTTTCAAGGCGAGGTCGAAGAAGACGATCTTAGCCTGAACGTTTTGCTCGATATGGCGTTGAGCGGTTTCCAGTTCGGTGAGGAAACCAGCGATGTTTCTTTCGTTGATGAAAGGAGCGAAACGGGTGGAGAAGTTGTTCTCCTGTTGCGTCATGTAGTTGAGTTTCTGCACATGCATGTTGGAAATAAAGTTTTCGCGTACCATGCGTTGCGCATACTCGAGGAAGGTGATTTGACGTTTCCTTCCGATTTTAGCGATATCTTCCGACCACTCTTTCATCTCTTTGGCTTTCCTTTGATAGCAGGTTCGCATGATGTAGACGAAGAGGTTGAAGTATTCGTTTTCCTCTTGCGACGACTCTATAGTGTCGATTGCTTTGATGAGGTTACCGTTGGCAATGTGAGAGATATTGCTCATCTCCTCATCCGAAAGTGAGTATTTCGAACTGAGTACGCTGAAGATATCCTCTTCCGTCAGAGGAGGAATGAAGAAGCGTTGCGTACGGGAGGTGATGGTGGCGAGTAGTTTCTCGGGCTCTTCACTCACCAACATGAAGAGGGTTTTAGCAGGTGGCTCCTCGATGATTTTCAACAATTTGTTGGCGCACTCCTCTTGCATCTTTTCGGGAAGCCAGATGATCATCACTTTATATTCCGACTCGTAAGCCTTCGCACTTAATTTTTTAAGAATCTCATTACTTTCGTTGGTGTAGATGGTGCTTTGTTTATTATCCTGATTGATTATCTTCTCCCATTGCTCAAGGTTGAAGTAGGGAAACTCGGTGACGCATTTCCTCCATTCTGGCAGGAAGTCATCGCATTTGACGGAGTCAGAACTTCGTGTGATGGGATAGACAAAATGAAGGTCTGGATGCACTAATTTGCGAAACTGTACACAAGAAGGACATGTTCCACAAGCATCCTCCTCAGTCCTGTTCGGACAATTCACATATTGCGCCAAAGCAATGGCGAGAGCTAATTTACCGGTGCCTTGAGGTCCATGTAGCAAGATGGCGTGCGCAAGTCGGTTGTTGCTCACTGCTTTCCTGAATGCATGCTTGATGGAATCTTGTCCGTATATCTCTCTAAATAACATCGCTATTACACCATAAAATGAAATTTTCTCCAAAGTTATGCTTTTTTGTTGAGAAAAAGAAACGAAAAGAGGAAAATGAGAATGTCGAGATTTTCTTTTCTGATTTACCCTATTCGCTATTTGGATTTCGAGGAATTTGGGAATTATCTAAAATCTTCGATGCCATTTGATTTCCTTGTCTATTTGCCGGTTGTCGGTCGGTCGCCGTAGAGACGCAATGCAGTGCGTCTCTACAAAATCCCACGAAATGAATATCTGGCACCTGCATCAAATAAAAATCATCTAAAAACTATATATTGTTCGAATAGTTTTCTTATTTTTGCAAATATGGGGTGAATTTGATTCTCCGAAAGATTGTTTAAACACCCCATTTTATCTAAATAAAAGGAATAATATGGCAAATTTGGATACCACCGATCAACAGATTCTGAAAGAGTTGCAACAGAACTCGAAACTTTCCACGAAGGAGTTAGCGTCGTTGGTGAATCTTACACCGACTCCTGTTTTTGAGAGACAGAAGCGTTTGGAGAAGGAGGGGTATATCAAGAAGTATGTGGCTGTGTTAGATCCAGAAAAATTGGGGTATGGCATCATCGTGTTGTGTAGCGTGAAGTTGAAACAACACACACGAGAGAATGGTAACCAGTTTATGAGTGTCATCAATCAAATGGATCAGGTGACAGAATGCTACAACATTTCGGGGGAGTATGACTTCATGATGAAGGTTTATGTCCGTGATATGAAAGATTATCAGGATTTCGTAATGAACAAATTAGGTAGTATCGATTGTATAGGTGGTTTACAAAGCATATTTGTGATTGGTGAGGCTAAACATAGTAATTGCATTCCAATAAAAAATGATTGAGAATGAGTAGGTTTTGCTCTATTTTGTTAACATTGTTCCTCTCGGCTACTCTTTTGTATGCCCAGAGTGAAAAGTCGGATGCTCAACAGGTGTTGGAGAGTATGAATGTACCTAACACTCAGTCGCTTGGACTGAATGGGAAGGTGAAATATTATACGCTTGTCACTGAGACTGAGTACAAGGACTCATTGTCGACATCCGAACACTTCTTCGTTTGCAAAATCAGTTTTGACACCATTGGCAACATGATAAAAGTTTGTAGTACGGAAGATACGACAAAAGGTGCTTATTGCTCTTTTAAATATGATGAAAACGGGAATTTGGTGGAGTGTTGCCGGTATGCGGTGGATCATGCTGTCAAACAACGAATGATCTGTCGATATACTGCTGATGGAAAACTAACCTATTCTGAATATCAGGATTATGATTGGTATGGCAGTCGACAGATGACCTCTCGCCGTACATCCCTCTACGACAAAGTGGGTACGAAAATAAGATGCGAAATCTTCTCCTACGATAACGAGGGGAAGGTGCGAAACAGAAAGGTCTATCAATACGGGAAAACAGAGTTTGCCGAGGTCTCTGAATATGATTCCAACAATAAACTAATCCTTAAAACAAAAGAGAAAAGAGTGAGCCTGATAGATGATTTTGACGATCCTCATTTCTTTGTGCTTGGAAAAAACAGAGGGTTCGACCAAGTGGTTTTTGACGAAGTGGGCAATATGACCAAACGCACTCGCTTCTACCTCGACCGTATAGAACGATTCAGTTGCCAGATTGAATATTGGTAAATGCTTCGTTAATAACCATCTAAGCGCATTGCCCCATAGGGGCTCCCTTTTTATTAGATAGCGCATCCCTAACGGGGTATAGTATACAGAGGAAGAATCTGGAAAATTTGAAAAAAATAGCGTATTTTTGCAGAAAAAATTAGTATGATATCGGTTGACGGGTTGACTGTTGAGTTCGGAGGCTCGACTCTTTTTGAAAATATATCGTTTCAGGTAAACGAAAGTGATCGCATCGCCCTTATGGGGAAAAATGGTGCGGGTAAATCAACATTATTAAAGATATTAGCGGGCATACAAAACCCTACCAGAGGAGCGGTAACCGTTCCGAAAGGTACGGTAGTGGCATACCTTCCTCAACATCTGATGACGGAAGACCATCGTACGGTTTTTGAAGAGGCTTCTTTGGCTTTCTCGGAACTGTTCGAGATGGAAAAGGAGATAGAACGGTTGAATAAAGAGCTATCGGAACGAACTGATTATGAGAGCGATGACTATATGAATCTGATTGAACAAGTTTCTACTTTAAGTGAGAAATATTATTCAATTGAAGAGATTAACTATGAGGCTGATGTTGAAAAAACATTGTTGGGACTAGGTTTTGTGCGTGAAGATTTTAACAAGCCTACGAAGGAATTCAGTGGTGGATGGCGCATGAGAATTGAATTGGCCAAGATCCTGTTGCGAAAGCCTGATGTTATTTTATTGGATGAGCCAACTAATCACTTGGATATTGAATCAATCCAATGGTTGGAGGATTTCTTGATTGAGAGCGCGAAAGCAGTGATTGTGATTTCTCACGACCGTGCTTTCGTCGATCATATAACTACTCGCACCATAGAGGTGACCATGGGTAGAATTTACGACTACAAGGTGAATTATTCTCACTATTTGGAACTGCGTAAGGAACGTAGAGAGCAGCAGCAAAAAGCATACGATGAGCAACAGAAGATGATTGCTGAAACCAAGGAATTCATCGAGCGTTTCAAGGGTACCTACTCCAAAACATTACAGGTGCAGTCGCGCGTGAAGATGCTGGAGAAACTGGAGATCTTGGAGGTGGATGAGGAGGATACCTCAGCACTTCGCTTGAAGTTTCCACCTTCACCTCGTTCGGGTAGCTTCCCAGTGATAGCAGACCGTGTGGGAAAATCCTATGGCGATCATTTGGTTTTCAAAGATGCGTCGTTTACGATTGCGCGTGGCGAAAAGGTCGCTTTCGTAGGTAAGAATGGTGAAGGAAAATCCACTATGGTGAAGTGCATCATGAACGAAATCGAACATGAGGGCAAATTGTCGTTGGGACACAATGTGATGATTGGTTACTTCGCACAGAATCAGGCCTCTTTGCTGGATGGGGAACTGACGGTCTTCCAGACAATTGATGATGTGGCGAAAGGTGAGATCCGTAATAAGATCAAGGACCTTTTGGGCGCGTTTATGTTTGGTGGCGAGAACTCTACAAAGAAGGTGAAGGTGCTCTCAGGTGGTGAACGTACACGTTTGGCTATGATAAAACTGTTGCTTGAACCTGTCAATCTTCTTATCTTGGATGAGCCGACGAATCACTTGGACATGAAGACGAAAGACATCCTGAAATCTGCCTTGAAAGATTTCGACGGTACGCTGATTGTGGTTTCGCACGACCGTGACTTCCTGGATGGTCTGGTGACGAAGGTCTATGAGTTCGGTCATAAAAAGGTGACGGAACATCTAGAGGGCATCTATGAGTTCTTGAAGAAAAAGAAGATGGAGAACCTTCGTGAGATAGAACGCAAGGACCGTTAATCGATTCATTTATTTCAATCCTTCTAAGCCGACGCATACACCGTTGGCGAAGAATCCTATGTGCTTGTCACTTAGCTCTGTGATGGTGTAGAATGGTTGCTTTTCTTTTCCCTTCTCGATGGCTGTGATTTGATCATCTGAACCGTCTGATTGCAGGATATATGTCCCGATTTTTATCATTCCCACATTGCTGAATCCTTTGTATAATTTGCTCTTCTCAGGGTCGCATGATACCCAGCCGAATTTAGGACTGAAGAGAGGATGATCCAACGTGCAGGTGAGGCTTCTTCCGCTTTTGAATCGGTAGGTGACAAAGTCGGTGTGACTCTTTTCTGCTAAAGCCTTTACTGTGCTTTTACTTGTCGTGTTGCTTGTTGTGAAGGACAATATTTCATCCCCTTCTTTTATCTCTTCGATGTTTTTCTTGGAACCATCCGCCATCGTTATCTTCGTCCCTTTGGCGAGACAATGCACGTCTATTCCGTCGAAATAGATTTCCGTTATAGCAGTGTCGTCATATTTATCGCCCTTATAAACTTCCATGATTTCGAACTTCAGTTTCCAATCAGGATAATTTACCTTCTTCTGATTCCAGATAGGAATATCAGGAACGCTATCCCCGATCGTACCGATTTCGAAACGTTGTTCACCCATGATGTCCTTCAAATTTAGGATGGCAATGGGTTTGTTATCTTTGTACACTTTCAGTTTTTTCACTCGACTGTTCTCTTTGAAGGCTTTCTGACTTTTCACGTAGCCGTTTACGACGATGATGGTGGTTATTCTGGGTGAGCCTCCCTTGAACTTGTAGGTCAGGTATTCCCCAATTCCGTAACCTTCCACGCCTTCCACCCATGCAGTTCTGTAGCTTAGATCGTGTGCGTTACTAGCTTTGTAGTTGACTGCACCCTGTGATTCCAATTGGCTGGAAGCGGTGACGGCATAGGGTCCTCCGCCGCAGTACCAACTACATCCATCACCAATAACATCCCAATAGCTTTCCTTGCTTTCATCGAATATGCTTTGTTCCTCTTTAGTAAGTGTAGTGGGGTCGAAGTTGTCCTGCGAGGCTCTTTTCATTAGTTTGTTGAATATCTTACAGTCTTTCTCAAAATCTATTTCTTTGACAGAATCAGGTTGGAAAACTGGCGTTTTTTGCGCTAATGCGCCTAGAATGTAACCCCAAAATGTCAAGATGAGAAGTATGTTCTTTTTCATGTTTTATCCTCCTTGTCTTTCAATTATTTACTAACCATTTCCCTAATTCCGTTAGGCTTATGCCTCTTCTTTTGGCATAATCCTCTTTTTGATCGACTCCAATCTTGCCAATCATGAAATAGCAAGCTTGAGGATGTGAGATGTGAAGTCCGCAGATGGAAGCATTGGGTTTCATGGCACCATTTTCAGAGATGGATACTCCAATATCTTTGAGTTTCAGTAGTTTGTTTGCCTCAAAGATAAGAGATAAGTCGGGTAGTGAAGGGTAGCCGAAGGCAGGACGAATGCCTTCCGCTTGTGTCTGTTGTGCATATCCCCAATACTCGGTTCGGATTTTCTCATGCAACCATTCGGCAGTGGCTTCCGCCAGACGGTCTGCAACGCTCTTGATGAGTAGGGAGGTGTAGTCATCGCCCTCGATTTTCAAGCGTTCCGCCCAATCATCGCCCCCATGCACTGTAACGGCAAAGAGACCGATGTAATCCTCTTTTGGAGAGATGAAATCAGCCATGGAGAGGCAATAGCCATTCCGTTCACCTGGATGTTGCTGTCGAAGCATGGGGAGATAGAGTTCTTTTCCCTCTTCATCCGTAATGAGGATTCCTTCGCCTTGACTATGAGCCTTTGCAAAAAGAAGAATGGCGGACAGATCAAAGATCTTTTCAACGATTCCTTTTCGAAGGATCTCTTTGGCATCTTTCAGTAGTTGATAAGCTTCGGTTGCCTTCTCTCTCTCTTCCGATCGGAAGCGCATCAGCCATTGCACCTTGCATGCCTCACAGTCGCACAGAGTGTCGAGTCCCTCGTAGTTGCCCGTCAGTCGCCATGCATAAAAGAAGTAGCTCCAATCGATTTTTTGCAGAACGGGCAAGAAATCGATGTGGGAGAGAATCTTCCTTCCTATGAATTGAGGTGTGATGGGTTTGTACATAATAAAAATAAAAAAAGAAGGGCAGACGTTGGTCCGCCCTTATAATAGAATCATCCACTTAGGCTGTGGCGTTAGAACCTTCTAGTTTTCTGCGCTCGCTAAGTGTGTTGGTGATATTGTCCATTTTCTCTTGACTCAGAGGATACATTACCATGACAGCAGCGCCGATGATAGCGATGGCAGCTGGAATGATACTCATCAAGTTGATGATGCCCGGTATGGCACCTTGGATGGCCACTGAATCCTGTCCGTTGTAATTATACATACCTAGTACATATCCGATGATGGCGCCTGCGATACCACCACCAAATTTTGTAGCGAAAGAGCCGGCTGAGTAAACCAAGCCTGTGGCGCGTCGGTGGTTGACATATTCGGAGTAGTCTGCTGCATCGCCCAACATGGTGAAGAACAAGGTTGGAAGAATAGCAGCGGCGCACTCGGAAAGTGCACCGATACAGAAAATGGCCACGGTGTCTTGTGCACCGCAGAAATGAAGAAGCGAGTTGATGATAGCCGTGATGCCGAGTGCACCAATAAACAAATTCTTCTTGCCAAACATTTTACTTAAAGGTGTTGTGGCAGCTGCTCCTACGATAGAGGCGAGCATCAAGACAGTCATGTATCCACCCGCCATCAACTGATTGTGAATGTAGTGGGTGAAGTAGATGACAGTGATGCCTTGCTTCATGTTGTTGTAGATGTTGAAGATAAGACCTACCACCAAAAGAATGACCCAGGGCTTGTTTTGAACTAAGTCGGAGAGATCATTGGCGAGGTTTGTCTTTTGAGAAGCAGGAGGAGTGACACGTTCTTTCGTGAAATAGAAGGTGATGAAAAGACAAAGAATCAGCACAATAGAAAGAGTACCGATAGCTTTGCTATATCCCTGTCGTTGGTTGATGATGGAGAAACTGTCTGCCGTGATGTTTTCTTCACCCTCTACAGTGAAAACGTAGGGAACACCTGCTTGCATAGAGAAGCTTTTACCAACGGTTGGATTGTCATTCTCGTTTCCCTCCATTAGAAATTGAGCAATTCCGTTTTCTGTTTGAATGCGGGCGTTTTGCACGTCATTTGGGGACGAGACTGTGATCTGATATTTGGCAGTCTCCAATTGCTGTACATCGATGGTTGGGTTCACGTTACCGAAATGCGCCACTAAGAATAAAAGAGAACCTTGTACAAGCATACCTCCCGCGAAGGCACCCACCATGCGGAACGAACCGATGCTGGTACGCTCTTTGTCATCGCCTGTCATAACAGCCATTAGAGCACCATACGGGATGTTGTTGGCCGTGTAGATCAGTGTGAATAAGATATAGGTCACGTATGCGTAAGCAATCTTCATGTTGGTGGACCAACTCTCCGGACAGATGTAGAGTAGGGAGAGAATGACACCCAATGGAATGGCTGTCCATAAGATCCAAGGACGGAATTTGCCATATTTAGATTTGGTTCGGTCGCCGATGACACCCATCAAGACATCCGAAACACCATCGCTGGTTCTTGCCACCAACATCAATGTGGCAACAATTCCAGGAGCTAAACCAAATACATCTGTGTAGAAAATAATCAGGAATGAAGATACACCCCTCCATGCAATGTTTGCAGATGCGTCGCCCAATGCGTACGCAATTTTCTCTTTTAGAGATACTTTCTCAGCCATCTTTACTTTAATTAATTTAGTACTGTGCCTTTCATTTGAATTAGGACATTACAAAGGTAGAAAAAATATTGATATCACCAATCATTTTAATTGTAGCACCTTATCTGTTAGTTGCAATGTACAGTGAACGTCACCATTCTCCATCGCCTCTCTTTTTGAATTTTTATTGAATATTTACACATTTTTATGAATAATTATGTAAAATGATGGTGGTCTCTATTTTATAATTCGATTATAAATTGTAATTTTGCACCGTTTTTTCGGAAGAGCGTATTTCTCTGATGGAAAAAGTTGAGAAGGAAGATTAATTACATAAATATAGTATAATAAAGATGGCATTTAATTTTATTACGGCTGAAGAGGCAGCATCTTACATCAAGAATAATGATGTAATAGGAATAGGAGGATTTTCATCAGTAGGTACTGTAAAGGCAACCACCGCAGCATTGGCAGTGAAGGCAGAGGCTGAACATGCGAAAGGAAATGAGTTTAAGGTGGGCTTGATTACCGGTGGTTCGACTGGAGATCAGATTGATGGAGCTCTTTCACGTGCTAAGGCGGTGAAATTCCGTACTCCTTTTCAATCGAGTAAAGATATGCGTAACGCTATCAATAAGTGTGAAGTGCAATACTTTGACATGCACTTGTCGCACGTAGCACAGGATCTTCGCTATGGATTCCTCGGACATCTTGATTATGCTTTAATCGAAGCTGCAGATATCACAGATAAGGGAGAAGTGGTGTTGACTACCTCTGTCGGTATTACTCCTACTTTGGTGGATAAGGCCGATAAGGTGATCATTGAGTTAAATGCACATCATCCAGCAAAAATCAATGGAATGCATGATTTGTATGAGCCGATTAATCCTCCTCATCGTCGTGAAATTCCAATCTATACTCCATCCGATCGTGCAGGTTCTGCTACATTGAAGGTGGATCCTAAAAAGGTACTTGGCGTTGTAAAGACAGACTTGCCTGATGGTATCGCTCAGTTTACACCAGTAGATGCTGTAACAGCTAAGATTGGTGAAAATGTAGCTAACTTCCTGTTGAGCGAGTTGCGCAGAGGTATTATTCCAAGTGAGTTCTTGCCATTGCAATCAGGTGTGGGTAATATTGCGAACGCAGTGTTGAGTTCATTGGGTAATTGCGATGATATACCTGCATTTACGATGTACACTGAGGTGATTCAAAACTCAGTTATTGATTTGATGAAACGTGGACGCATCACTTTCGCTAGTGGTAGCTCCTTGACATTGTCCGACGATGTCTTGATGGATGTATATGCTAATTATGATTTCTTCAAGGATAAGTTGATGCTTCGTCCGCAAGAGATTTCCAACAACCCAGAGGTAGTTCGTCGTTTAGGTGTGATTGCCATCAATACAGCTTTGGAGGTGGATATCTTCGGTAATGTTAACAGTACCAATGTGTTGGGTCAGAAGATGATGAACGGATTGGGCGGTTCTGCTGATTTCTCACGTAACTCATTCTTGTCAATCTTCACTTGTCCATCTGTTGCCAAGGGTGGTGTGATCTCAGCTATCGTTCCTATGGCTAGCCATATCGATAGTTCAGAACACTCCGTAAAGGTGATTGTGACAGAGCAAGGTGTGGCAGACTTACGTGCAAAATCACCATTGCAAAAAGCAGAATGCATCATCGAAAATTGCGTTCACCCAGAATACAAAGAGTTGCTTTGGGATTATTTGAAGTTGATGGCAGGAAAATGTCATACACCAATGACCCTTTCAAAAGCGTTGAATATGCACCTCGCATTCGAACAAACAGGCGATATGCGTAATACAAAATGGGATTAAGAGGAAGGTCGGTTCGAAATTGATAGAACCTAAAAAAAAACACATATTTTTTAAGAATATATTTGATGGAAAGGATGTTTTGCTCAAAAACGTCCTTTCTTTTTTGTAAAAATTCCTATCTTTGTCAGAATTTTGCTTTGTTTAAAAGGTGGGTTTTGTAAATTTGCCAGTTAAACAAAAAATTAGTAAAAATTGTGGATCGATAGAACCCACTTTAAGATAAGAAATAGGAAAATGAGAAACATTGTAACTAAATTTATAGTATCATTAGTTTGTATATTCTTAACGAATACGATTGTATTGGCAAAGGTCTCCGTGCCGTTTACGATGACAGAAAGTCTGTTTAATGATGGATCTGTTGTTGTCAATTCAGAAGGAAAAGCAGAATGGGGGCATCCTGAAATTGATGGTGCAGGATTATTAGGTGTATGTGTGGGTGATGGACTCTTAGGTGGATTCAATTGGAAAGATAAATATGTGGATATAGCCTTTAATGGTGTTCCTGATAAACTTACTTTCTCTGGTGAATCGGCCGCCTTGACAACAGATATCGAATGGTATGTTAAAGAGAGTTCGAATGGCTCTTCTTGGAGTAGTAAGATATGGAGTGGGGATACAAGAATGGTGAATGGTGCTTCTATCCAATTGTCTCCAAGCACACGATATGTAAGATTATGTTATTCAGGAAACTTTAGAGCTTGTTTCTCTGATGTTACGATTACCTCAAGATATCGATTGAAAGTTATTTCTAATGGAGAAACTATCAGAGATGAATACTTGAGCGCAGGAACAGCACTATCGATTCAAACTCCTACGGATATTCCTAGTTGTAAGGTGTTTGATGGATGGGATCAGGAGGTGCCATCTACTATGCCAGCAGAAAATTTGACATTGACGGCACAATTTTCAAGTGAAAAATATACTTCAACCTTCCAACTGTCGAATGCAGAATTGGGCGTGACTCTCTCAGACTTTACCCAAACATTTGATTGTGAGGCTTCTGTTTCTGTTGAATCACCAAGCTTGAAAGGATACACATTCCAAGGTTGGTCTCCTTCTTTGCCAACAGTTGCCACAGCAGCTATGGATGGGGTGACTTACGTTGCTCAATGGATTCGCAACCTTTATCAATACAAGGTCTATACGGATGATGCAAACAATCCATTCATCTCAGAACAATTCCATTACGCGGATGCTATTGCACCACTGGAAACCCCTGTACGCGATGGCTATAATTTCCAAGGTTGGGATGCTGAAAATCCAACTACCATGCCAGACCATGATGTGACGATTCGCGCTTTGTGGGAACAAAAGAGTCACCGCTTTGTCGTCTACTTTGATGATGCGGATTCTACAGCCTCTACGTTGCATTATGGTGATCCAATCACACCACCTGCAACGCCTTTCCGCCCTGGCTTCACCTTCGACGGATGGGACAATGAGATACCATCCTTCATGCCAGATCATGACGTAGTCATTCGTGCTAATTGGGTGGCTTCCTCTTATCGCTTGGTGGTCTATCTAACAGAGTCGGATTCAACCGTCACTAACAAAGAATATGGTGAGGAGCTTTCTTCTCTTGAAACACCTTCACGAAGAGGTTACGTTTTTGTACAGTGGAGCGTCGATTTACCTGCTACTATGCCTGCTGCCGATGTGATCGTCAGAGCTATTTGGCAGAAGTCAACCTATACCATCACCCTCATGTCGGATGATGAAGTCTTCTATACCAAATCATTTGGCTACCAGGATACAGTAGATATGTCGGGCGTTAGCAACCCTTCAAAAGAGGGATATAAATTTATAGGTTGGAACTTGGAATTCCCAACTTATATGCCAGATGAGAATCTTACATTCGAAGCAGTATGGAGAATTGCTCCGTATCTGTTGATTCTCGAAAAAGATATCTATGATCCGAGTCAGAACGATACTCTTTCATTCGATTATAAGGAACCTATCACGGGTGTTCTCGATCCAGAAAGAATCGGTTACACATTCACTGGATGGAGTCCTGCGTTGCCTGATTCTATGCCAGCCAAGAATGTAACGGTAACGGCACGATGGACGCAAAACACTTATCGTTATGTGGTATATAATACGGATGATGACTCCACGGTTGTTGTTCTTCGCTATGGCGATGAACTTCCTGTGTTGAAGACACCTTCTTACCGACCAGGTTATACCTTTGAACGTTGGAATGTTGAGCAACCAGGCACCATGCCAGCTGATAATTTGACAATCCGTGCTATCTGGTCTCAAAACACCTATCGCTATGTGGTATATCGTACTGAAAATGATTCTGTTGAGACACTTTACCACTATCAAGATTCGATTCCTGCACTTGAAACCCCTTCGTTGAGCGGTTATGTGTTTGAAAAATGGGATAAGGAGCCTATCTCGTTGATGCCAGATGGTGACTTCGTAATCAGAGCAACTTGGAGCTTGGCTGAATATCAACTCATTCTAACTAAGGGGTTGGATTTCATTCCAGAAGCAGATACCATTTCTATTCTATATAAGAGCGTCGTGAGTGTGACAGACCCTTCTCATGAGGGTTATACCTTCGAAGGTTGGACACCTGCATTGCCAGACTCTATGCCGGCAAACGACTTCTTATCCACTGCTAAATGGAGTAAAAACAAATACCGTTATGTAGTCTATTTCACTGAATCAGACTCTTTGGTAGAGAACCTTTTCTATGGAGAAACATTGTCTCCATTGGAAGACCAGTCTCGCACGGGATTCACCTTTGAGGGTTGGGATAAAGAACAACCAGCCACCATGCCAGCTGCCGATTTGACCATCAAGGCAGTATGGAAGCGAAATACTTACAAACTAGAGTTGCTCGTGGATGAATCCGTTTATTTCACACAAACATTTGAATATGGTGATTCCATTCAATTAACCGATTATACAGATCCAAGTAAGCCAGGCTATAACTTTGAAGGTTGGAGCGACGAGTTCCCTGCTATTATGCCAGCACGCGATCTTCAATATACTTCACAATGGTCGGCTAAGAAATATTCATTAGTGATTATCCATGACTTGGATCAACCAAGTTTGAATGATACATTCTATTATTATTGTGATGAGTCGGTTTTGCCAGTTGACCCATTACCAAAAGAGGGATTCTCTTTTGATGGATGGAATGATGAGTTCCCAACCAAGATGTTGGCACGTAATATGATTCTTGTCGCACAATGGAAGGCTAACTCCTATACCATCAGCTTCATGAATGCCGACACCATCTTCCTTCAGAAAAAATATCAATATGGAGAGACCATTGACTATAGAACATTAACCAAACCAACAAGAGAGGGATATTTCTTTCTCGGATGGGGAACCGCTCCAGTTACCATGCCAGCAGAGGATGTGGAACTGAATGCACAATGGTCAGCCAATGCATATAGTATCGTTGTTGTGAACGATATGGATGATGCGTCTCAGAACGACACCATCTATTATGAATATGGAACCGCCATCGCACCTTTGACCACTCCAATCAAGGAGGGTTATTCGTTCGAAGGATGGGATGTGGATCTTCCTGCAACCATGCCAGACAACGATTTGAAGGTGGTGGCAAAATGGAAGATTAACACCTATACATTGACAACCCTTGTCAATTGTAAACCAAAGACCTATTCATATACGTATGGTAATCCTATTTCTCTAACAGATCCATCGGAGGAGGGATATGAGTTTGACGGATGGTCTGATCAGATTCCTGCCATGATGCCAGGTAACAACCTGTTGCTCATCGCCGATATGCGCTTGTTGAAATATAACTTCATCACAATCGTTGATGAAGATACAACCATTGTTTCATACAGCTACAAAGAACCTGTTGAGAAGCCAGCAGACCCTGAGAAGGAAGGTTTCACATTCCTTGGTTGGATTGGAACAATTCCTACGGAGATGCCATCGAAAGATGTGCTTGTAATCGCCTCTTGGGAACGTAACACCTATACTGCTTCGTTCGTTGTGGATGAAGACACCTCAATCTTTAATTACTCCTACGAGGATACTATCAAAGTACCAAAGGTGACCCCAAAAGAGGGATATTCATTCATAGCATGGGATAAAGAGGTGCCTACTACTATGCCAGCAGAGAACCTTCTCTTTACGGCAGAGTTCACACCTAACAACTACTACCTAGTAATCATTTCAGATGACGATACACTTTCATCCAAATATACTTATGGCAGTGAAATCGCAGAAGTGGAAGAACCAGTGAAGGTGGGTTATACCTTTGATGGATGGAATAAACAGATTCCAGCCACCATGCCAGCTTACAATGATACCATCATTGCTAAGTGGCTCATTAACAGCTACACAATCACTTGGATTGATAATGACACCGTGGTAGAAACCTACCAATACGGCGAGCCAGTAAAAGTGAAAGACGATCCTGTTCGTGAAGGTTATACCTTCTTAGAGTGGGATAGAGAGGTGCCTGCTACCATGCCTGCAGAAGACCGTGTGTTGAATGCAGTGTGGAGTTTGAATAGTTATGAGATCACATTCGTAAATGGCGAAAATGTTGAGACATATAAATATTCGTATGGTGATACAATCCATTTGGTAGATGATCCGAAGAAGGTAGGATATGAGTTTGCCGGATGGAGTCCGGTCGTACCTGCTGTGATGCCAGACAGTTCCCTTTCAGTAGAGGCGCAATGGACGGCCGTAGATTACCAATTCGTTGCTATTGTGGATGAAGATACGGTGGTTGCTCACCAATATCATTACATGGATTCCATTCAGACATTGGATGAGCCAGTCAAAGAGGGATATGCCTTTGCAGGATGGTTGCCAACTGTACCAGAGGTTATGCCTGCAGGAGATGTTACTGTTGAGGCTCAATGGTCGCTTGAGTATTATAATCTGGTTAAGATTGTCAACCAAGATACCGTATCCATCGTTTATGGATATGGAGAGTCGGTGGCAGAGATCGCAGAACCTACTCCAGAGAAGGGATATACATTCGTTGGATGGAGCGATTCCATTCCAACCAATATGCCAGCGCACGATGTTGAAATCGTCGCTTTGTGGGAGTCTGTGTGGTATGATTTGACAATCGAAGTTGATTCACAATTGACCACTTATCAATATCATTATGGAGATACAGTCGCAGCATTGACAGAGCCTGAGAAGGAAGGATATCTCTTTGCAGGTTGGTCGGATGAGGTGCCAGTCACCATGCCAGCTGAGAATGTCACATTACAAGCTATATGGATTCAGAGTCATTTCATATTGAGTTTGGTGGATGAAGACACAACACGTTTGGAATACTCTTACGGTCAGACCATAGAGGTGGAGGATCCACAGAAGGAGGGCTTCACCTTCCAATCATGGATGCCAGAATTGCCAGCAACCATGCCATCACACGATGTGCTTTCGGAAGCAATGTGGACACCAAACACCTATAGACTTGCAGTCATAGTGGATGGCGATACAACAGTTACATATTACAACTATCAACAAAAGGTTGCTACACTTGCAGACCCAGAGAAAGAGGGATATACATTCAGACAGTGGAGTGATACCGTACCAGAGACTATGCCAGCGCAAGATCTCTATCTGACTGCATTGTTTGATGTAAACAACTACACCATGACATGGCAGATTGGTGAGGACTCTGTTTTGAAGGAGAGTTATGCATTTGGAGATACCATTAATGTTCCGGTAGTAAGTGAGCGCGAGGGCTATCAGTTTGAAGGATGGTCTGACACAGTGCCAGTCACCATGCCAGCAACCGACGTTACACGTTCAGCTGTATGGGCAACAGAAAGCTATCATGTCTATGTTGTAGTAGCGACAGACACCTTCACGTATGAATACAGATACGGAGAAGCCGTTCAAGCATTGATCATGCCAGGTGTGGTGGGATACACCTTTGCAGGATGGAGTGATACCTTGCCAGCCTTTATGCCAAACCATGACATTACAATAACGGCTGATTTGCAACCAAATGAATACAACATGGTGATTGATTATGGCGATTCGACAGTTGTCATTACCTATTTCTACAATGACACGATACCAGCAATCGAAGATCCAGAGAAAGAAGGATATACGTTTGTCGGATGGAGCAATGAGGTGCCAGAATTGATGCCGAACAAGAATGTGAAATTGGAGGCAATTTGGGAAAGAAACAATTATCAGTTTGTTACGATTGTCGACAAAGACACGACGTCTCAGGTTTATGGCTATGGTGAACTCTTGACAGTGCCAGAGATACCAGAGAAAGAGGGTTATAAAGTGAAGGGATGGAGCGACTCCATACCAGCGACTATGCCAGCCAAGGATCTTGTGGTGACTGCACTATATGAGGTGAGACAGTTTGGTTTGACCATCGATGATGGAACGTTGCGTGTGACAAAACCATACTCGTATGGTGATACGATAGAGAAGATTGATGATCCAACGAAGGAGGGTTATCACTTTACGGGTTGGAACACAGAGATACCGGTGACGATGCCAGATACGAATTTGGTGATTGTTGCATTGTGGGAACCAAACAGTTATGATATGATCTTTATCGCAGATGATGACACTGTGGTTGTGACATACAAATATGGCGAGGAAGTATCTGAAATAACCGTAGGAGATAAAGAAGGATACAGTTTTGATGGATGGAATCCAACAGTTCCAACCACGATGCCAGCCAACGATGTAACAGTCGAGGTCGTATGGAAATTGAATACACACGCATTCACCTATATCACAGATAAGAAGAGTGTGACGGAGAACTATGCGTATGGTGATTCGGTAGTAAGACCAGTTGATCCGACACGAAAAGGATATCGTTTTGTAGGATGGAGTGATTCAATACCAGAAGTGATGCCAGACAGCTCAGTCACTGTTGAAGCACAATGGGAAGCTAAGAAGTACAAGATTAATATAGTACAAGATGGTGATACCATTCAAGTGTTAGAGATTGCCTATGGTGATTCCGTTATTTTGCCAGACGACTTGTATAGGTTGGGATATTATTTTGATGGATGGAATAGAGAGATTCCGTCAGTCATGCCAGCAAAGAATATGACGTTTGTTGCGCAGTTTAAGGCGATTGGAAAACTAAGAGTGTATACGAAGAAAAATAGGATGATTGTCTATGGTTTGCATGAGAAGAGTGAGTTCTTTGTGACAGACGAACAAGGACGATTAGTGTATAGAGGAAAAGGAACCTATACGGAGATTTCACTGCGAAGAGGAGGTGTCTATATGGTTCAATCAGGAAGAGAAAAACAGAAGGTGATTGTACCGTAAAAAGAGAGTTTAGCAAATTAAAATCATGCAATAGTAGAGAAGAGATAAACTCGCTATCAAGAATCAGAGAAGAGAGTCATTCGAAAGGGTGATTCTCTTCTTTTGTTTTTTTAGGGAGAAAATAGCAAAGCTCCGTTAATTTTAATAAAAAAAAATCTTTTTTTTGTTTTTTTTAAGTTACATTTGTGGCGCCCTTGTGTGTTTGGGGGTCGTTTATGTGTATATTCTAAATTAATATTAATTATAATTGTTTAAACATGAGAAGATTATTGTTGTCTTTGGCACTTCTCTGCGTATCTTTGGGCATGATGGCTCAGAGAACCATTAATGGAACAATAAAAGATTCCAATGGAGAGGCAGTGTATGGTGCTAATGTAGTGATCCAAGGAACTACAAAAGGAGTTTCCACGGATTTTGACGGAAAGTATAGTATTTCTGTCAACGATGGAGATGTTTTGGAAATTTCCAGTATGGGATTTAAAAAGGTCGTGAAGAAAGTTAGTGCGATTTCTGGATCAAATTTTAATGTTACGTTGAAAGATGATACAGAAATGATGGATGAGGTCGTTGTAGAGGGCGCATATGGAGGTGTCACTAGAGCGAAGGATATCACGGGATCAGCATCACATGTGAACGCAGATAAGTTGACAGAGCAGAAGACAGTTTCTGTTGATGAGGCTTTGAAGGGACGTTCTTCAGGTGTGCAAGTAACAGCATCATCAGGACAACCAGGTGCCAAGTCCAATATTCGTATTCGTGGTACGTCTACTTTGACAGGTAACTCTCAACCACTATATGTAGTAGATGGTTTGCCAATTGGTGGTGGTAAACGTGGTACAGATGATAACCCATTGGCATCAATCAACCCAGAGGATATTGAGAGTATGGAGATCTTGAAGGATGCATCTGCAACAGCTATCTACGGATCACGTGCAGCAAATGGTGTCATCATGATCACTACAAAGAAAGGTAAATCAGAAAAAGGAAAAAATGATGCTAAGGTATCCTATTCAGGATCAGTATCAGTTTCTTCTGTTTCAGATAAATTGGATTTGATGGATTTGGGTGAATATTCACAATTCTATACAGATCCAACTATTTTGAGTGCATTTAAGCAATCAGGCGCAGACAAAGAATTGATCGCAGCGTCTGCAATTGGTGGAAAAGGAACAGATTGGCAAGATGAAATCTTCAGAACAACTGTGAGCCATCAACATCAAGTTGGTGTAAATGGCGGAAATGAAACAACACAGTTCGCTGTTTCTATGGGTTATATGAAGCAAAATGGTGTGATTATCAATACAGACTTCCAACGTTTCAACGGACGTGTTAATTTGGATAATCAAACTAAGAAATGGTTGCGTACAGGTGTTAGCTTGGCTTACACACGTATTGATCAAACCAAGCAAGCTGGATTTGAGTTGTCTGATGGAAACTCATTAGGAGGTATTGGTGTAGGTGGTGCTACAGATGAGACATTGTATGTACAATCTTTGATCTCAAAACCAACAACAGCTCCTACAGATTTTGATGGTGAATATACTCAGTTGGGTGGTAAGGATCAAGAAATCAAGACTAACCCAGTTCGTGATGCATACTATTCTCCTATTTTCGTTGTAAAGAACAATGTAATGGGAAATATCTATGCAAAGATTGACTTCATTCAACCAGTTAATACAGAAGAGAAGAAAAGTGACAAGTCTTTGTCATGGAGAAATGACTTCGGTATTGAGCACACGAATGCAGAGGAGAGTCAATTTACTCCTAAAAAGAATGGCGCTGCTAACCAACAATTGTTCATCGACAGAAACAATGATTACTGGCGTTTTTCTTCTATCTTGACTTATGGTGATAAAGTACGCGATCACAAATATGATGTGATGGTTGGTTATGAGGCATGGAAAGCATCTTGGAGTGGTATTGAGACTTCTAAGCAAAACTACTTGGATGATAAAACATTCGTTGACCCAGCACATCAAAACACTTCATTGGGTAGCCCAGTTGACATCACAGGATACAAGGGTGCACAAACAATGATGTCTGCACTTGCTCGTTTGAACTACAATTACAAAGAAAAATATTTGGTTACAGCAACAGGACGTTTTGATGGTTCATCTACATTGGCTCCTAAAGATCGTTGGGGATTCTTCCCATCATTTGCATTCGCATGGCGTATGTCAGAGGAGAAGTTCCTTGAAAGAGCAAAAGATTCTGCTATTGTCAATGATATGAAACTTCGTCTCGGATACGGACAAACAGGTAACGCAGGTTCTGATATGGCATATCGTCCTAGCTACGCACAAAGAAATGGTGCAAAGGCATTAGGATTGGTACAAGGAACTTGGGTAAATGAGGATTTGATTTGGGAAACAAACTGGCAGGTTAATGCAGGTATCGATTTGAATATGCTCAAGAATCGTATCTCTGTTGTATTTGATGTATTCTACAAACAAAACAACGATTTGATCGTTAAGTCAGATCCAGGACCAACATTGTCATCAAGAAGTGATGATTGGTATTATACACATGTGCCAAATATCAATGCAGGATCCATGAGAAATGTCGGTTTCGATCTCACATTATCTACTACTAACATTGACAAGAAGTTTGAGTCTACGAAGAACTCATTCCGTTGGACAACAGACTTCAACTTCTCAGTTGTACGTAATAAGGTATTGGAACTTCAAAGCGATTCATTGCCTTTGACTGATGATACTTATTTTAGAGCTGCTACTAGATCTTACTGCCGTTCTGAAGTAGGACATGCACCAGGTTTGTTCTACGGTTATAAGACAGATGGTATTATTCAAAATACTGCTCAACTTAAGGGTTATGATAAAAACGCTACTATCGCACCTGATGCTGTAGCAATTTTGCAACGTTTTGATGGTACTGAGGTAGGAGATTACAACTATGTTGATATCAACTCAGATGGTAAGATCGATGTAAACGATAAGACATTCATCGGAGACCCTAACCCTGATTTCACATTTGGTATGGGTAACACCTTCTCTTACGGACCTTGGTCATTGTCTGTATTCCTTGCAGGAACATATGGTAATGATGTATACAACTTGCTTCGTTCTAAGATCGAGTCTATGGACCGTTTCGGAGTTAACCAGTTGACTACTGTTTTGGATTACGCTCGTGTCGTAACAGATGCAAATGGACAACAATATGTTGAAAATTCTAATACGAACATGCCTCGTCCAAACTCAAGTGCTAATGGAGGTGAGGATGCACAAACCATCTCTGATCGTTATGTAGAAGACGGATCTTTCATGCGTATTCAAAATATCAGTTTGACATACAAGGTGCCTAGCAAAGCTCTTGAGAAAATCAAGATCAGCAACATGAGAGTTTCATTTAATGTACAAAACATTGCTACATTTACTAAGTACTCTGGTATGAACCCAGAAGTTGCTAACGGAAGTGCTATTGCTCAAGGTATTGATGTAGGAGGTTATCCATTGCCTCGTCAATATGTCCTTGGTGTTAATTTTGAATTTTAATTAAACTAATTTTAATAGGTATAAGTATGAATTTTTCAAATTTAAAATATAGATCATTGTTGGTTGGCGCAGGAGCTTGTATGCTCCTTGCCACCTCATGCAAGGATTTCTTGGATGTTGATTTGTACGATCAATATTCTCCTTCCTGTTTGAATAGCAAGGAAACGTATGAAGCATTGACTGCTCCACTTTATGGAGGTTATGTTTGGTCACAGTATGAGGGTAAGTTCGCATGGTGTGTCAACGAGGGTCTTGCTGGTGTTTTGTTCAATGTAAATGACCAGGAAGGTGCTTTGTTTAAACTCTCTATTGGAGATGATAACACGATTTTGAAAGAGGGTTACACATCTCTTTATAGTGGTGTGATTGCAACTTCTAATCAAGTTATCAAGACTGTTGTTGATTCTGTTGCTGCGAATGCAGTTCCAACGGGTATGACATTAGCAGAGTTGCACGCAGTGATGGGTGAGGCTTATTTGTTCAGAGGTTTTGGTCACTTCTTGGCAACTGAGTACTTCGGTGAGTGTCCGTTGATATTGAATTCATCTGCAAATATTTCTAATAATGTGTCAGTTCCATGTGTTTCACGTAGAACTTTGTATGCACAAATTGAGAAAGATTTGAAGACAGCTTATGCATTTTTGCCTGAAACTCGTAAGGCTGATAAATGGAGAGCAACCAAATATTCAGCAGCAGCTTTGTTAGGAAAGTTGTATTTGACTATGGGTTCATGTCGTATGGCAACTCCAGGATTGACTTACCCATATGTTTGTCCAGATCCAGATGGTATGTTGGATAGTGCTAAGGTTTATCTTGAGTATGTTGCTAAAAACACAAAAGATTTCCATTTGGCTACTCACACAGAGATGTTCTCTGCAGAGAATCGTAACGAACCATCGTCTGAGACTGTCTTCGCATTGTATTGGAGATTGAGTAAGCAATATGGTGAAGGTTCTCAATATCAGTCTCAAATGGCACCAAGTAGCGATTGGAGTAAAGGTTCTGGATGGGGAGTCGGAAAGGGCTTAACTTATACTTTGTATAACTCTTTCACAGAAGACGATGCTCGTAAGAAAGAATTGTGCTTCTACGTTGGTAAAGGTTCAGGTAATGGCTATACAACAGCTGACGGAAGAAACGCTTGGTACGGAAGTGCTTACACTGATTTGAAGAAAAAAGGTGAAGTTCAATTTGGACAAGATGGAAAGGAATTCCTTTCTCAAGGTCAACACTTGTTGAACAACATCAAAAAATTCGTATGGGGTGTTGATGGTTCAGTTCACTCAGCAGGTATGGTAATCGACCGTCGTCAGGATCTTATCCGTTTGTCAGATGTTTACATGATGCTTGCAGAGGTTGAATATTTGAAACAACATGCTAGTGACTTGACTACAAAAGTATCTGATGCTGCAGTACTTGACTACATCAATCAAGTTTTGGAAGCTCACCATGCTCCTAAAATTTCTTCAATTGCATACTTCGATGATTTGGCAGGTAAAAACAAATTTGAATTTGAAGTTACTGTAGATGGAGGAAATGGAACAGGTGTTCAGACTAAGATTCCTTTTGTAACTCCTGTAACAATGTATCATGAAGAGATTCGTGCAGACTACGTACAACAACGTCGTAAAGAGTTTGCTATGGAGGGTCAAGCATGGTTGGATTTGAAACGTCTTTACTATTTGAATCCAGAGTTGGGTAACAAATTCTTGTATCAAATGGACCGTGGTTGCCAATTCACTAACTCACCTGAGGTACCACAAGATGATCCTGCTTTCCAAAACGAGGATGGCTACAAACGTCTTGCATTGGTTAACCAATGTAATGATACTTTGAAGAGCAGATACCCTAATGGAAATTATACAGTAGGTGATGCTGAGGTGGATGTCTATGTTGACCAGTTTATTGCTAAGAATAGATGGTATTTGCCAATTCCTTCTTCTGCAAAATCATTCTTGCAATCAGGAGTACAAGATTTGTATAATCAAGTGGTAACTAATACTTATCAATATTAATTGAAACTATAATTAAAAAAGGAATAACAATGAAACTTAAAAATAAATTTATTGCTGCTTCTTTTGCCTTGCCAATGGCATTGGGTAGTATGTTGGTTTCTTGCGAGGATTCATGTAACAATTGTAATTGTGAAAGTTACACACTTACTTCTGTTTGTGACGCAGATTCTGTTAATACTCCTTTACGTGAGTTGTATTCAGAAGAGACTGTTGTTATTAGAGGTACGGGTCTTTCCATGACAAGAGAGGTTTACTTGCAGGGTGAAGATGGCGTTTTATATTCAGTTGCTTTAAATCCAGCAATGATTAGTGATAATACCATTATCATTACAATGGATAGTGAAGCTAACTTGAAAACCACTACTAAGTTGGTATTGGTTTCTAATGGTGGCTGTAAATTGGAATACGCTATCAGCAAACCTGTTCCTGCTCCTTCTATGACGACTTTCTATTCAGAATTCGTTCCAGATGGAGATACTTGTCGTGTACTTGGTAAGGCACTTATCAGCGATACTTTGGCAAATGATATCTTGTCTGTTTGGTTCCAAAGAGATGGTGGTAATCCTGTTAAGGTAGACTCATTTTCTGTAGGTCATGATAACACTGAGTTGTTATTCAAAGTTCCTGCAGGAGTTGAGAATTGTTCTTATCTCTATTTGAAAAATAGCCATGGAGAGACGAAGTCTCCAGTTATGTTCCGTGATACAAGAAATATTTTCTTGGATTTCGATCACCAATATGGTACTGATTGGCATGGATCTATGACACTTGACAATACAGGATGGAACTTGGAAGCTATCGGTGAAGGTAATATCGATGATTATAATTCAATCTACAAAGATGTCTTAGGCGGTAAATTCCCTAAGGGTTGCAATGGATTGTATAATGCAATCACACTTACTACCTTCTCTAGCGACTTCTCTGCAAATAGTGCTATTATGTTGGCTCCTTATTTGCAAGGTGAAGCTAAATCTGATACTTCATTGTTAGGACAATTCCGTAATGAAGACATCTCAACATTGTGTTTGAAGTTTGAGGTGTATGTACCAGAGAAGTTGAAATTCGGTTCTTATTTCTACATTGTATTCGCAGGATACGGTGCAGAAAACAAAGCAATCTGTGATGAAATGTATGGTGACTATGGTGTATGTGAGGAAGGACACTTGCGTGGTGTAACAAGTAATGGTACTAATGATGCACGATTTGGTACATTCTCATATGATGCTAGTAATGCAATTTTGCAATGTTTCCAAAATAAGATTGGTGTCCCTGCTGCTTGGTTCCACCCAGGTGCTTTCGAAGGTTTTGATGAGGATGCTGGTGCAGATGGTGGTGTTCAGGTAACAGATGCTAGTGCATTCTATACAAAACATGGTTGGATGACGGTTGCTATTCCATTGAATTCTGACAACTTCAGATTCTCACCTAA
The DNA here is from genome assembly GCA_902784425.1 of uncultured Bacteroidales bacterium. Lineage (GTDB taxonomy): Bacteria > Bacteroidota > Bacteroidia > Bacteroidales > Paludibacteraceae > UBA1181. The sequence continues at coordinate 31,804 of CACZUS010000005.1, forward strand.
GGATATGGGTATCCTTACGACGAATGCCTATAAAGCTTGTCACACTTTGGAACCTAACGATTTCTACACAATGTTTATCCACAATGATAGTGATGAGACTCAAAAACAATTGAATACACCTTATGGTGCTCGTTGCTTCTTTGCATTTGATAACTTCCGTATTGTTCCAGATGATGGTGCAGGTGTACGTTTCTCTAAATACAATGGAGCAACTGCAGCTTCTAAATATCCTTATTAATCGAATATACGGATTTTGATATCGAAAAGAGGAAAGTCGTAAGATTTTCCTCTTTTCTTTTGAAGTAGTTTGTAGTTTCAAAAAATTATTCTAACTTTGCACTCGTAAATTTGATTCCTAAGCGGATATGGCGAAATTGGTAGACGCGCCAGACTTAGGATCTGGTGCCGCAAGGCGTGTGGGTTCGAGTCCCTTTATCCGCACAAAGAGGAAGATGTCATCTTCCTCTTTTTTTATTTTACACTTTTTTGTATCTTTACCGATGTATTTGGTGAGTTGTATATATTCATCATTTTATTGTAATCAAATCGATAAAAACGACCTCTAGTTATGTCAGAAGAATTAGATAATCAAGAGTTAGATAACGAAGAATTGGACGATAATCTTGATGAGGGCGCTTCTAATGGTTCCTCCGTTAAGATTGATAATGATGTGACCCATTTGCCTGGTATGCTCCAAAAATGGTATTTGGATTATGCCTCTGCCGTGATATTGGAACGTGCGGTCCCTCATTTGGAAGATGGTCTGAAACCGGTGCAACGTCGTATCCTTCATGCCATGAAACGTATCGATGACGGACGTTACAACAAGGTGGCTAACATCATCGGACAAACCATGCAGTTCCACCCGCATGGCGATGCTTCTATCGGCGGCGCTCTCGTAACTTTGGGTCAGAAAGATCTCTTGATTGATACTCAGGGTAACTGGGGTAATATCTTGACGGGTGATGATGCGGCTGCTGCCCGTTACATTGAGGCTCGTCTTTCTAAATTCGCTCTCGACGTCTTATATAGTCCTAAGGTCACTGAATGGATGTCTTCTTATGATGGTCGTAACAAAGAACCAGTCACCCTCCCAGTGAAATTCCCACTTCTATTAGCGCAGGGTGTGGAGGGTATCGCCGTGGGACTCTCTTCAAAAATCCTACCTCATAACTTTAATGAGATTATCGATGCCGCTGTCGCTTACCTGCAAGGTGAGGATTTCGAACTCTATCCAGATTTCCAAACGGGTGGCCTGCTGGACGTTTCTCGCTATAATGATGGTGAACGTGGTGGTCGTGTTCGTGTTCGTTCGAAAATCACTAAAATAGATAATAAGACTCTTCTTATCACTGACGTTCCTTATGGTACGACGACCGATACGCTAATGGAGTCAATTATTGCTGCCAACGATAAAGGAAAAATTAGTATTCGCAAAGTAGAGGATAATACGTCTAACAAGGCAGAACTGATCATCCATCTTGAGGCAAAAACCTCTTCTGACAAAACGATCGATGCCCTTTATGCTTTTACCGATTGCGAAGTGAGCATCTCTCCGAATTGTTGTGTTATCTGCAATGACAAACCAATGTTCACGAATGTGCATACCATTCTGAAACTTTCTGTTGATCGTACGAAGGACATACTTGGTAAAGAATTGAACATTCGGAAAGATGAATTGCTCGAACAACTGAACTTCTGCTCGTTGGAGAAGATCTTTATTGAAGAGCGCATTTACAAGGATAAAAAATTCGAAGATAGTAAGAATGTTGATGCTGCATTGGATCATATTGCGCTTCGCTTGGAGCCATTCCGTGATCGATTGGTGAGAGATGTTACGCGTGATGACCTGCTTCGCCTGCTTGATATAAAAATGGCGCGTATTCTTCGATTCAATTCAGATAAAGCAGAGGAACTGATCGTCTCTCTGAAACAACAGATTGAGGATGTCAACTACAATTTGGAACATCTGGTTGCTTATACGATTGCATGGTATAAGTCGCTGAAAGAAAAATACGGTGCTCATTACCCTCGTCTGACGGAACTTAGAACCTTTGATACCATTCAAACGGCTAAGGTGGTCGAGGCAAATGAGAAACTTTATGTGAATTGGAACGAAGGCTTTGTGGGTTACGGACTTAAGAAAGATGAGTCTGAATATATCTGTAACTGCTCTGATATTGATGACATCATCGTTATTCATAAGGATGGTAAGTATCAGATTACAAAGGTGACTGAAAAGAAATACTTGGGCAAAGACCTTCTGTATGTGAATGTCTTTAAAAAGAACGATAAACGTACGGTGTACAATGTGGCTTATCGTGATGGAAAGGCGGGTAGTACATATATTAAGCGCTTTGCAGTCACAGGTGTTACACGTGACAAGGAATACGATATCACACAGGGAACAGAGGGCTCAAAACTATTGTATTTCTCAGCCAACTTGAATGCAGAGGCGGAGGTGATAAAAGTGACGTTGAAGCCGAAACTTCGTTTGAAGGTTTCTGTCTTTGAACGAGACTTTGGTGATATCGCCATCAAGGGTCGTCAGTCAATAGGAAACATATTGACAAAGAATGAAGTGATGAAAATCACATTGAAGTCTAAGGGATCATCCACATTGGGTGGACGTTCTGTTTGGTTCGATCGTGATGTGTTGCGTCTGAATTACGATGGACGTGGTGAATTGTTGGGTGAGTTCCAGCCCGATGATCGTTTGCTAGTCATCAATAAGAAGGGTGATTATTATCTGACTGGATTTGAGGATACCAATCACTTTGAGGATGATGTTTTGATCGTAGAAAAGTTCATTCCGTCGAAGGTGTGGTCGGTTGCATTGTTCGATGCCAATGAAAACTATAAATATATTAAGCGTTTTGTATTAGAAGTTACTAATAAAAAACTTAATTTTGTCAGCGATAATCCGAAGTCTGAGATGCTGTTGATAACAGATACTGTCTATCCGCGTATTCGCTTGACGTTCGGTGGTGTGGATGCTCACAGAGAACCGATGGAGATTGATGTGGAGTCGTTCATTGGCGTGAAGGGTATGAAAGCGAAAGGTAAGCGTCTGCACACGTGGAATATAGAGAAAATAGAGGAGTTGGAACCACTCCGTTATCCAGAACCGGAGACGAATGAGTCGGAAGCAAATGAAGAGGTGCCGGAGAATGGAACAGAAGGAGACACTGCCTCTACGGATGAAAATGGTCAAATGTCATTCTTTTAGCGTATGATAAATTTGGAAAAAATAGTTATTTCATTCTTTTGTCTTTTATGCACGTATGTTGTTATGGCGCAGGGACATACGGAGTATGAAAATTTATACCCTGGATGTGTCGATAATCAAGAGTCTACAATATACGGAGGCACCTACAATGGATGGCCTAAGGCATTAGTCCCTCCTGAGTTTCCTGATGGAGGGGATGTGGAACTTACTCGCTTTGTACATAGCAGTATTGAGTATCCGCATGTGGTAGAATCGTATGCCTATCCGAATGGACCTGACAAAGACAGTGTTGAGGTGTTGGCTAAGGGTACGGTTGTTATTCAGGTTGTGGTGGATCGATGCGGTCGCGCCACTCGTCAGGAGATTGTACAATCTGTCAATGATGAATATGATATGGAGGCACTTCGTATTACGCAAGGTCTTCCAATATTTAAACCAGGTGAGATGAATGGTGTGCGTGTCAAAGTGGCATTGTTGATACCATTCCATTTTACTAGATCGAAGATGCCACCGCCACCATCGACCGATTATATGGAATATGATTGGGATTCGGAAGATTCTGGTTATGGTAGTTCGAGTGATTCAGATAATAGTAGCAGTGGAGGAGGAAAGTATGACAATATACAATGGGATGACAGCTGGTAACCGACTATTCCTGGTAGGTTATATGGGTTGTGGAAAAACCCATACGGGAAAACGATTGTCCAAAAAATATCATAAAGAATTTATCGATTTAGATGCCTATATAGAAAGTAGGTTTCATAAGACAATCCCTCAAATCTTTGCAGAAAGAGGTGAAGAGGGTTTCCGTAAATTAGAGCATAACATGTTGGAGGAGGTGGCTGCATTTGAAGATGTCATCATCTCAACAGGTGGAGGTGCTGCTTGTTTTTATAATAACATGGATATTATGAACGAGTGTGGCGAGACTGTCTATCTGCAGGCTTCTCCTAAGGCATTGTTCGATTATTTGAAAAATGCCAAGCAGTCTCGTCCGTTGTTGCAAGGTAAGTCGGATGACGAATTGCTACAGTTCATTACAGATGCGCTGAAAGCTCGTGAACCTTTCTATTTGCAGGCAAAACATGTCATCGACTCGATGGATGAGTCGGATGTGCTTTTCGACCAAATATTGAAATAACAAAGTTTAAATATAAATTCCTCATGCAAGAGAAAATTATTGTATTGGATTTTGGTGGGCAATATGCTCACTTGATTGCGAATCGAGTTCGTCGTTTGGGCGTTTTTACGGAAATATGTTCCCCAACGGCTGATGTGAAAGAATTGGCGGGTGCTAAGGGTATCATCTATAGTGGTGGTCCTTCCAGTGTTTATGCAGAAGATGCACCAGCATATAATCCTGAAATATTAAACATACCTGTTCCTAAGTTAGGTATCTGTTATGGTCACCAACTGATGGCTTCTCAGTTGGGTGGTTCCGTTCGTCCTGGTAAGGTGAAAGAGTATGGAATTGCAGACCTTGTTCTGACAGAACCTCAACATCCATTGTTGAAGAATATACCCGTCAGCTCTCCTATGTGGATGAGTCACGGCGATGCTGTTGAAAAACTTCCTGACGGTTATAAGATTATTGCTTCTACAAAAGATTGCCCTATCGCTGCAGTGGCGTTGGACGAGCGTAAGATATATGGTATTCAATTCCATCCAGAGGTGACTCATAGCAAATATGGTATGAAGATATTGGACAACTTCATCGACATCTGTGGATGTGCCCGCACATGGAACATGAAGAGCTACATGCCACTCATTTCAGAGAAGATCAAACGTGAGGTGGGCGACCGCAAAGTCTTCTTGCTGGTTTCTGGTGGTGTGGATAGTACCGTGGCTTTCGTGTTGCTGAATCGTGTGTTGGGTACCGATCGTGTGATGGGTCTGCACATCGATAATGGTATGATGCGTATGGACGAGTCTGCTAAGATCATCGATTTCTTAAAGGCTGAGGGTATGCACAACCTACGTGTGGTGGATGCGACGAACACCTTCTTGAGTAAATTAGAGGGAATCACGGCACCAGAGGAGAAACGTAAACGCATTGGTGCAACCTTCTTGGTGGTGAAGGACGAAGAGATGAAGAAATTGAATCTCGATCCGAAAGAGTGGATGATTGCTCAAGGTACCATCTACCCAGATACCATCGAAAGTGGAGGAACTAAGAATGCAGATTTGATTAAGACACATCATAATCGTGTAAAGGAGGTGATGGATCTGATGGCGCAAGGCTTGTTGCTGGAACCATTGGCAGACCTCTACAAGGATGAAGTTCGTATGTTGGGTGAGGAGTTGGGTATTCCACATAACCTTGTGTGGAGACATCCGTTCCCTGGGCCAGGTTTGGGCGTCCGTTTGTTGTGTACGGATGGTAAGGGCGAGTTTGCTAAACTTGAGGATGTGCCAGGATTGGCAGATTATCTGAAAGAAAATCATATCGAAGGTAAGATACTTCCAATCAAGAGTGTGGGCGTACAGGGAGATGGACGTACCTATGCGCAACCATTCTTGCTGACTACAAAGAATCTGACATGGAAACAATGTGAGAAGTTCAGCACGGAGTTGGTGAACCGATTCAAGGTGATCAACCGTGTGATCTGGCAGGTAGGAGCAGTCTCAGACGAGATGCCTAAGCTAATCGAGCAATATGCAACGAAACATAATTTTGATGTGTTGCGTAAGTTTGATAATATCTGTACGGAGTTCTTGCAGGAGAACAACCTCTACGAATCTATTTGGCAGATGCCAGTCGTTTCTGTTCCATTGACAGTGGCTGATAAACCATGTATCGTGATGCGTCCGGTGAATAGCTCAGAGGCAATGACAGCTAATTTTGCAGAGATCGACCAGAAACTGTTGGAAGGTCTGTGGGGTAGATTCGTGGCAGAAGGAGCAGGCTCTTTGTGGTATGATGTGACGCACAAACCTCCTGGAACGATTGAGTGGGAGTAGTTCTGTAAGTAAGAATTTCAGAGCATAAAAAGGAATCCCCATTGACAAGACGATAGTCTGGCGATGGGGATTTGTTTTTTATCACCCCACCTTGTCTCATGAAAAATTGTACAATCCCACATTTTCTTCTATTTTTGCAATTGGTTAGCAAATAGTTGATTTCATTTGTGGACTATTAATTGTAGTTGAATTAAATAATAAGAGAATAACATTGAATCGTATGAAAAAGAGACTTTTCCCGCTTATCTTGACACTTGCAATGTCTTTTAGTTGTGCATATTCACAGGAGAATACAATTCCTATTTCATTGGGAATGCGTATTGCAACGCTACGTTATGTGGAGGTTGATTTGCCACAAAATGGCATGTTGCCTGTATGGCAAAGTGACAAGTGTGGTTTCTTGTCATTAAATGGTGAAATGCTGTTGAAGCCTACGTATGAAAAAGACAAATCAAACTCGAAAATACCTGCTGATTATCAGTTCCGAAACGGTTATATGCGTGTCATTAAAGATGGAAAGTATGGTTATATCGATACAAACCTTAAAGAGGTGATTGCTTGCCAATATGATGATGCTCGTGATTTCTCAGAAGGGAAAGCTGCTGTTAAAAGCAATGGCTTGTGGGGGTATGTCAATGAACAAGGAAAGTTGATTGCCAACTTCGGTTACAAGGAGGCTTATCCATATTCTTGTGGTATGGCGGCAGTTGTGAATGAAAATGATTCATTGGGCTTTGTGGATTCTTTCGGTTTGTTGATAGTTCCTTTTTCTTATGATAAAGTGGAAAATCTAAAATTTGTGGATTCTGTTTGTATTGTCAGAAAAAACGGAGAGCAAATTCAGATTGATACGAAGGGAAATGTATTGGGTCAAGTTGTACAGGCAATTCGTACTGAAACACCAAGAAGTAACAGGAAATCACAGTTGGAAAAGTTGAGAGCTACTGCCTTGTATGATGTGGCACCTACTCCGTTTGATGAGTTGGGTATGTTCAACAATGGTTATGCGATTGTGATGCAGAAGAATGAAGCTGGGAAAAAGGGATATGGTGTTTTGACTTCAAAAGGACAACTTGTGGTTCCTTGTGAATACGACCAGATAGAAGGGCCATTCACATCTGCTGTGGAGTACTTTGTCGTGGAGAAGGGTGGACAACTAGGTGCTATCAAAACAGATGGATCGAATCTAATCCCATGTGAGTATCAAAAGGTCTTTTCAACAGGTTCGGAGATGATTATGGTGCAGAAAGATGGACTGCTTGGATTTGTTGATAAAAAAGGAACTTTGGCGATTCCATGCAAGTTTGAAGATGCGGTAGCCTTCAATGCAAGCGTGACAGGTGTCTCAGCTTGGAAGAAAGATAAAAAAGTATGGAATTTCATCAATCAGAAAGGAGAAGTGGTGGCCACTCCTGAGTATGAAGAAATCCTTCCATTCTGTAATGGTATTTGCCCAGTTAAAAAGAAAGGCAAATGGGGATTTGTCAATGAGGAGTTGAAACCTATCTCGTCATTCAAGTATGATTATTCATTTTCAGATGTACGTGAGAAATGGTCGTTCCAATGGTCTAATTCAGATCTCATACCAGTTAATAAAGAGGGAAAATATGGATTTATCAACCATATGGGTAAGGAGATTATTCCGTGCCAGTACGAAGATGCACTCGCTTTTATCGGAGGCTTTGCAAGGGTTCAGAAAGGTGGCAAGTATGGTTATATAAATGAGAAAGGAGAGATGGTTATAGCTTGCAAGTATGATAAAGCTACATCGTTCAGAAATGGATTTGCCATTGTGTCGAGAGGAGGATCAAAATATACGTTGGATGCGACAGGAGTGGAAAAGAGTAATCAGAATATATCGGAGAATTCTGATGTTGTTTGTCCATCACAAGTGGTAGAGAAGAATGGTCTGTATGGTATGAAGGATGAGAGTGGAAAGATGTTGACCGACTGTGTCTTCGACGAGATTGGTTCGTTTGAAAATGGCTATGCCCCTTTGAAAATTGTAAACAAGTGGGGTGTGATAGATTGTTCGGGTAAGATTGTCGTTCCATGTCTGTATGATGATATAAAGCATAATGGAGAGAATCTCTTTTCTGTAAAGGTGATTGGCAAACGTGGAGTTGTGGATGTTACGGGAAAATCTCTATTGCAAGGTGCGACGAAAAAGGCGAATTGGATTCCATTGACGGAAGATAGTTTGAGCGAATAAAAGATTATTTTCTCACGCAACAATTTGTCGAGAATGAAGAAATAGTATATTTTTGCGTTTCGATTAAGCAAACGATTTGTTTTATTGTTAAGGTGAATCCTATAAATTCACCGATTAAAAATTAGTTTAATTTATGGGTTGATAATAAAAACCCAACTTAAGAAGTTTGAATGATTATGGCAGAAGTAAAAGAATATTACAAGGCAGCAGAAGATAAGATGTCTCAAGCTGTTTCTCACTTGGATGATTCATTGGCACATATTCGTGCAGGAAAGGCAAATGTGCGTATATTGGATCCCATCAGAGTGGATTATTATGGTAGCATGACTCCATTGTCTGGTGTGGCGACTATCACAACGCCAGATGCAAGAACCATTGCTATTCAGCCATGGGAGAAGAAGTTGATTGGTGAGATTGAAAAGGCCATTATGAACTCTGAAATTGGTATCACTCCAGAAAACAATGGTGAAATCATCCGTCTTTGCATTCCTCCGTTGACAGAGGATCGTCGTAAGACTTTGGTGAAACAAGCTCGTGCAGAGGGAGAAGATGCAAAGGTGAGTGTTCGTAATGCTCGTCGTGATGCAATCGAAGGATTGAAGAAGGAGATTAAGAACGGATTGTCAGAAGACGTTGAGAAAGATGCTGAGTCAGAAGTTCAGAAGATACACGATCGTTACATAAAAAAGGTGGACGAACTTTTGGCAGCAAAAGAGAAAGAAATAATGACTGTCTAATCTATTCCTATGATAGGTTTAGTAGTTAGAAATACGGGAAGTAGTTATTGGGTGAAAACATTCGATAACGAGAGAGTGGAATGTAGAGTAAAGGGGAATTTCCGTATTAAAGGTATCAAAAGTACAAACCCGGTTGCGGTAGGCGATCGGGTTTCTTTTGAAGTGATGGCAGATGGAACGGGGTGGATTACACAGATTGAAGATCGAAAAAACTATATTGTACGTCGCCCCACCAATCTTTCCAAACAATTACACATCATCGCTGCTAATGTAGATCAATTGCTGTTGGTGGCGACTATTAATCATCCTGAGACCTCCACAGTTTTTATTGATCGCGTCTTGGCAACAGCTGAAGCATATCAGGTGCCAACCATATTGATTATTAATAAAATAGACCTTTATACAGAGGATGAACAGGAGTATTTGACTGCTTTGAAACAGTTATATGAGTCTATAGGTTATAAGGTGCTATGCGTTTCTGCGAAGAGTGGTGCTGGTTTATCTGAAGTTAAATCTTCGCTATTGGGAAAGACTTCGTTGTTGTCGGGTAATTCTGGTGTGGGAAAGTCATCCATCATCAATGCCGTTTCGCCTTCCATAGAGACAAGAACGGGTGTGATATCGGATGTGCATAACAAGGGAATGCATACGACGACCTTTTCCGAGATGTTCGAAGTGGGAGCGGATAGTTTCCTGATTGATACACCAGGCATTAAGGGTTTCGGAACCATAGATTTTCAACGCGAGGAGGTCGGACATTATTTCCCTGAGATTTTTCGCTTTTCGGCAGAGTGCAAGTTTGGTAATTGCACACACATACATGAACCAGGGTGCGCCGTTAGAAAAGCGTTGGAAGATCATTTCATCAGCGAATCAAGATACAATAGTTATTTGAGTATATTAGAAGATTGCGACGAAGGTAAATATCGGTAAGCGTGCAGATAACATTTGATAATTTCCGTAATGTAAAGTATTTCTTCGCCATTATAGCGGCAGGAATTGTTGCCTTGTCGGTCTATTTCACCGACAGCTTGGCAACAGAAATGGCCGAAGAGGAACATCAGCGCATTGAGTTGTGGGCTGATGCGACTCGTCTGTTGTTGAATGATATATCAGGTTCCGATTTCAACTTCATCTTAAAGGTACTTGAAGATAATAACACCATACCTGTGATGATTGCAGGAATGGATGATGAGGTGATTACCTATCGCAATATAGAGATCAAGGGCTCGGACACGCTTGCTTTCCTGCAAAAAAAACTAAAGGATTTGAAAACCGTGCATCCTCCGATTGAGATGCAGTTGGATGTCGATTTTTATCAGTACCTCTATTATGACGATTCCATTTTGTTAAAAAAATTGGCTTACTATCCATTCGTGCAAGGAGGTATTATCATTGTTTTTTTCTGTGTTCTTTTCTTCTTCTTTGCTAGTGCGAAGAAATCAGAACAAAACAGAGTGTGGGTGGGCCTTTCGAAAGAGACGGCGCATCAATTAGGTACGCCTATTTCGTCGTTGATGGCATGGATGGAGATTATCAAGAGTGGTACGATACCTGATGAGATGATTCCCGAAATGGAGAAAGATGTGAATCGTCTGCAAGTGATTGCCGAACGTTTTTCTAAGATTGGATCCAAGCCAGAGTTGACCCCTACCTTGCTGAGAGAGGTCGTGGATAATACGTTATCCTATATGCAAAAAAGAACCTCTAGTCGCATTGTCATTTCATCTGTTTATGAAACGGATGAACCTATTTACGTTGACATGAATCCGCCTCTGTTTGCGTGGGTGTTGGAGAATCTATGTAAGAATGCAATCGATGCCATTGGCAAGGAGGGTAGCATAACGGCGTATATTTCTTTGAAGAATGATGATTGTGTGTGCATAGATGTGCAAGATTCGGGTAAAGGAATCCCGAAATCCAAATTTAAAACCGTCTTTAATCCAGGGTATACCACTAAGAAGAGAGGGTGGGGATTAGGACTCTCACTGGTAAAACGAATTGTGGAGGAATATCATCACGGAAAAATATTCGTAAAAAAGTCGGAAATAGGAAAGGGAACCGTCTTTCGTATTCTTTTAGAACGAAAAGAAATGAGAGAGGCGTAATCTATAACTCTGATTTATAGATAGATATATTAACTTTGGATATTTTTTGTAAAAAATGCCATTCTGAATGGATTTTGTATTGGTAAATTTTGTAATTTTGCAAAGTTTTTGGAGACCATGCAGATGGATAAGAAAGAGACGTATGTCATACAGCTAAAGGATTTGCCTTTAGGAGTGCAAGAGTACAACTTTCAGTTGGAGGATAGCTTCTTTGAGAGAATAGAGGCGCCAGAAGTACAGAGGGGTAGTGTTGCAGTGAACGTTTCTTTGAAGAAGTCGATTCAATCGTGTGAGTTCACATTCAAAACTGATGGGTATGTGTATATCCCTTGCAATCGATGTCTAGAAGATATGAAGCAAGAGATTGAGTCAGAAGATCAGTTGGTGGTGAAGTTTGGTGATTCGTTTGAGGAGGTGGATGACAAGTTGGTGGTGATTCCCGAGTATCCGGGTGAGATAGATTTGTCATGGTATATGTATGAGTTCATAGCGTTGGCTATTCCGATTCAGCATGTACATCCAGAGGGCGAATGCTCGGAGGAGATGATGAGTAGACTGAATAATTATCTGATAGAGGAGCGTTCGGAAGATGATTCGGAAGACGATCAGGATGAAGCCCCAAAGAAGATAGATCCAAGATGGGAAGGACTTCGAAAACTGATGGATAAAGAGGAAACAAAGTAATTAAAATAGATAATAACTAATTTAAAAATAAAAACAAAATGGCACATCCTAAGCGAAGACAAGGAAAATCAAGAGGAGCAAAGAGAAGAACTCATTACAAGGCAGAGGCTCCTACATTGGCAGTATGCCCTAACTGCGGTGCATTGCATCTCTTTCACCGTGTTTGCGGTGAGTGTGGTTACTACCGCGGAATGGTTGCTGTAGAGAAAGAAGCAGCAGTATAATTTTTTTTCCTTGGAGAAAAAACAAAACAAAAGATAAGAGGAGAATCTTCGGGTTTTCCTCATTTCTTCTTTGTAGGTATGACTCGTATTTATCTGGTAAGACATGGACAGACGACTTTCAACGCTGAACGTCGTATTCAGGGACAGATGGAGTCGGACTTAACTCCAGAAGGAGAACAACAGGCGATAGCCTTGCGTAAGAAACTGAAGGATATCAGTTTTTCTGCCTTATATGTCAGTCCGCTTCGTCGCACTCGTCGTACAGCGGAACTTCTAACGGAAGGGTTCGGATTGGAACCCATCTACCTGGATGAGTTGAAAGAGATTCTTATGGGCGACTGGCAAGGCCGTCTTGTTTCTGATCTAGAAACAGAATTTGCTGAAGAATTGGATACCTTTTGGCATCATCCTGAAAATTTTGCACGTCCAACCTGTGAAACCTACCAACAAGTGCGCAACCGTGCTGCCTCTGCCATGGAGACAATGGTTCAACGACACCCAGGACAGAACGTCCTCGTGGTCACTCATGGCGCCTTACTGAAAACACTCTACACCTTCTTTAAGTACCAACCTATTCATGATATCGCAAATGCTCCGCATCCACACTCCACAGGTTTATGCATAGTGGAGAAAAGAGATGGCGTCTGGGCTGTATTGGATTGGGATAATGTGGATCATTTGTTGCATGCATAAGACAAGAGTGCATTACGGCAGACAGGAATCGTTTACCCAAGATATTTTGTCCAATGCTTTTTGTAAACCGTTGTAATCCAGTGTTTCTAATGGTTCTTTTCCTTTGGCGAAACTGCAGGAGTTTACTTTCTTGTCCCATGATACGGAGCAGAAATTCTGTGGACGGGTACATCTCAGCAAGCAGGAAGGACTCTGGAAAGGTTTCCCTCCTGCCACGGTGGCTAATTCTTTGGCGGAGGGAGTGTTCGCGTAGCGTTGTGGGACAAGGATGATCTGCTCAGATGATAAAATTTTCAGCATCCTTTGGTAGGCGATCCTTGCATTCTCCAAATTGTCTCTACCCACCAAAAGATTTACCCCTGGTTTAATCTCTATGCCTGTGATTCTTGCGAGTAGGGTCTCTACTCTCTCGATTTCCGCCGGATTGTCTGGACGATGGATGGTGACATGGATCTTGTCAGGCTTGCAATTGACCAATCTTTCCCATACTTTATCGTCTTCCAACGGGAGTCCATTGGATGTGACGGAGAGATAACACAATGGATAAAGCGCCTCGATCACCTCAAAGATGCCTTCGTACTCAAAGGGTTCGCCTCCGCCTAAGGAGATGGCTTTCACATCTCCACTTTGGATGCAGTCGGTTGCAAAAGCGATGACTTCCTGTGGCTTCCAAAGTGTGTTGCCGTCGCGTGAGCTGTGGTTGTAGCAAAACGAGCACTGTTTACTGCAATAATTGGATAAATCGATGGAGAGAAGTTCAATCATGCCCTATTTTTTGATTAGCAAGTATTCCTAAATTTTTCTTGATCTGTTCCATCTTCTTCCAGGGAATGCGATCTGGAATGCTTTTCCCTCGATACGCCTGTTGCGCTAATCGTTCTATCTCTGAATGCTTTTCCTCCACCTTGGAGATTAGGCACAGAGGGAATCTCTGACCTCCGATTTCAATTTGTTCATGGTCGATTTGAAAGACAGAACCTATGATGTCTATGATTTGGTCGCTCAATATAATCACGTGCGGATTGAATCTTAGAATTGTCTCTTCCAACCATTGGTGATTTCTCTGAAACAATTCTTTCAACAAGTCTTTATTGATCCGCTCCTTTATCTCCTCGTCACTGATATTGGTTTTGTATTTGCTATCTGACTTATCATGTGTCTCAACGGGTATTTGAATCGGTATCTTCGGAAGATATGGCAACTCGATGCAATGCTGATGGATTATGTCACTAGTATACAAGGATGAAGTATTGGCACCGAACAGATTCTTGACAACTATTACGGTAGGCTGATGTGTGTAACGACCGATGGAGCATGTATAGCAACAAGACGAACATACCATACAATCATATTCCTTCTTCTGTGAGCAATAGTTTATGAAATCGTTAGGCGTGATGAAAATATTTTTTCTGTATGCTTCTATTCCCCAATCTAATGAATATTCGCATCCTTCGAAAAAAACATTATTGTTATCACCATGTGTGTCGCAAGGATGCCATCTGTCTATTTGAAATGTCTTGTCCTCACCGAACTTGGCAGGAATTTTTAATGTGAGCTTTTGCAGTTCGGGTGGCAATTGATCAAATTTTACCGGATTTTTGGGCGTGTTCATGCATTTCGGAAGGTATTCTGTCCAATATGGTTGATGATATAGATAATAAGGGGCAGAGGAGAAGTTCTTTGTGTGAACGACCTCCCCGTTGTTCCAATCATCAGTCATCCAAAAATCTTTTATATGATATACTTTCGTTATCATTTTGTTGTCAATCATAAGATTAAGAGATGTGCGTTTTTCATGATTTTCGCCGTTGTCAATGCAAATGCTCGTGTCGGCTTCAATCAAGTACAACCCTCTAATTTTGGAGATACACATCTCTATTTCGAAATCTTTATTTTGGGCTAGCTTGAGAAATTCCTTTTCCTGCTTTAAATCAATTTGAATGACACAGTCACACCAATATTCCTCTTCTTCAGGACTATGAGGATCTTCTATTAAATCATCTATTTGATCGTCATACAACTTTATGCCTAAAGTTGTATCATTATTATAATCATGATACCTAAATACAAGATCTTCTGCACCAAACTGTTGATTTGCCAACCAAGGCACAGGTCCATTCTCATTGAAATCCATGATTCCAACGTTGCCGTCCTCATCAACCATGTACCAAGCGGTTGACATGGAGTGAGTCGCAGGGTATTCTTTTCCGTTTTGCATTGCTTTGCTTGTCTGATAAATATGATTCTAACGATCTGACTTTTATCACAAATATAATGATTAATCATTCGCAAAAAAAAGAATCCCCGAAAAAAGGTATCTCTTTCCGAAAAACATATACCTGCTATAACCCTAAAATGATGTACATTTGCCAATAAACAATAAAGCAAATGAACGAGATACATTTTAATTCGATACAACAATTCAACGACTACTACGGATTTGAAACATTGCATCCGCTTGTGAGCGTGGTGCGTTATGACAAACAATTGCCCATTGAGGAGTGCGTGGTGCATTACGGTGTCTATGCTCTCTTCTTGAAGGAAAACAAGGGTTGTAAACTTTCCTACGGACGTACAAAATATGACTTCGACGAGATGACCGTCACTTCATTCGCACCCGGACAGAGCATCCATGTGGAACCGAATCCCGACGTACCCAACCCGAAATGGACCGCTTTACTCTTCCATCCCGATTTCTTGGCTCGCACTCAATTGGGACGACAAATCTCACGCTACGAGTTCTTCTCCTACTCAAGCAACGAGGCGCTCCACCTATCAGCTGGTGAAATAGAGATTTTCCGTAGCGTGCTGGATATGATCAAGCAGGAACTCCAACACGCCATCGACAAACACAGTCGCGAACTGATCGTGTCGAACATCGAACTGTTGCTGAACTATTGCCTGCGGTTCTACGACCGACAATTCATCACCCGTGAGGAAATCAATCATGTGACGGTTCAGAAGTTCGAATCTCTGCTAACTGATTATCTCGACAATCAGGCTGAGAAAAGGGGTATCCCGACAGTGGCCTATTTTGCGGACAAATGCAATCTCACGGCAGGATATTTCGGCGAACTGGTTAAGGTGGAGACAGGCAAAACAGCACAGGATTTTATCGCCGACAAAATCCTCCTCCGTGCCAAGGAACTGCTTAATAGTCAGACTCTCAGCATCGCGCAAGTGAGTGATCGATTGGGTTTTGGCTATCCGCAGCACTTCGTTCGCTTCTTCAAACGTAAAACGGGGAAAACACCGACGGAGTACCGTGCGGCATAAAGTCTCTTTATGTATAGGGAACACACGCCATATCACATCCCAAATATTGGTAATTTCCCCCATAATTCATCAACCAAGTCTTAGCTGTGCTTGATGTATCTTTGGATTATTATTTAAAACAGTTATTGCCATGAGAAAAATTCTTTTTTTATTATCCGGATTGCTGATGATTAGCGGTGTGTTTGCTCAAAATACACTGGTGGTTTATTATAGCTATACAAATAATGTCCGTTCAATTGTTAATGAATTATCGAACCATTTGGTCGTTGACATTGTTGAGATTCTGCCGGCGGAAGAGGGGTTGAAGTATGAAGCGGATAACTATGCTATCGGAAGTGCTTTGATATCAGCCATACGCGACAATCCCGATGATGCGGAGAGTTACCCTGCCATCAAACCCGTTGACATTGATTTCAGCAGATATGACAACGTTATCATCGCCACTCCGCTTTGGTGGAGTAATATGGCAGCACCCATGCAATCCTTCCTGTTCCAAAATGGTGACGAGATGGGAAGAAAAAACATAAGTTTGATCGTATCGAGTGCCAGCAGCGGCATATCATCGGTTGTGGCAGATGCGAAAAGGCTTATACCTGAGGGAAATTTCATAGAAGAGGCTCTATGGATAAATAATAACAATCGTAGTAATATGCCGACACTACTCGAAGCATGGATTCGAAATATAAAAAGTTCAAAACACATGACAGAAAAACTATCTATTACGGTTGGTAATACAACGTATTTAGCCACGCTGGTTGATAATCGTTCCACACAAGCTCTTGTTGCCGCACTGAAGGAGTCTCCTATCACCTATAAGGCTCAGGATTATGGCAATTTTGAAAAAGTTGGTTCTTTAGGTCGCACGTTTCCAACAAATAATGAGGAAACGACTACGGAGCCAGGAGATATTGTCCTATACAATGGAAATCAGATGGTGATTTTTTATGGCACGAATTCATGGAGCTATACCCGTTTGGGGAAAATTGATAATATTACAGTCGATCAATTAAAGAATTTTCTTGGTGATGACGATTGTACAATAACACTTTCATTATCGTCACAGTCTGTCAGCGGATTTGCTGATACAGCATTCTCTCTGAAAGGCAAAGGAGTAGGGTTGGGAACTAACAAATACGACCTGCAAGGACGAAAAGTGGAGTCGTGCGGAACGGGTCAGATTTATATCCAAAATGGAGAAAAGTGGATGAAAACTGATAAATAAGCGTTTAATAAAGCATAATTACAAATAGATTTAATATGAGAAATGTAGTGTTAATCAGTGCGTGTGTGGCCATGTTGATGGGCTGCTCGCAACCAAAACAAGAAGCAAATATGAATAATCAGGAAACAACACTTACCCAGGAATGGGACAAAGTATTCCCTAAAAGTGACAAGGTTGAACATAAGAAAATCACATTCCACAACCGTTACGGAATTGAATTGGTAGCGGATATGTACGTGCCAAAAAATGCACAAGGAAAATTGGCTGCAATCGCCGTTTCCGGACCATTCGGAGCGGTAAAAGAGCAGACAAGCGGATTGTATGCGCAACACATGGCGGAACGTGGGTTCCTTACGATTGCCTTCGACCCTTCGTTCACAGGAGAGAGTGGGGGAGAACCTCGACGGATGGCTTCGCCTGACATCAATACGGAAGACTTCTGCGCAACGTATGGAAAAACGCAAAGCAATCGCCGCACAACGTACCATAGACTATAAAACAGGCTCGTACAAACGTGCAGGAGGTGTCATCGACCCTTTGCCTGATGATGCTCCTTGGTTTGTGAAAGATTATTACGACTACTATAAGACGCCACGTGGCTATCATGAACGGAGTGGAAATTCTAACGATGGATGGAACGTCATCGGTTGCCAATCGTTCCTCAACCAACCGTTACTCTGCTATGCCAACGAAATCACTACGCCTGTACTTTTGATCCATGGAGAGAAAGCGCATAGCCGTTACTTCAGCGAATATGCCTTTGAGAAAATGACAGGCAAAAAATGCGACGGGAAAAGCATGATTGACGGTAATAAAGAGATATTGATTATCCCTAATGCAGTCCATACCGACCTCTATGACGACCGTGCGGGTGTGATTCCGTATGATAAGATAGAAGCGTTTTTCAAAGAGAATCTGAAATGATTTGTTTAACATCTGCGTTATGACTGAAAAAACATTTCAGAATGAAAAAATACCGTACATTTGTAAGTGACAAGTGTTGTTGAAATTAAAACGAATAAAATATGCAAGGTAATTTCTCTTACTATAATCCCACCAAACTATATTTTGGCGATGAGTCTTTGAACTTTCTCAAAGACGAGCTGAAGAACTTCGGTCCCGTGGTGTTGCTGAACTACGGCAGTGGCAGTGTGAAACGTAATGGTATCTACGACCAAGTGGTAGCCATTCTGAAAGAGGCTGACAAAACCATTGTGGAGAATCCTGGCGTGATGACCAATCCCACGCTGGAGAAACTGAACGAGGGTGTGAAAATTGCTCGAGAGAACAACGTGGACCTAATCCTTGCCCTTGGAGGAGGTAGTGTGTGCGACTACTCGAAAGCGGTGGCAGCCTCAGTTTACTACGAAGGTGACTACTGGAATAGGTTCTGGTTGAAACAGAAACAGCCCGATGCCAATCAGAAATTGTTGCCTGTGGGATGTGTGCTGACGATGGCTGGCACAGGTTCGGAGATGAATGCTGGCACAGTGATTACTGATGCAGAGCATACATTCAAGGTGGGTCACGTGTTCGACAGCCGTCTGATGCCGAAGTTCTCTATCCTAAACCCGAAATTCACGATGACGGTGCCTGAAAACCAGATGAAGGCGGGCATCTACGACATCATGAATCACATCATGGAGCAGTACTTCTCTGATTTCGACGACAATACCAGCGACTATCTGTCAGAGGGCCTAATGCGTTCTGTGATTCATAGCAGCCGTATTGCCGTTAAGAATCCGCAGGACTACGAAGCGCGCTCGAACATCATGTGGACTGCTACTTGGGCGCTGAACACGCTCATCGGACTGGGCAAGAAGGAGGACTGGATGGTACACATGATTGGTCACAGTGTGGGAGCTTGGACGCATGCCCCTCATGGTTTTGCATTGGCTTCTGTCTCAATGGCATACTATCGTCGTGCCATGAAGAACGGTTTGCCTAAATTTGTGCGTTTTGCCAAGAACGTGTGGGATATTCCTGCCGACGGGCTTACCGACGAGCAGATAGCCGAACGTGGATTACAAGCCCTGAAAGATTGGATGTTGGAGATTGGCTTGCCACTCACCATCAGCGAGATTGGAGCTACCAACGAGATGATTCCTGGCATTACAGAAACCACTGTGATTTATCCAGCAGGTTATCTGAATCTCAGCAAAGACGATGTGACGGAGATATTAAAGGAAAGTATGTGATGAGATAAATAATAAACGAATCAAGACACTCATTTCTATATATAATTTAAAACAACTTCTTATATGAATACAAAACGTTTAGGTATCATTATTTTTGCCATTATGCTACCATTTATGATTTGGGCAAATGAAGAAACCTATGTTGTAAAGATTGCTCCAAGGGGAATGAATAAACTCTTTGCGGGTATCTATAATGTCGTAGACATTTCAGTTGCTGGCGTTCCTCAATCCGATTTAAAAGTAGCATTCACAAATGCTATGACACAAAAAATAGGAGAGGGAAGCTTTAGAGTCAAACCTATAAAAATGGGACAAGAATGCGTAATAACCGTATTCGTTAAAGATGTCGAACAAGAAGTAGGGGTACAGTCTTTCCGTGTCTTAGCACTACCATTACCTGAAGCATACTTGGATACTGAGTATAAAGTTGACAGCTTGACTAAAATATCCGATATTCCAAAAGCAAACTTGGATATTCGTAATAACGCAGATGGAGGAAAAATAAACAAAGAAAGTTTGCTCGCAATCAAAGGCATAACAGCAAAATTAGCCACCTATATGTATGATATTTTCGACACAGAACCACGTTTCCAAGTACTTGAATTCAATATGAAGTTCTTTGAAAAGAATGGAGAAGTGACGGTCCTTCATTCCGCCTCAAGCGAAATCACTGATCAAATGCGTGAGAAGTTGAAAAATGTAGGAAAAGGCACCACCTTTTATGTGACGGATATCATGGTACAATCGTCAGATAGATTAAGAAGAAAATTGCGTCCCATTGAGATAATTGTCAAATAAACGAAATGACAAATGGAAATAGACAATAATAAGAAAAAAGAGACGACACCGCGTATCGTCTCTTTTCTCTTATATCAATAGCATTATTACAACTCCACTTTCAAACTGACGTTTCCAGACTTGACGACGTAAATGCCGTGTTGAGGCACATCCACGCTTTGTGATTTTTCATTCATCTTTTTCACAAGTCTACCGTTGATGTCATAGATCTCAACTGGCATTGTGGCTCCAGTGTATGTGATTTTCCCGTCTGCTGCCCATGCCTTAAACGATGCGTCTGAAACGTGTTCTGTGACATCTGCTCCATCATCGATGTATTTCACATTCCAACCTTCTGGAATACGGTCTTCCCCATACTCTAAAGGTAATCCCTTCGGACAATAGAATGTTCCTGTAGGTGCAACACAGTCGAGCCAAGCGAACGTTCCATCAAGCCAAATATCAAAGCCAACCTTTATCTTTTGTAAATTTTTACAATTCGAAAACATGCCTTCATAACAAAGTATAGCCAATGTTTTTGCTGGCAATTCCGGTGCTTGGGTTAGACTTGTACAAATAGAAAACATATTTTTATAACAAAAATTAGCCAAATCCATCGCTGGCAATTCCGGTGCCTGAGTTAGACTTGTACAATATCCAAACATCTCGTTATAACAATACTCAGCCAACGTAGTAGCCGGCAATTCGGGTGCTTGAGTTAGACTTGTACAATATGTAAACATCCCGTTATAACATTCGTCTGTCAATGTAGTAGCTGGCAGTTTGGGTGCTTGCGTCAGGCTGGTGCAACCAGAGAACATATATGCATAACAACTATTAGCCAAAGTAGTAGCTGGCAGTTCTGGTGCTTGCGTCAGGCTGGTGCAATCTTCGAACATATATGCATAACAATTCTCCGTCAACGTAGTAGCAGGCAATTCGGATGCTTGCGTCAGACTGGTGCAGCCAGAGAACATATATGCATAACAACTATTAGCCAACGTAGTAGCAGGTAGTTCATGAGCTTGCGTCAGACTAGTGCAATCTTCGAACATCCCGAAATAACAATCCTCCGTCAACGTAGTAGCAGGCAATTCTGGCGCTTGCGTCAGACTTGTACATTTATTGAAAAGAGCATAAAAACAATATTTAGAAGGAATAGTTTTGCTTTCTCCAATACTATCTATCAGACTCATCACACTGCCGCTTGCAGCAATCTTACCTTGCATGTGAAATGCTGTATAAGAAGGCTCTCCTTCAAATACACAAAACCCATCAGGGTTATATCCTCTTAACAGTGCCTTGTCTCCTTTTTTCCAAAAACTAACAACTAGATTGTTCTTCAATACATTCCAAGTTTTTCCATCATCGAGTGAATACTCAACATTAGGATAGATTTCCCTTTTTTTTATACAAAATGAAGAACTGTCCTCTTCTGCGGTGAATGTCAAGTAGTTGGATGCGGAAGCAAATAGGGTGAAATATGACATTAACAGCGCTAAAAAAAATCTCCTTGTCATCTTTTGTTGTTTAGTTTATACAGATTCTATATGTTTATTTTCAGCATTCGCAAGAATCTATTAAGTCGAATGCAAAAATGATTGCTCGTCAGTGAAATACACCTCAATCAATTTTATCCAAAAGCAACGCTAAAATTAATAATAATTTATCCAAGACACAAGGCAAAACCTAAAACATGGACGAAAATCCATCGTTTTTTACCAAAAGTAGGGGCGAAAAAATCTTATATCTCTCTTAATTTATTAACTTTGTGTCTCATTTCGAAGTTATGTATAACGTTGGTGAAATTTTAATTAAGAATGCGCATGTCCATAACCTAAAAGGCGTGGATGTGACGATTCCTCGGAATAAATTAGTGGTGGTAACGGGTCTCTCTGGATCTGGTAAATCTTCTCTTGCTTTTGATACACTCTATGCTGAGGGTCAGCGTCGGTATGTGGAGAGCCTCTCTGCTTATGCTCGTCAGTTCCTGGGTCGTATGAGTAAGCCGGAAGTGGACTTTATCAAAGGAATCCCACCTGCTATCGCTATTCAACAAAAAGTAAATACTCGTAACCCGAGATCTACTGTGGGTACCTCCACGGAAATATATGAATACCTGAAACTGCTCTTCGCTCGTATCGGTAAAACTTATTCCCCTATATCGGGAGAGGAGGTGAAGAAACATCGATTGAGTGATGTGACTGATTTCATCTATAGTTTCCCTGAGGGTACAAAAGGTGTGTTACTCTCTCCGTTCTCCCTGCCTACTCTTCGTTCGATGGAAGAACAAATGGGTATCTTCCAACAACAGGGATTCAGTCGCGTGGAGGTGAACGGCCAATTTATGAAGATAGAAGAGTTTCTCGCTGCAGGCGTCAATTCGGCTGACCCTGCTAAGGTGCTGTTGGTGGTCGACCGCTTTGTGGTGCGCGACGACCGTGATACTCGCAACCGCTTGGGCGACTCTATTCAGACGGCCTTTGCCGAGGCGGATGATACTTGCTTGGTGCGTATCTATCCATCGGATCAACCTGTGGTGGAACGCCTTTTCTCGAAGAAGTTTGAGGCTGACGGTATGGTGTTCGATGAACCTACCGATCTGATGTTCAGTTTCAATACTCCATACGGTGCTTGCCCTAATTGCGAAGGCTTTGGCAAGGTGATGGGTATCGATGAGGATTTGGTGGTGCCAGATAAGACACGCTCGGTATACGATGGTGCTGTTGTCTGTTGGCGTGGAGAGAAAATGTCGGAGTGGCTTCAGTATTTTGTGATGAATGCCAGCAGCGTGAAGTTTCCCATCCATAAACCATATAAGGACCTGACTGAGGAGGAGAAGTCTTTGTTGTGGCATGGCAACGGACGTATTCAGGGAATAGACGCCTTTTTCGATTTTGTTCGTGAAAATCAATATAAAATTCAATATCGGGTGATGCTCTCTCGTTATCGAGGTAGAACCACCTGCCCGGAATGTCGGGGCACTCGCTTGCGCAAAGAGGCTAGTTATGTGAAGATCGATGGACATTCTATCACAGATCTGGTGTTGATGCCTGTAACCGAACTGACCGATTTCTTCGAGAATATCAAACTCACAGAGTCGGAATTGGCTATGTCCAAACGACTGCTGTTGGAAATACGCAATCGCCTTCATCTTTTGAAGGATGTTGGATTGGGGTACCTTACCTTAGATCGTCTTTCCAACTCTCTTTCTGGTGGTGAAAGTCAGCGTATCAACCTGGTCACCTCATTGGGAAGTAGCTTGGTGGGCTCTCTTTATGTGCTGGATGAACCAAGCATTGGTCTGCATCCGCGTGATACACACCTGCTCATCAGTGTGTTGCGTAAGTTACAACAGTTGGGTAACACCGTGGTGGTGGTAGAGCATGAGGAGGAGTTTATGCGTGCCGCTGATTATATTGTTGATATAGGACCGAATGCAGGTCGATTGGGTGGTAATGTGGTTTTCCAAGGCGCCCTTACCCCCGAAATATTGAATGATAAGGAACTATGTGAAAAGAGTTACACCCTAAAATATCTGAATGGTTTAGAGAAGATTGAGACTCCTGCTTTCCGTAGAAAGTGGAGTAACTACATTGAGGTGACGGGGGTGTGTCATAATAACTTAAAGGGAATAGATGTGAAATTCCCGTTGAATGTCATGACGGTGGTGACTGGCGTGAGTGGTTCGGGTAAGTCGTCACTGGTCTATGATGTGTTCTATAATGCTCTGAAGCGTGAGTTTGACGAGGCAGCGGAGAAACCTGGTTCATATAGCGAATTGAAGGGTAGTATCCATCTGTTGCATGGAGTTGAGTTTGTAGATCAGAATCCGATAGGAAAGTCGTCTCGTTCCAATCCAGTCACCTACGTAAAAGCGTACGATGACATACGTAAGTTGTTTGCCGAGCAACCATTGTCGAAGCAGATGGGTTATACGGCTGCCTACTTCTCATTCAATGTGGAGGGCGGTCGTTGTGAGGAGTGTCAGGGAGAAGGAACGGTTACTGTTGAGATGCAGTTTATGGCAGACTTGGTGCTGCCTTGTGAATGTTGTCATGGTAAACGATTCAAACAAGATGTGTTGGAGGTCTTATACCGAGGAAAATCCATCTATGATGTCTTGGATATGACCATTAATCAAGCAGTGGAGTTCTTCTCGGAGTCGACGGGCTCATTGGAGAAAAAGATTATCAAACGATTGAAAACACTGCAGGATGTCGGATTGGGCTATGTGAAGTTGGGACAGTCGTCGGATACACTCTCAGGAGGTGAGAGTCAGCGTGTTAAGTTGGCCGCTATCTTGGGTACGGAGAAACCAGAACCTACGTTGTTCATCTTTGATGAGCCAACCACGGGACTTCATTTCCATGATGTGAAGACCCTCTTGAAAGCTTTCAATGCGTTGATTGCCAATGGACATACGGTGGTGATTGTCGAACATGATTTGGATGTTGTGAAATCAGCTGATTATGTGATTGATATTGGTCCGGAGGGAGGAAATGCAGGTGGAAACCTGGTCTTTGCTGGTACACCAGAAGGCTTGATGGAGTGTGAGCAATCCCATACGGGTCGGTTCTTACGCAAGAAAATGATGCAATAAATAGGAACCACCAAGAGAGAAAAAATGTTATCTTTGTGGATGACTAAATGAAGATTGTGGTATTGTGATAAAATACAAACGAGAAAACGAACGGTATGAGTGATACGAAATCAGTAAGAGGTTCCTCTGAACAAGATTTCAGAGAAGATATAAAAGAGGCTGTCCGCGTGATGCGTGCGGGTGGAATTATACTATATCCCACAGATACAATATGGGGATTGGGATGCGATGCCACCAACGAGGAGGCTGTGAAGAAGATTTACGCATTGAAGCAACGTCCGGATAGCAAATCCATGTTGGTTTTGACCGACCATGAGGCGAAGTTAGAACGAATTGTGGATGAGGTGCCTGAGGTGGCCTATAATCTGATAGAAGTGAGCGAAAAACCTTTGACGATTATCTATTCAGGAGCTAAAAATATTGCTTCCAACCTGATTGCACAAGATGGTAGTGTAGGCATTCGTATCACAAGGGAGGCATTCTCCAAGGCATTGTGCGAGGCATTTAGAATGCCGATAGTCTCCACATCAGCTAATATCAGTGGTCAACCATCTGCTCATAATTTTGCAGAGATTTCGGATGAGATTAAACAGGGTGTTGATTATATAGTAAAATACAGACAGAATGATTTCTCTAAGGCCTCTCCATCATCTATCATTAAGTTGGAGAAGGGTGGTGTGGTGACCATTATCCGAGAATAAACAAGTAGCCAATGGAAACACTCTCTAAGAAAATAAGGAATCTGCGTCTGAAATATATTATTTTGGATTTGATTGCCGTTTTGTTGGCATGGTCGCTCTTCTTTATTTTCCGAAGATTGGAGATTGAGTCCACTTTCATTCAGGAGATCCAGTTGTTTTCCCCCATTTACAATTTCGAAAAGTTGTTGCTCGGTATACCGCTCTATTGGTTGTTTGTTTTCTGGCTTTCGGGTTATTACAATCAGCCTTTGAGAAAATCGAGGGTGGAGGAGTTGTGGCAAACGTTCATCAGCATCTTTTTAGGATGTTTGGGTCTCTTCTTTATTCTATTGTTGGACGACCCTGTTGTGAATTATATCGACTACTATCGATCGTTTATTGTTTTGTTTCTCATCTATTTTGTGGTTGTCTATCTGGCACGTTATACGTTGACGCGTATTGTTACGTATAACATTCACCATCGTGTATGGGGATTCAATACGTTGATTGTGGGAAATGGCGAGAAAGCGATGAACTTGTATCAGGAGTTTCAGAACATGAAGCAATCTACGGGAGAGATTGTGAAAGGTTTTGTGACAGTAGAGTCGGAACAGTCGTGTGTGCCGAATGATATGATTTTGGGGTCGGAAAATGATTTGGATGAGATTATCGATAGATATAATATAGGGGAGGTCGTTGTGGCGACAGATAGTGATGATATGAATGATTTTTACGAGGTGGTGAATCGTTTGGTGGGTAGAGATGTGGAGGTGAAGATTATTCCTAAGTTGTATGACTTCTTGGTGGGAGGTGTACGTGTGACCTCCATCTATGGAGCCCTTTTGGTTGATTTGTTTGATGTGCGGCTTTCTGAGTCGGGTAAGAATGTTAAACGGTTGATGGATATCATGGTTTCTGCGTTAGCCTTAGTCCTTCTTTCTCCGCTCCTTTTGCTAGTGTCGCTGGCGGTGAAATTCACCTCGGAGGGACCTGTCATTTATAAACAGGAACGTGTTGGATTGAAAGGCAAACTGTTTAACATCTACAAGTTTCGTACGATGGAGAACAATTCAGAGGGTAGTGTGCCACAACTCTCATCGGCTAATGATAAACGAATCACCAATGTGGGACGCATTTTGAGGAAATATAGGATCGACGAGATTCCTCAATTCGTTAATGTCTTAAAGGGAGATATGTCATTGGTGGGACCACGTCCAGAGCGTCCTTATTATGAGCAACAGATAGCAGAAAAGGTGCCTTACTTCAAGGTTATTCATAAAGTGCGTCCAGGAATCACCTCATGGGGAATGGTGATGTATGGATATGCCAATACGGTGGATAAGATGATAGAGCGATTGAAGTATGATATCATCTATTTGGAGAATATCTCCGTGACAGTGGATGTGAAAATCCTCATTTACACAATTAAAACAGTTTTAACAGGAAAGGGAATCTAAATTAGCTTAAATCCCCCTCCTGTTTTATCGTGATTCTATCAATCCATTTTTGCCATTACCAATAGAGATAGTCGAAAATGACAACCTTGTCTTCCTTCATGTGTAACACTATATTGTAACGATATTCTTTGGTAAGACCTTTAAGAGTCTCTTGTGGCACCTCTTTCAAAAAAGTTTCAAAAACTGCTGCCAACACATCTCCTTCGTTGTAGGTTATCTCCTTTATGTCTCCTTCGGGAGTGACGGTGAAACTGATGTGGTAATAGCCAGCAGAATCAGGTTTCTGTGTTTCCGACAGCGTAACGGGATGATTTTCCGCATAACTGTACAAATTACGATACACTACCTCTCTGCGAGCCACTTCACGTTCGGGCGCATCATCGGTATGGAATCGTTCCATAGGCATGGGCTCTTCTTCTCCATCTACTTCACAAGATGCCATTCCGATCGTGCTGCTTATCGCTAATCCGGCGATGGTGATGAATTGTCCCATACGACGTTTCCGTTCCAACTCGCGTTCCAAATAACGAACTTCTGCTTCACATTTAGGGCAAGTACCTTTGCACTCTCCTTTGTATGAACATTCATTTGTGATAAGAGAGATGTCATTGTCTGATGCCACTTTTTGTCTAATCTCTCTTAATATCTTACATTTCTCTTTTCCTTTCATAATACTACTTTTTTATAAATGGTGGGTTCATTTATAGAACGCACCTAACTTTCATCTTTTTATTTCTTTTTCGAAAGATTGAAATTATAACCTATTTTTAAACCTAATCCGTAATGCAGGTCATATTCCTTTTCAGAGAAGGTTGTGTTTGATGTACTATTATAATAGTTATAATAATTTGTCGTTGTCTTTCCTCCAGTGAAATCCCAGAACCATAACAAATCAAAATTGTGAATCTGAATACCTACTGATGCGTATAAAAAGAGTCCTTGCCACTTCTCTTGTGAGGTTCTCTCCTTGAAAGACCATAGGGAATTTTCATTCTTATAAAATTCGTAATAAGAAAAATCGTGGGAGCCGATACCTATGTTGTATCCTATTTTCAGATCCATGATTGGCGTGATAGGACGTCTCACAGGTGTTAATCTAGCCGATGCATAGATAGGGAGCGTGCTATAGAACTTGTCTCTGCCAGGTCGCGAAATACTTTGAGATTGCACAATGGTGTATTCGACACCAACACCAGCAAAGAAAAGATTGTTAAATTGTCGTCCAAAATCGATGCTGATGTAGGGAGCTCCTTCGTCATAAAACGTAGAGACTCCTACTCCCACTTCCGGTCGTAGAATGTATCCACTACGATCAAAACTTTCTTTCTCACTCGTCTCTTCACCCCATACATTGCTTACGAAGAGAATCGATAGAATAAATAAAAATCCTTTTCTTAAAATCATTTTTGTTTTAGTTATGTTTTTTTGTTTGTTTATCAATAATTTGAGCCTATATAAACTTGATTTTCCATATTGAAAAATCTTATCATGTAAGTGCAATTTTCCGAGAGTCCTGTGAGTATCTCTTTGGGTACCTCATTTAAGAATTTTCGAAAGGCAATGGTGACTACATTTTCCTCATCTATGTTTATATTAGTCACATGACCGTCGGGTGTGATGGTGAAGTTGGCTTCTTCCCATCTTGTTTCTACTTCTGCCGTGTCTTCCAGATAGATAGGATGACTTTTTGCGTAATCAATCAGATTGCGAAAAACAGTCTCCCTGTGTGCAATTTCTAGAGCGGAGGCGTTTGTGTCATAGTTTTTTTCTGTGACAGCCATATCTCCACTTACATCTTTCTCATGACAAGATGCTAGTCCGACGACGCTACCTATTGCTAATCCTGCTATGGTGACGAACTCTCCCATGCGACGTTTCCTCTCCAACTCACGTTCCAAATAACGAACCTCTGCTTCACATTTAGGGCAGGTGCCTTTGCACTCTCCTTTGTATGAACATTCATTGGTGATAAGAGAAATGTCGTTGTCTGTGGCGATTTTTTGTCTGATTTCTCGCAGTATTTTACATCTTTCTTTCCCTTTCATATTGCTAGTTTGTTAGTAAAATCTAAATTTGTTGTTAATGTTGTATCATATTGTTGTTCAAAATTAGCAATAATTTTTGTGAGAAGGAAATTAAATTTACAAGATATGTGGTAGAATCTTCTTATTACAAAAAAAACACTGCCCGATAGCGATCAGACAGTGTTTCCGAGAGTGATTTTACGAATTATTTAGAAAGTATAGTTTCCAATTGTGGAACCATGATTTTTTTTCTTGAAATGTGAGGATAAACCATGATATAGTTGCCCACTTTCTCTGATGTTACATCTTCGATGCCCATATTTAAAAAAGCCTCTTCTGCTTTCGCTTCTGCGTTGTTGCCGCAGTATAGGATACGAGAGCAGTCGATGGTATCTGCATCGAGTTTGCAGAACATCATGTCAAGTCCTTCAGCTTCCATCTCTTCTTGCATTACAGTACGCATTCTAGCCTCCATTAAGTCAAGTTCCTCACTGTATGTGACATCAACATTTCCGATTCCGTATTTGATGCCTTTTACTTCGTATGCTTTGTAGTCTGATTTGAAAATCTCAGAATCAGTCATTCCGTCGTAGTTGTCGGCAAACTCATGCATCCTCGTATAGAAAGCATCCAAGTTTACAATGCCTGCGATGTCGAGCAAGTTGTATACTGCAATGGAGTCGCTGTCATTTGATTTGGCAGGTTTCAAGCGACCAGTATCAGAAAGAATACCTGCCAACATCAATTGTGCATTTTTCTTTGAGATGGTCATCTTCTTGTCTGTGAAACGATAGTATAGAATGGTGCAGACAGATCCTGCTGTGCGCACTGTGTCGTATGACAATGCATCGGTAACTGTTCCTTGTGGGTGGTTGTCTACAACTCGCAAAATGGTGGCCGAACTGGCACCGTCCACGGCTTGAAGATATTCGTTGTGATCAACAAGGATGACACGCTTGCCGGCTGCATTTGTAAGAATCTCTGGCGCGGTGAGTTGAAACGTGTCCAAAATAAATGTTGTCTCTTTGTTGAGTGGTCCTGCGATATAGGCTTCGCAATCATACCCTAATTGTTTAAGATAATCGGCGTAAACCATAGCGGATGCTGCTGCGTCTGTGTCGGGACTTTTGTGACCTACAATATAGATCTTCCCTTTACCAAATCCTTCTGGATCAGTGAATTCTTTCTGATCTTTTTGATTGTCGTTTTCATCTTCGCAACTCGCTAACATACCAAGACATAGTGCTGCCATTGGTAATAACATCAAACTTTTCTTTTTCATAAATTTAAAATAATTCTTAATGTTGTATAATTAAAATAAGTGTTGTAAAATGTTTGTTTTCGTTTGCAAATATATTGATTATTTTAATAATAAATAAATCTTTGTGTTGTTTGTTTTTTTGTAAAAAAAAGAATGAGTTGTTTTCAATAACCAGTTGAGTTGAAAAGAGACCTGTGAAATTAATGTGAGAGCGAATGAATGTTATGTGATTTGTTTATATTTGCATTTGTTTTAAATGAATTGATTATGGCTGGATTTACAAATTTACAGATAATTAGAGGCATCATAGTTTTCTTTATGGTGGCTTTGGTCGTTTCGGGTGCAACAGCTTTTCCAATAGAATCAGAGTTGAAGTTGATTTGCTCTATCTTTCATATAGATGGAGATAGTGTGGCTGGAATGCCAGCTATTTTCCGTTTCGTGTATGATATAAAGGAGGCGCTTATAGTTACGAATCAGCAATATCCTCAGTTGGCATACGGATGTGATTGGTTGGCTTTTGCTCACTTAGTGATTGCTGGTATGTTTGTAGGTCCATTCATTGATCCGATTCGAAATAAATTTGTCATCTATTGGGGTATGTTTGCTTGTGTGGCCGTTTTGCCTCTTGCATTTATCTGCGGACCTATTAGAGAAATGCCGTTTTATTGGACTTTGATCGATTGCTCTTTTGGCGTTTTCGGTATTATTCCGCTTATCATTTGTATGAAATACATCAAAAAGTTGGAAGCGGAACAGAAAGAGGCTGCACAGGAAAAATGAAACTTACATCTTACGCTTTGTGGTTTTTCACATATTGAGATGGCGTGACACCGAATTTTTCAGAGAAACAGTTGCTGAAGTATTTAGGATCTGAGAAACCTACCATGTAGGCAACGTCGGCAATGCTTTGTTTGCTCTGAACCAATATCTCGGCGGCATGTTCCAAACGGATGGCTTTGATATATTCCGAAGGTGAACATCCGGTGATTGCCTTCATCTTCCTAAATAATTGTACCCTGCTCAATGCAGTCTTGGAAGCAAGGAACTCAACAGTGAGATTGCTTTCTGCAATGTTCTGCTTGATGACATCATTGATCTTGGCTATTAGTGTGTCGTCGATACTTTCTGGTATCTCGATGTCTGGCATTCGCAATATTCGTGTGCGTAGATGCTCTTTTTGCAGCTCTTTGTTTTTGAGTATGGTGGCGATCTTAGCTTTGAGTAGTTCGGCGTTGAATGGTTTGGTAATGTAGTCGTCGGCTCCTATGTTGAGGCCTTGCACTTGGTCTTCGACTGTGTTCTCCGAGGTGAGCAGAATGACAGGAATGTGTTGTGTCAACACATCCTCTTTTATGCA
The DNA here is from genome assembly GCA_902784425.1 of uncultured Bacteroidales bacterium. Taxonomy (GTDB): domain Bacteria; phylum Bacteroidota; class Bacteroidia; order Bacteroidales; family Paludibacteraceae; genus UBA1181. The sequence continues at coordinate 63,510 of CACZUS010000005.1, forward strand.
ATGACAGAATTCTCGTCCGTCCATTTTTGGCATGACAATGTCAGAGATGATCAAATCTGGTATCTCCTTGCGTGCAATTTGCAAAGCATCTTCTCCATTGGTGGAGGTGATGACATGATAGTAGGGTCTCAATAAATCATATTCATAACTAAGAATCTCCTCGCTGTCATCTACAATAAGAAGCGTCCGTTTGCTCTCTTCGTTTGAACTGCTTAAGTCGCTCTCTATGAGTGTGCAGTTCGTTTCCTTTGGTAATTGTTTCTCAGTGCCTTGTGGCAATAGGATAGAGATGGTGGTGCCGACACCTTTCTCGCTCTCGATGATGAATTGACCTTTGTTGTATGCGATGAACTCCTGACAAATCTTGAGACCCAATCCGGAGCCTTTTTCGTTCTTGGTTCCAAAAGTGGTGGTGGTCGTGTTTTTGTCGAATAGCTTCATGCGTTGCTCCTCTGTCATGCCCACACCGTCATCTTGTATGCTCCATTTGATTTGGTCTCCCTCCTCTTGGATGCTAATGTGTATGTGGCCATTCTCGCGGGTGAACTTGATGGCATTGTTTAGCAGGTTTCGACAGACGGTGCTAATCATACGTTGATCCACATAAGCGGATTTTTCTGACTGGTTGGTGAAGGTCAACTGTATGTTTTTCTCTTCAATTAATCCTTGCAACAATGTGATGCACTCTTTGCTTAGTGCATCCAAGAAGACATCTTTGGGCGTGTATAGAATGTTCTGATTCTGTATGCGTGCCCAATCCAACAGGTTTTCCATCTGCGTCTGCAAGTTCTTGGCAGATTTGCACACCTGCTTGATCTTACTGTTATCCTCCTCTTCGCTCATTAACGATAGGTTTCCGACGATTGCAGTGAGTGGGTTTCTTAGGTCGTGAGCGATGACAGAAAGAATCTTGTTCTTGGTGTCGAGTGATTCGTCCAACCGTTTGTTCTGAATCTCAAGGTTCTCTTTCTGAATTTGAACTTCTTGGTTTTTCAATCGCAATTCCTCTGTTCGCTCGGAGACTAGTTTTTCTAGTTGAGCTTGCTTCTTCCTGTGCTCGCGCGTGCGTAGGTAGTAGAATAGGTGCAAGAACAATAGAATGGCAAGTCCGCAAGCTATCCTAAACCACCATGTCTTCCACCAAGGTGGTAGTATGATGATGGTGAGGGGCTGAGATAGAACTTCTGCTTTCGTATTGAGACTCAAAGCTTTGGCTTGAAATACGTAAGTGCCTGGTGATAGGTTGGTGAAGTTGACTTGGCGAGTCTTCTCTGTGTTGACCCAACCCTCTTGGACACCATTCATTCTATATTGATAGGTGAGTTCGTCTGCGTGTTTGTAGTCGACAGCATAGAAGTCGATGCTGATGTTGTTGCTATCATAATTGAGCGTTAGCGTGTCGGTGAAAGCCAATGACTTTTGAAGAACTCCATTTTCGCCAATTTTTTGTTTCTCTCCCCAGATGTAGAGATCGTTCAAATATATTTCGGGGTCAGACTTTGTGTAGTCCAGTTGATTGACGTTGAAGTGGAAGAATCCGTTGTTGGAACCCACATAGATATCGTCACCCGAACGATAGATGGCATTGGGTGTGAATGGGTTTCCGCTCAAATCGTTTTTGAGGTTGAAGTGATGACACTCACCAGTTTCTCTGTCGAGTCGGATAATCTCTTCCGTGGATATAACCCACAGGTGATGATTGTCATCCTCGCAGAGGGAACTCAAGTTGTATGGGAGGTTGTATTGTTTGCTTAGGTTGATGAAGGAACTGTCTGCTTCGTTGTATTGGAGGAGTCCGTTGTTGGCAGTCACAAATAGGATGTTGCCAGTATGGTCTTCGATAGACATCTTCACCTCGTTCTGAAGGCTTTCGGTGCTCTCTTTGTTGATGGAGAGTCGTTTACATTTATTGTTTTCGTATAGTATGATACACTCACTGGAGCAGAACCAATATCTTCCTTTGTGGTCTTTGGTGATGTGGTTGATCCATTGAGGGTTCTTTCTGGAAAAGATAGGTTCTTGACAGTTGTATTTATTGTCTATTTTATCCGTTTGTGTGTTGATGCGACAAAGACCGCCACCATCAGTAGAGACCCATACATAAGGTGAATCTACTAAGATAGAACGCAATAGATTGCTTGTGATAGTGCTGGAGTCTTTGGCTTTGTACTCATATTTTTTATATTCTTTTGTTTGCACGTTATAGAGTGCCAAGCCTACCTGACTGTTGCCCCACGTATTGATCCAAAACACATTAGGATCGTCGGTCTGTTTGATGTCGAGTATGATTTTCCCCAGACGATTGTCGCTGTGAAAAGTTTTGCTTTTTTTGTCGTATATATTAAGACCGCCACCATCGGTTCCTACTAAGATTTTTTCTGAGTTGTCGGAAAAGCAGGTGACTGCGTTATGTGTCAAACTGCCGATTTCATCTTTTCGTTGGAAAAGTTCGAAGGCGTTGGTGCTTTGATTGCATTGATAGATCCAGTAGTGGTGGGTTCCTGCCCACATGTCATGCTGTTTATCTTCCATGATACAGCTGATGGTGAGTTGGTTTACACCCGAAGGATATTTGAAGTAAGGCACGGAGAATGTCTTTGAAGAGGGGTCGTATTTGATCAACTGACCATTGACAGAGCCGATCCAAATGTTTTTGCGAGAATCTTCATAGATGTTCAGTATGAAATCGCTGATGAAGATGTTAGGAAGTGTGCTGGTGGAGTAGATCTCCGTTTTGTTCGTTAGTTGATTGTAAATGATGAGACCTAAGTCTCTGGTTCCGATGTAGAGGTTTCCGTTGGAAGTTGGAAGGATGAATCGGACATGCATATCTTTTTTCTCCTCGTCCAGTTTAGGTATAGAGAGGGGGGTGATGGTCTGACTCTCCTTATTGAATAGATGTAGTCCGTTTTCCATGGATCCCAGCCATATCTTGTTGGTGTCGAGATGCATACAGATGGCGTTGGGGTAGGAGTAGGTTTGAAGTTGAACCCCCTCGTTGGATAATTTGATGAGTTCTTGGAAGGAGAGAGCCCAGATGAAACCCTCTTCGTCCTCTTCGATGCTGACGATGTTGCGGCTTTTTAGGTTGTTTAGATGAACTCGGGAGAATTCATTTTTTTGACGATCGTAGATGGCGATTCCGTTGTCGGTGCCAATCCATAGCCTTTTGTGGGAGTCTTCCAATAGTTTACGACAGTTGTTGTTGGGAAGTGAATTGGTGATTTCCTTGTTCTGTAGATACTGTACGTAATCATAACCATTGAATTTGAATAGACCGTTTCCTGTGGCAATCCACATAAGTCCATACGAATCTTCTACCATATCGTTGATATTGCTATATGGCACGTAAGATTGTGACTGGTAGATGGAAAATCTAGGAGTCTCAGCGAAACTGTGTAAAACACACAGGATGAACAATATGATAGATAACCTAAGCTTCTTCATAATTTTTTTGTGTCAGGAAACGATACAAATTTAGTAAAAGATTTTTTGATATTCAAAAAAAAGTGTATCTTTGCACCGCAATTCTGAAATGAATTGGGATGGCGGGATAGCTCAGTTGGTTAGAGCGTCGGATTCATAACCCGGAGGTCTCGAGTTCAATTCTCGATCCCGCTACAAAAAAAGCGAAACCTTGTGGTTCCGCTTTTTTT
>CACZUS010000006.1 GCA_902784425.1 uncultured Bacteroidales bacterium
TCTAAATATGTGGAATTGAGGAAAGAGAGAAGAGAACAACAACTGCGTGCTTACGAAAATCAACAGAAACAAATTCAAGATACAGAGGATTTCATCGAAAGATTCCGCTATAAAGCTACTAAGTCCAACCAAGTTCAATCTCGTATCAAACAATTGGAGAAGATGAACATCATCGAGGTGGATGAGGAAGACAATTCTGCACTTCATTTGAAATTTCCACCAGCGCCTCATTCTGGTAGTATTACGGTTGAGGCTCAAAATCTGACTAAACGGTATGGCGACCATGTGGTGTTGGACTCTATTGATCTTACAATTAAAAGAGGAGAGAAGGTTGCCTTCGTTGGTAAGAATGGTGAAGGAAAAACCACTTTGGTGAAGTGTATTATGGATCAGGTGGAATATGAGGGTGTGCTGAAGTTGGGACATCTTGTGAAGATTGGCTATTTCGCGCAGAATCAAGCTTCTTTGTTGGATGAGGAGAAGACGGTGTTTGATACGATCGATTCGGTGGCGGTAGGTGATATTCGTACGAAGATTCGTGACATCTTAGGGGCGTTCATGTTTGGAGGTGAGGCCTCCGACAAGAAGGTGAAGGTGCTGTCTGGTGGTGAACGAACCCGTTTGGCAATGATTCGATTGTTGTTGGAACCGGTCAACTTCCTTGTGTTGGATGAGCCGACCAACCACCTGGATATGCGTTCGAAGGATGTGTTGAAAGAGGCGATCAAAGCTTTCAATGGAACGGTGGTAGTGGTATCCCACGACCGTGAGTTCTTGGATGGCTTGGTAGACAAGGTGTATGAGTTTGGTAATCATAAGGTAAAGGAACATCTTGGTGGCATCTATGACTTCCTGCAATCCAAAAAATTGTCTTCGTTACAAGAGTTGGAAAGAAAGGCTCCTGTTGTTTCGAAAACGGAGAATTCACAGAAACCTTCATCTGATAATAAATTATCATACGAGGCTAAAAAAGAGTTTGACCGCAAATTAAGGAAGGCAGAACGTGCAGTGGAAGATGCGGAAAAAGTTGTCAATCAGATAGAAACTCGAATAGCAGAGATTGAAGAGGCCTTGGGGAATCCGGAGAATGCATCTAACACATCGGAGGAGTTGGAATCGATAAAGAGTCAAATGTCATAATATGATACGTATTGAGAATGCCGGAGTAGAGGCACAGATATTGTTGGAGGTGGGAGGACGAATAGTCTCTTACAACAGAGTAGGGAAACCGAATGTGTTGGAGAGTGATCCGTCATTATGGAATGAAACCAAAGAGCAACGGTTGCAACCTTCTCCGAACATGTTAGATTTTCGTCCGTATAATGGTCATGAAGTATGGGTGGGTCCACAGAGTCAGTGGTGGAAACAACAGACATTGAATGCGGAAAAGATAGACTCTGATCTCTTTTGGCCACCGGATCCATACATCAGTTTTGGAGCATATCATATTATAGAACAGACCAGCAGTTCGCTTGTGATTGAAGGGGAGGATTCTCCGATTAGTGGTTTGCGTATGAAGAAAAGTATGCGAATAGAGGAGGATGGCTCTTTGTTTTTTCAAGTGGAGGCTACTAATGTGCGGAAGAATGATGTCTCATGGGATCTTTGGTTGATCACTCGTGTGAATGGACACAATGAAAACTATGTGCCAGTTCGTTCGGCAGAGGATGTTGTTTTGGGAGAACCTTCTCATCCATGGCAGGGACGTCCGACCTATAAAGTAGAGAATGGCTATTTCTCATTTACACCGTTGGATAATGATCATCAGTGTGAAGAGTGTACAGGAAAAGCCTATATCAAGGCGTCGGAACCTGTGATTTATGCTCATTGCGGGGATGAATGGTTGAAATTGGAGTTTGAACATCACGACTCTTCTTTGCTGCATCCAGAACAGACGGAGATTGAGTTGTATAACTTTGTTCATGCGGAAAAAGAGAAATCATTGTTGGAATTGGAATACCATGCACCGTATCGGACATTGCATGCAGGAGAGTCTATGCAGACATGGTCTAGATGGCGATTGATGCGTACGATGGAATAGTTTATTTATAATAATGACAAATTTTCGTGGATAAGGAAGAGAAATATAAGGAAGAATCAAGTGCTGAAACAGCGTGGATTGATGTGTATGGAGCAAGAGTCCATAATTTAAAAAATGTGGATGTCTCTTTGCCAAGGTATAAGTTGTCTGTCATTACAGGTTTGAGTGGCAGTGGCAAGTCGTCGTTGGCGTTTGATACAATCTATGCGGAAGGACAACGCAGGTATATAGAGACATTCTCTGCTTATGCTCGTAATTTCCTTGGCAACATGGAGCGACCTGATGTCGATAAGATCACGGGTCTGAGTCCTGTTATCTCCATAGAACAAAAGACCACCAACAAGAATCCTCGTTCCACTGTGGGAACGACAACGGAGGTGTACGATTTCCTTCGTCTGCTTTTTGCCCGTGCTGGAGAGGCCTATTCATACGTGACGGGTGAGAAGATGGTGAAGTATACGGAGGAACAGATACTTGATTTGATAGAACATGATTACAAGGGAGAAGCTATCTTCTTATTAGCTCCTTTGGTTAATGCAAGGAAAGGACATTATAAAGAGCTGTTTGAACAGGTTCGTCGAAAAGGATATTTGAATGTCCGTGTGGATGGGGAAATAAAAGAGATTGTTCATGGCATGAAGTTGGACCGCTATAAAAACCATACGATTGAGGTGGTGATTGATAAATTGGTGGTGTCCGACGGAAACATGCAACGTGTGCAGGCCTCTGTGCGTACGGCTATGAAACAAGGGAATGGAACAATCGTCGTGCTGCGTAAGAAGGATGGTGAGATTCGTCATTTCAGTCGTCATCTGATGTGTCCGACAAGTGGCATCTCGTATGCAGAGCCTGCTCCGCATAATTTTTCCTTTAACTCCCCTCATGGTAGTTGCCCTAAATGCAAGGGATTGGGCATCATTAATGAAATTGATATTGATAAGATAATTCCAGACAAGTCGGTTAGTATCTACAATGGAGGTATCGTTCCACTTGGCAAATATAAGAAGTCACTCTTCTTTTGGCAATTAGAAGCGGTGGCGGATCGATATGGCTTTTCGTTGAAGGACCCTATTTCGAAGGTGCCTCCGGAAGGACTTGATGTTGTGCTGAATGGTACGGAAGAACGTGTGTGCGTGCGAAATGAGTCTCTCGGTTCTTCTAATATGGCATGTCTGTTTGAGGGCGTTATCCATTATATTGAGGTGCAACAAGAGATGGATGCATCGGCAACGGCTCGTAAGTGGGCTGGACAGTTCAGTAAGCAGGTCGTGTGTCCTGTATGTCATGGAGATCGTCTGAATGAGGAGGCTTTGCATTATCGTATTGCAGGAAAGAATATTGCAGACCTTTCACGTATGGATATCGCAGATCTGTATGATTGGGTTTGTAAGGTGCCGGCACAGATGTCGGAAAAACAATTTTCTATTGCGGAGTTGATATTAAAAGAGATAAAGACGCGTCTGCAGTTTATGCTGGATGTGGGATTGGATTATCTCTCGCTTCATCGATCTTCAGTCTCTCTGTCGGGCGGTGAAAATCAACGTATTCGTTTGGCAACGCAGATTGGTTCTCAGTTGGTGAATGTCTTGTATATTTTGGATGAACCAAGCATTGGATTGCATCAGCGAGACAATGTGCGACTGATACAGTCGTTGAAACAGTTGCGTGATATCGGTAATTCTGTGATTGTGGTGGAGCATGATCGTGATATGATGCTGGAATCGGATTATATCGTTGATATGGGTCCATTTGCGGGAAGGAAAGGCGGAGAGGTGGTGTTCGCAGGTACTCCACAGGAGATGTTGAAAACACAAACAATGACGGCAGATTATCTGAACGGGCGTCGCACCATAGAGGTGCCAGCAAAGAAGAGAGAAGGAAACGGAAAATCCATCATCATAAAGGGTGCCAAGGGAAACAATCTGAAAAATGTGGATGTGGAATTCCCTTTGAATAAATTTATTTGTGTGACTGGTGTATCGGGTAGCGGTAAATCGACCCTGATTAATGAAACATTGCAACCGATATTGAGTCAGCATTTCTATCATTCTCTGCAAGATCCGTTACCTTTTGACTCGGTAAGTGGTATTGAATATATTGATAAGGTCATCAATGTGGATCAGTCGCCTATAGGACGAACTCCGCGTTCCAATCCATCCACATATACAGGTTTGTTTGGAGACATTCGAGAGTTGTTTGTCACTCTGCCAGAGTCGAAAATGCGTGGATATAAGGCAGGTCGTTTCTCCTTTAATGTGAAAGGCGGTCGTTGCGAGACCTGTTGCGGAAATGGATACAAGACGATTGAAATGAACTTTCTGCCAGATGTGTTGGTCCCATGTGAGGAGTGCCAGGGGAAACGATATAATCGGGAGACCTTGGAGGTTCGCTTCAAGGGAAAATCAATCGCGGATGTGTTGGATATGACTGGTTGATTTCTTTGAAAATATTCCGACCATCTATCATAAAGTGAAAACCTTACAAGAGATAGGGTTGGGTTACATTAAGTTGGGACAACCTTCAACAACCTTGTCGGGTGGTGAAAGTCAGCGTATCAAACTGGCTACTGAATTGATGAAAAAGGAGACGGGAAACACATTATATGTCTTAGATGAACCCACGACGGGACTTCATTTCGAGGACATTCGTATCCTGTTGGATGTGTTGAATGAATTGGTGAATAGAGGTAATACCGTTATTGTTATCGAACATAACATGGATGTGATCAAGACGGCGGACTATCTGATTGACATAGGTCCGGAAGGCGGTAGAGGTGGCGGACAAGTCATTGCAACGGGAACTCCCGAGGAGGTGGCTGAGAATCCGAACAGCTATACGGGCAAATATTTGAAAATGGAGTTGGAAAGGAAATAAAACAAAATGAATATTAGATGATTGCAAAAGAGACGCAGTGTTTTGCGTCTCTTTTTTATTTCCATAATTTATAGAAGTGGGCAACAGGTCCATGACCATGACCGATTTCGTAGTCAGCCCCTTCGATAATAGCTCCTTCAATGTAGGCTTGCGCTTTCTCTGCTGATTCTTTGAGATCATATCCCTTGGCCAGCATGGAGGCAAGTGCGGAAGATAGGGTACAGCCTGTGCCATGTGTGTTTTGTGTGTATACCCGTTTTGTTTTCAGTTCAAAATAGCGATGTTGTGAGTTGTCGTAGAAGATGTCGATCAGTTTGTCATCTGTCAGGTGTCCTGCTTTGAGGTATACAGATACGTTGAAGCGTTCTGATAGTTTTTGAGCCACGAGAGGAAGATCCTCTTGGGTGGGGATTCTTTCTCCGAATAATATTTCGGCTTCGGGTATGTTAGGTGTAATGACAGTAGCCATGGGAATGAGCGTCTCGCATAGAGTATTGATGGCCTCTTTTTCAATGAGACGATGTCCTGATGTGGAGACCATGACAGGGTCGAGTACGATGTTCTTCACGTTATGCTTTTGAAGCATTTTTGCCACGCTTTGGACAACGTCGGATGAGTGTAACATGCCTATCTTCACACTATCTGCACCAATGTCGCTTAGTACGGCATCGATCTGTCCCTCAATTATGGAAGGCTCAACGCCAGCCACGTCGATGACACCAACTGTATTCTGAACCGTTATCGCAGTGATGGCGGTCATTGCATAGCAGCCGCAAGCTGAGATGGTTTTGATGTCGGCTTGTATTCCTGCGCCTCCACCAGAGTCGCTGCCGGCGATTGTAAGTACACGATGATATTTTTTTGCCATTTTTTTTCAATTAAGTTTGACCCGCACATTGCAGATCTATATTGCAAAATTACATAATTAATCGACACAAAGAAGAACCGTGCGGCGTAGAAATTAAAGATCTAATATGGAGAATATGTCTCTTCGAGAGGACTGATTGGCATCTTTCCGGATAAGAAATATGACATTTTGTCAGTTTTGTATTAAAAAATAAGAATGGCATTTAATTTGAACTATGCTAAATGTCAAACGCTAAAAAATACAATTATGAATTTTGAGAATTTTACAATTAAAAGTCAAGAGGTCATCGACGAGGCTGTGAAGATTGCAGATAGCAAGAATCAGCAGATAGTCGAGCCAGAACACTTGCTCAAAGGCGTCTTGAAGGTTGGTGAGAACGTCACACAATTCTTGATGAACAAGATGGGTGTGAACGTGAGAATGGTTGATGCTGCGTTGGACAAAACGATTGATAGTTTTCCGAAGGTTCGGGGAAAAGTAGACCATTACATGTCTAACACAACAAAAGAGGTGTTGGATCAAGCATTAAGCCTATCTCAAGCCGATGGTGATCAGTTTGTCTCTATGGAGTACATTCTGTTGTCGCTGTTGATGACGTCGAGTAAGGTGTCTACGCTATTAAAAGATGCGGGGATGACGGAAGAAGCCCTTCGTCAGTCTATTCAAGAGATGCGAAAGGGCAGTAAGGTGACGGACTCTTCTGCGGAAGAGAGTTATGATTCACTGAACAGGTTTGCGATTAATTTGAATGAGCGAGCACGTTCAGGTAAGTTGGATCCTGTGATAGGCAGGGATGAGGAGATACGAAGAGTGCTTCAAATCTTAAGTAGACGTACGAAGAACAACCCGATACTGATTGGAGAACCGGGAACAGGTAAGACGGCTATTGCGGAGGGTTTGGCACAACGTATTGTCAGAGGTGATGTGCCTGAGAATCTGAAGAGTAAACAGATTTACTCGTTGGATATGGGTGCAATCATTGCAGGAGCCAAATATAAAGGAGAATTTGAGGAGCGATTGAAATCAGTGGTGAATGAGGTGATTAAAGCCGATGGTGAAATTATCTTGTTCATTGATGAGATTCACACGTTGGTAGGTGCTGGAAAGAGTGATGGAGCCATGGATGCGGCTAATATCCTGAAACCAGCCTTGGCAAGGGGTGAACTTCGTTCTATTGGAGCTACAACACTGGATGAGTATCAGAAATATTTTGAGAAAGATAAAGCGTTGGAGCGTAGGTTCCAGGTGGTGATGGTGGATGAACCAAATGAATCGGATTCAATTTCGATTCTTCGTGGTGTGAAGGAGAAATACGAGAACCATCATCAGGTTCGTATCAAGGATGAGGCGATTATAGCAGCAGTGCAATTGTCAACTCGTTATATCACCGATCGATTCTTGCCAGATAAGGCAATTGACCTTATTGATGAGGCAGCCTCTAAGTTGCGTTTGGAGATTAATTCCGTTCCAGAGGAGTTGGATTCAAAGGAGCGTGAGATCATGCAGTTGGAGATTGAACGAGAGGCCATCAAGCGAGAGAACGATACGGAGAAGATGGAAAAGTTGGGTAAAGAGATAGCCAACTTGAAGGAGGAGACCCAAAGGATACGAGCTAAATGGACGGCAGAGAAATCGTTGATTGATGAACAACAACAGTTGAAAATCAAAATCGAGGATCTGCGCTTCCAAGCTGAACGTGCCGAACGAGAAGGCGACTATGAGAAGGTGGCTGAGATTCGATACGGACGTATCAAAGAGGCAGAAGATAAAATAGAGGAGATAAAGAAGAAACTTTCTGAAATCCAGACGAATAGTCCGTTGGTAAAGGAGGAGGTTGATGCGGATGATATCGCAGAGGTAGTCTCTAAATGGACAGGTATACCAGTCTCAAAGATGTTGCAGAGTGAAAAAGAGAAACTGCTCCATTTGGAAGATGAGTTGCATAAGCGTGTCATCGGACAAGAAGATGCCATAGCAGCTGTTTCAGATGCCGTGCGTCGTAGTCGTGCAGGATTGCAAGATCCAAAACGACCTATCGGTTCGTTCATCTTCTTAGGAACCACGGGTGTTGGTAAGACCGAGTTGGCTAAGGCTTTGGCCGAGTTCTTGTTTGATGATGAGAATATGATCACTCGTATAGATATGTCGGAGTATCAAGAGAAATTCTCTGTGACCCGATTGATCGGATCACCTCCAGGATACGTTGGATACGACGAAGGAGGACAATTGACGGAGGCTATTCGAAGGAAACCTTATTCCGTTGTATTGTTTGATGAGATTGAAAAAGCACATCCAGATGTCTTCAACACCTTGTTGCAAGTGTTGGACGATGGACGATTGACCGATAATAAAGGTCGGGTGGTTAATTTCAAAAACACCATCATCATCATGACTTCCAACTTGGGTTCAGACTTGATACGTGAGAAATTTGAAAAGCTGACGGCTAATAACAGAGACGAGATCATAGAAGAGTCGAAGAAGACGGTTCTTGACATGTTGAAGCAAACAATCCGTCCAGAGTTCCTGAACCGAATTGATGAGATTATCATGTTCGCTCCATTGACGAAGAGTGAGACGAGAAAGATTGTTGATTTACAAATCAACTCAGTCTATAAGATGTTGAAAGAGAATGGAGTGGAGTTGCGTGTAACAGATGACGCACGTGATTTCATTGCTACCGAGGGTTACGATCCTCAGTTTGGTGCAAGACCAGTGAAACGAGTTATTCAGAAACGCTTGTTGAATGATCTCTCGAAAGCATTGTTGGCACAGACGGTTGATCGTAGTAAACCGATTGTGGTGGAAAAGAAGGGTGATGGATTGACATTTCAAAACTGATGATCAATGACATGAAGCATTAGTACAGAAATCTGTAAATATTTAAAAATCAGATAGAAAAATGGGCGAAGAGGGCGATTCCTTCTTCGCCCATTTGCTTTTATTACATGCCATAGTTTAAATGTGAAAAAATGTATAAATATACTGTTATTCATTTTGCTTTTGTTCGAAAAAAGATTATATTTGCGTCGTTTTTCGTTGAAGAAACGATATTTAGAATCGAATTTTTGGTAATTTAATGGAAGTATTAATGATTTTATTGTTCCTCGTAGGATACGCAAGTATTGCGATGGAACACACGTTAAAGGTAAACAAAGCTGCAACCGCTTTGTTGTTATGTGCATTATTGTGGACGGTATATATCCTAAAAGCCGATTCTGTATTAACGCAGTTCTCGAGTCATGAAGAGGTGGTCTCTTTTGTTACGGGAACACAAATTATCGAACACTTAGGAGATGTTGCATCGACTCTGTTTTTCTTGATGGGAGCGATGACCATTGTGGAGTTGATTGACGCCCACGGAGGATTCTCCATTATCACAAATAAAATCACAACGAGAAAGAAGAAGAAACTGCTATGGATGTTAGCAGTTATTACATTCTTTATGTCTGCCATATTGGATAACCTGACAACAACCATTGTGATGGTGATGTTGTTGAGAAAGCTAATCAGCAATTACAAGGAGCGTTGGTTGTTTGCCTGCGTGATTGTCATTGCAGCCAACTCAGGAGGAGCATTTTCACCAATTGGAGATGTTACAACCATTATGTTGTGGGTGAAAGGAAACGTGACAACAGAAGGATTGTTGCCAAATCTATTCTTGCCATCTGTGGTTTCAATGGTATTGCCTGTGTTTATCGCAGGACGATTCTTGAAAGGTGAATTGCCAGAGAGAACAGAGGTGGTTAGCACAAGCGGTTTCGACCATGTATGTGCTGCCGATATCATTACACATGAAGAACAAAAACTTATCTTCTTTATGGGTGTGGGTGCTTTGATTTTTGTTCCTATATTTAAGTCTATTACCCATTTGCCACCATTCATTGGCGTTTTGTTAGGACTTGGTGTTTTATGGATTTATACGGAAATTTTATATCATCGTAAAAAACATATTCCAGAATCATCAAAAGCACGTATTTCAGTAGTGCTTTCACGAGTTGATTTCACGACCATATTGTTCTTCCTTGGTATTTTGATGGCAGTCTCTGCATTACAGTGTGCAGGTATTTTGAAAGAGTTGTCAGTGTTCTTGGATCAACATGTCGGCAATGTATATGTTATTGACGTGATCATAGGTGCTTTGTCATCCATTGTGGATAATGTTCCGTTGGTGGCTGGCTCTATGGGAATGTACGATGTTGCTTCAGCTGCGAATGTTGCAGCAAATCCAGATTTAGCTGTCTATGCAACAGATGGTGTGTTCTGGTTGTTCTTGGCCTATTGTGCTGGTGTTGGTGGTTCCATGTTAATCATTGGTTCTGCAGCAGGTGTTGTGGTGATGGGACTGGAAAAGGTTCCATTCGGATGGTATTTGAAAAACATCAGTTTGTTGGCACTAATAGGATATTTGGCGGGAGCACTCTTCTTCGTTTTACAGGAAGAGGTGATCCGTCCGTTGTTGTGACCATTAATTGGTATCTAAATTTTCCATAATTGTAATTTTTAAGTTGTTGGACTGCCCGGGCTTCGTGGTGAAGCTTGGGTAGTTTGTTTTTATAAACTGTTATATGTTTGCAAATGAGAATATTCGCTTGACTTCTTTGGAAATAATTTAAACATTTGTATATTTGCATTGTGAGTGACGTTTTATGGTGAGAAAAAGACCCGAAAAAAAGACAAGAATGAATGCCTGATCAGGTAAGATAGATGAAAACCAACATCCGAACTATCATAAAACAAGGGGTGATATTACATGATAATAACATTTGGCTTATGAATAAAAAACACTTTATCACAGGATTATTTTGCTGTTCAGTTATTACTACAGCCTTCGCCGTTACACCAGACAATATGCAAGTTTGGCTGAAAGATGGTAGTCAACAGGTGTTTAATATCAGTGAGGTGGATAGTGTCACCTTTACTGAGACACAGCAATCAGGGTACAAACGCCTAATGGAAAACACTTTGCCCCCTGTTTTCGCTAAGCCCAATCCTCTTGTTATGACAGAACAAGAAATGCCGTATGTGAAGAGTACCAACGAGTTTGGAACAAAATGCTATGCGGAGTTACGAAAGACATCCAAAACAGGTGTTAATTTCTTCTCGCCAGTCAGTCTTAACATTGCTTTGGGATTTTGTGCAAACGGAGCTGATGCAAACGGAGCACACGAGATTGGCAGAGCAATGGGTTTCAAATCGAATAATGACGTAGAAGAAATGAACGATTTCTTCCAGAAACTTTTGCTCTCCTTCTATTCCAATGTTGACAGTGTGACACTTCGCTCTACCAATGCGTTGTGGCTTAATGAGAAAAGTGAGGTCAATATGAATTTCGTGAAGACTGCAAAGGAGAAGTATTTTGCAACAGTTCGACATCTTGATTTTGAAAATGATCCTACGGGTTCGAAGGATACCATTGACAATTGGGCCGCACTTATGACCAATGATTGTATTAAAGATTTACATATTCAAATTACAAAATGGACACGACTCGTTATCAATAATGCATGTTATTTCAAGGGAAGCTGGGTGAAGAAATTCACTCCGTTGGGAAAGTATGTGTTTAATGGAATGAATGGAGAAAAAGACTCTACAGATTTTATGAAAATCATGGATGAATATCTTGAGTATTTTGAGACGGATGATTATCAAGCGGTTAAATTAGATTACGGCGTTGCGGAAGATAAGCCTACTACTGGTTGGAATCAACCATACACTCCAAGCAACAGTTCCTATAGTATGATTGTTGTGTTGCCGAAATCAAATACAGATTTGAATAGTGTCCTTCCTGCTCTTCAGTGGGATTCCATTCCTTTTGAAGCGATGAAAGGAAATCTTTTTATGCCTAAATTCAAAGCCGCGGGAGGATATGCTTTGAAAGATATATTGAAAAACGAATTTGAGATTAAAGAAATATTTGATTCATATCCTAATGTTGTATGGAATGAACCTATATCCATATCAGAAATTCAGCAAGATTTCTTCATTAATGTGGATGAGGAAGGTACAGAAGCTGCAGCCGTTACTTCCGTGGTGGGAGTTAGTGGAGGAGTTGCGACGAAGAGTTTCCACATGATGTGCAATAGTCCTTTTGCCTTTGTTATTCGCGAGAACAAATCAGGACTCATCTTGTTCATCGGAGAGTATGATTCGGTTCCGATGGAGGAATAATAAATTTGTTTATGTGTTATAACTATATAAATAGGGAAGTTATGAAAAAGGAAATTTTACTTTTAGGTGCATTGACGTTATCGTTAAGTGCCTTTGCAACAGGTGGAGTGCCTGATAATATGCAAGTCTGGCTAAAGAATGGAGAACAAAAGTCTTTTGATGTTAGTCAGGTGGATAGTGTTACCTTTGGTACGTCTCAACAACCTGGGTATGATCATCTAACGATGAATACGTTGCCTCCGACGTTTGAACAACCCAATCCGCTTGTGGTGAGTGCGCAGGAACAAGAACTTATACGAGCTAACAATGAGTTTGCTACAAAATGTTATTCGATAGTTCGTCAAATGCCAGACCCTAAAAACCCTGATAGCATGAGAGCTGTTCATTTCTATTCGCCAATAAGCCTTGGTTTTGCCTTGGGACTCTGTGCCAATGGTGCTACAGACAAAGGAGCGCAGGAGATAGCAGATGCATTAGGATTCAAATCCTTGTCAGAGATGAATGATTTCTATCAGAAATTGTATCTCTCCATCAATTCAAATGTTGATAGCGTAGATATTCGTACTGCAAATGCGTTGTGGATAAATGAAGGTACGAGAGCTTATGAAGATTTCGTGGAAACATCGAAGGAGAAGTATTATGCAACTGTCAGACACCTTGATTTCACACATAATCCAAGAGGAGCGAAAGATACAATAAATCATTGGGCAGCACTGATGACCAACAATCGAATTAAAAAACTTTCGATAGAGATTTCTGAAATAACACGTCTTATTATCAACAATGCTTGCTATTTCAAGGCAAAATGGAAACATCCATTTACCTCTTATTATAATACTATGACATTCAATGGCGCATATGGCAAAACAAACAGGACGGATGCTATGTACATTGATTATTGTTATATGGAGTGTGCAAGTACAGACCTGTATCAAGCAGTTAAACTTGATTATGCGGACAAAGAAGCTGATTGGGAAGATACGACAGGCACGAGTCCCTACAGCATGATTGTCGTATTACCAACTGTGGGACATGACCTAGATGAAGTATTGCCTACTATAAAATGGGATTCCTTGCCATTAAAATATCAGACGTGTGAAATCGTTATGCCTAAATTTGAAAGTAAAGATAGCTACTCGTTGGCGGGTGCTTTAAATGAATTGAATATTCAGGACATCTTTTCTTCCTATCCAAAGGCAATATATGGCGACGCAGTGATTTCTCAGGTTACTCAGGATTATTTCTTAAAAGTAGACGAAATTGGTACGGAAGCTGCAGTTGTTACTTCAATTGGAGTTGATACGGGATGGGCTTTAACGCCAGAACTCAAGATGCTATGTGACCGTCCGTTCGCTTTCGTTATCCGCGAGAATAGCACGGGATTGATCCTCTTCATGGGTGAGTATGATTTTGTACCCCAAAAAATAGAGTAAACTAAAGTGTGATTGATTCAATAAAAGGGAGCAAGTGCTGAAGTGTCATTTATCTTCGTTTCTTCAGCACTTGCTCCCTATCACATTATTTATTATCTTTGCGCTATAAACATTGATAATATGAATCTTTCAAAATACGTCCTTCATTTTTTTGTTCTTGCTGTTATTCTTGGCGGTTGCGCCAATATGGCTCAAGGTCCAACAGGAGGGAAAAAAGATATAAAATCTCCCGTTCTTTTGAAAAGTACCCCTGCCCAAAATGCAAGAAACGTTAAAGAGAAACGTATTGAGATAGATTTCGATGAATATATTCAAGTTAACAACCCATCTCAAAATTTGGTGGTGTCACCTCCACAAAAATCTGCTCCTATTGTCAAGGCAGTAGGAAAAAAACTGGTGGTACAGTTGAAAGATTCCTTGCTTCCTAATACAACCTATACATTAGATTTTAAAAATTGTATTGGTGATTATACGGAAAATAATCTAGTCAAAGACTTCTGTCATGCCTTTTCCACAGGAGAGACACTCGATACCCTTGTCATAGCGGGTACGGTCTTAAACGCACAAGATCTTCTTCCTTTGGAAAATATTTGTGTGGGTGTCTATTCTAGTGAAGTGGATTCTCTTTTCACCACAACTCGTTTTGAACGTATCGGTAAAACAGATGCGAGCGGACGATTTAGCATTAAAGGTGTTGCAGGTAAACGATACAAGATTTATGCCCTTGAGGATTTGAACAGCAACTATTTTTATGATCAAGTGGGTGAGGGTGTTGCTTTTCAGGAAATGGAACTCCCCATACCGACTGTTAATATAACTTATCGATATGACACTACCTATAAAGATTCAACTACAATAGATACCATTATTACAAAAAAGGAGATGAAATATGCTCCAGACAGTTTCATGCTTCGATTCTTTCATAAGGAAATTAAACTGCAAGAATTCAATAAGATAGAAAGATCCGATAGGAAACATTTCACACTCTTCTTTAAAAAGGCGGAAAATTCTGTTCCCGAAATCACACCTGTTGATTTCACACCTGCGGGGAAATGGTATATGGCGGAACCTAATAAGACAACAGACACTATCGTTTATTGGATTACCGACTCTGCTGTCTACAATAGAGACTCTCTGACCATTGCAACAAACTACCTTATTACTGACTCTGCGGAAAATTTTGTTCCTCATGCTGATACTTTGATTGCTGGGTTGACGCCTAGATATCTAAAGGAAGAGGCAGAAAAAGCAAAAGAAGAGAGTGCCCAAATCAAGAAATATGAGAGAAGAGGGAAGGTGAAACCACGCTCTAATGTTATCAGTATGATGAATCAGAATGGTTCCATAGAGATTGCCGACTCGCTGATCATTTGGTGGAAATATCCGTTGTCAACCGTTAAAGAGGAGAACGTCCATTTGTATTATATGAAGGATTCGACGAAGGTGCCTGTCAAACTTAATGTAAAACAAACAAAGAATCAACGTTCGTTCTTTGTTGATGCGGAAATAATCCAAGGAGAAAAGTATACCTTGTTGGTTGATTCTGCTGCTGTATTTGATTATTATGGCAATCATAATAACAAAGATTCCATCACCTTCAGACGAAAAATGGAGGATGAATACGGACAGATTAAGTTGAACCTTTCTCAACAGGAGGGAATGTCCATTGTACAAATCCTCAATTCCACAGGAGGTGTCGTGATGGAAAAGAAAACAGACAAATCGGTGGTTGAATTTGTAAATGTGACTCCTGGTACCTATTATGTCAAACTGATTGAAGACCGTAACAACAATGGTAAATGGGACACGGGTGTATATGCGGAAAGGAAGCAACCTGAAAATGTATACTACTTTACAAAATCTATAAAGTTAAGAGCAGGATGGAGTGTAGAGGAAGATTGGGACGTTAAAAAAGAGAGGATCGACAAGCAAAGACCAAGTGGATTGCAAGCTCCTAAAAAGAAAAAATAACAGATGAGCCAGTCAGTTTTATTATCCAGTGCCTATTTGGCTCCTATTGAATATTACCAAGCAATAGCCCAGAATGATGCAACCATCATTGAGCAATACGACCATTTTGAGAAACAAACTTATAGAAACAGATGCCGCATTCTCACATGCAATCAGGTGATGGATCTTGTTGTCCCTATTATTCGTCCGAAAGAACGCTGTCCGTTCAAAGAGATAAAAATATCCTACACGGAGAAATGGCAACAAACTCATTGGCGAGCGATTGAATCAGCTTATAATAAATCCCCTTTCTTCGAATACTATAAAGAAGACTATGAGCCTTTTTACACGAAGAAATACGATTATTTGATCGACTTGAACCAGGGACTGATGGAAACAACGATGGATTTGATTCATCTGTATGCCCCCATTTCTCTTTCTGAAACATATCAAAAGGGAGATGAATTAGTCGGGATTACGGATATGAGAAGAAGTTTCCATCCCAAGCAGATTCATACGGAAACAAACAAGCCATACTATCAGGTGTTTGACCAAAAGTTTGGCTTTCAGCCGCATCTGAGCATCATTGATTTGCTATTTAATATGGGCCCCGAAACAATCTTGTATCTCAAATAAGTCGGCTATTGACATTTTTTGTATCTTTGTAGCTCGAGAAAGACAAACAATATTGTAATGATGGAAAAAGAATTCAATTTTGATGATATGCGTTCATTCACTGACGAGGAGATGAACGACGTGATACAGAGAGTCATTAAAAATCCAGAGATAAGGTCAATACTTGCATTTGCCTACCCAGATGCAGATCCTGACACTCTCATAAACAAGCTGAAACAGATTCGGAAAGTGCAAGATTTCCAACATCAGTTTATCGCTTCATTGATTCTTTCCATTCAAAAGAAAAACAATAGTTCCATTCACTTCAACGGATTAGAGGCTCTTAGCAAAGAGATTAAATACCTCTTTATCTCCAATCACAGAGATATTATTATGGATGCGGGTATACTCAACTCCATGCTTGATTTGAATGGATGGGATACTTCTGAAATTGCCATTGGAGACAATCTTTGTGTGAAACCATGGATATCTGATTGTTTGAGAATGAACAAGTGCTTCTTGGTCAAACGAAGTGGAACGAAAAGAGAACTGTTTGATGCCTTTATCAAACTGTCGGCATACATACGTAGAAATATTACAGAAATGAGAAACTCCGTATGGATAGCTCAACGAGAAGGAAGGACAAAAGATTCTGACGACCGTACACAAGAAAGTCTGTTGAAGATGTTGTCTGTTAGTTCTGTGGGCAGTTTGAAACAAGGTTTTATCGATTTAAACATCTCTCCAATAAGCATCTCCTATGAGTATGATTCTTGTGATTACTTGAAGGCTAGAGAGTTCCAGTTAAAGAGAGACGATGAGAATTATCAGAAAACGCAAAGTGATGATATTTTGAATATGAAGGTGGGCATTTTCGGTAATAAGGGAGAAATATATTACGAGTTGACTCCGCCTATTAATGATGAGATTGAGGAGTCGGTCAATGAAGAGGATAACCGACCTACTGTGCTAAACAAGATTGCATCCATCATTGATCGTCGCATTCATAAAAACTATCATATTTTCCCTATCAACTATGTGGCGTTAGACTTGCTCCACAATTCAGAGGAAAATATGAATGTTCACTATACGGAAAAAGAAAGGAACGATTTCGATAAATATGTTGATCATCAAATCGACAAAATAGATCTGCCCAACAAGGATATACCTTTCTTAAAAGAAAAAATATGGCTCATGTATGCCAATCCACTGATTAACTACATGGAAGCCAATAAAAAATAAAGTAAAATGAAAAGAAAAGACCCGCCCCAACGTTTGCGAATTAAAGAATGGGAAGAAGATGACAGACCAAGAGAGAAATTAAAGGAACATGGCTCCAATGCACTTTCCAATGCGGAGTTGTTGGCCATACTTATAGGTTCTGGAAACAAGGACGAGAGTGCTGTCGAACTATCCCAACGCATTCTAAATTATTACGACAGCCAACTGGAATCTTTGTCGAAAGCTCACATCAACCAACTTGTCGGACAATTTCATGGCATTGGCGAAGCTAAAGCCATCACTATTTTGGCTGCATTGGAACTGAGCAAACGACTCTCTTTTGATGCACAAACCAATCTGACAGAGATAAAATGTGGTAAAGATATTTATCAGTTTATGAAATCAGACCTTGTTGGTGTCACGTTCGAAGAGGCTTGGATTATTTTCTTAAATACAGGTAATAAAGTCATTACGAAAAAGAAAATGAGTACAGGCGGACTTAATACTTGCATCTTCGACATCAGACTAATCATTCATGAGGCCATGGCACAATTGGCCTGTGGCATTATCATGGTGCACAACCATCCGTCAGGACGATTGGAACCTAGTGCGCAAGACAAGGAGGTGACTCGTAAAATGGAGGAGAGTTGTAAGATTTGTGATATCAGATTAATCGATCATGTCATCGTTAGTAATTGTGACTACTTCAGTTTTTATGAAAATGGTCTGCTGCATTGAAATATTATGCTTATATTTGACAAGAAAACGGTGAATCGGATACGATGATTACAATATTTACAGATAAAATTAGCAATAGACTGACTTATATTTGCAACCAATTGTTTCATTTTGTCTTGGGTTGTGAATATAAAATTACAACAGATAGGAACGATGTCGTTGGATTTCCCATTTGGTATTCGGAATCGAATGGTGAGAATGGTATCCATATACAACCTGCACAACTTCTTTTTGAATCAGATATACATCCTCAGAGTATCACGTTTGGAGAATGGGATGATCTCATCACACTATTTCCAACTGAAAGTAAGGATATCCCGTTTGATTTGTTCGCAGCATCGTTCTACCTCCTTAGCCGTTATGAGGAGTATACATGTGATGACCAAGATGCTCACGGACGATTTCCCGTAGAGAAGAGCGTCGCTTTCCAAAAGGGATTTCTGACAGATCCATTGGTGGATCAATGGACACTCAAATTGAAGGATGTCATCATGCAGAAAGATGGACAACAACAATTTAATCTCTCTTCCTATAGGTTTATTCCAACCATAGATGTTGACAATGTCTATGCATATCGGAATCATGGTTTGTTGCAGTTTGTTTATTGCTCGATTCGAGATATGGTGAAGGGACGATGGGATCTTGTGAAACAAAGATACTACGTTGTTATCAGAGAAAAAAAAGATCCATTCTTTAACCTCTCCATGGTTTATAATTTGCATCATAAGAGGAATCTTCATCCGATTTTCTTTTTTCATTGTGGAACTTTTGGAAAACACGATAAAAGAAGTATCTATCCTAGTTTTTCCTATTGGAAAATGAGAAAACAGATTGCTGAAAATGAAGTGGTTGGAATCCATCCATCCTACAATTGCAGTCAATATCCGTTGTTGCTGAAAGTGGAGAACCTCGTTATGGTATGGAATAAGGAGAGTTCGGAACGCCCGTGTCGATTTCACTATCTTCGATTCCGTATCCCAGAAGGCTACACACTACTTGAAAAACAAGGTTTCACGAGTGATTGGTCACTCTGTTATTCTTCTCAACCAGGGTTCAGAGCTAGCACTTCCTACCCGTTTTATTTTTACAATCTAAAGGAAGAAAGAGAGACAGGTTTGTTGTTATATCCTACGGCAGTGATGGATAAAACACTTAAATCTGATTTGGGATTGACACCAGAAGCCGGAGTGGAATATGTGCTGAACCTAAAGCAGAAAGTCTCATCTGTACATGGAACATTCATCACATTATTTCACAACGAGCATGTTTCGGATGTTTTTGCATGGAAGGGGTGGCATCATGCATATGAAGTTCTGCTAAACAAATGCAAAGACAAATAAAAAAATCGTTATATTTGCAAAAAACAAATCGTCAAGAGATGAGAAAACACTTATTCTTATTGGTTTTATTCGGTTGCTTTGCTGCAACATCCTTAAGTGCGAAACCCGCAAAACAACAATCATACATCAACTACATCAACAAGTATGCACCAATAGCTGTTGTTAAAATGCAGGAGCATGGAATCCCTGCCAGTATCACGTTGGCACAGGGTATATTGGAATCTGGCGCAGGCTTGAGCGAATTAGCAAGGAAAAGTAACAATCATTTTGGCATTAAGTGTCATTCAGATTGGACGGGAGAGAAGGTGTACCATGATGATGATAAGAAACAAGAGTGCTTCCGAAAATATAAATCAGTGGAACTTTCATACGAGGATCATTCCCAATTTCTGAAGAAAGAACGTTATAAAAAACTTTATTCCTTAGAACCTACAGATTACAAAGGATGGGCTAAAGGGTTAAAGGAATGTGGGTATGCTACGGCTTCTGATTACGCTAAGAAACTGGTGGAAATCATCGAGACCTACGAATTGTACAATTATGATAATGGAATAATTCCTTCGAATAATGAGGGACAAAAAATCAATGGTAGCGATGTGATTGCTCCTGCAGGGAAAAAGGAACATACAATGGGTAGTATCGTTGCTTATCGTACACATCAGGTTATCAGGATGGGTAAGACGAGGGCAGTAAAGGCAGAAGAAGGTGATACCTACGAATCAATCGCTAAAGAATTTGACGTTCGTAAATGGCAAATTCGTCGGTATAACAAATTGCAGAAAGGTTCTGACCAAAAACCACAGGTGGGTGATACTGTTATCATTGGCAGATAAAAGATGGTTGGAGAACCCTGATAGATTGTCAAACATTAAGTTGATTTTATAAAAAAACACTAAGACATGAGGTGTTACTCCCATGACTTAGTGTTGCAGTCAAGAGCAAATTTCATTGCTAAATCAGCGTGAAATCTGCTCTATTTCATTCATGATTTTATGAGCGATGGCATCTGCCTTCTCCATGGTAGATGCTTCTGAATAAATACGAATGATTGGCTCCGTATTGGATTTGCGAAGGTGTACCCATGAATCGGCAAAGTCAATCTTTACTCCATCGATGTCATTAACACGTTCATTCTTGTATTTGTCTTTCATCGCGCGTAGAATAGCGTCTACGTCGGTGGATGGAGTCAACTGTATTTTGTTTTTCGAAATAAAGTATTCAGGGTAGTGTTTCCTTAAATCGGATACTTTGCATTTCTCTTCTGCCATCAATGATAAGAACAATGCAATGCCAACAAGAGCATCGCGTCCATAGTGAGCCTTAGGATAGATGACGCCTCCGTTGCCTTCACCACCGATGACAGCGTTCGTCTCTTTCATCTTCGTCACCACATTCACCTCACCAACGGCTGCTGCAGAATAAGAACCACCACGAGCGGTAGTCACATCACTAAGAGCTCTGGTGGAACTCAAGTTAGACACAGTGTTGCCTTTGGTGTAACGAAGCACATAATCAGCCACTGAGACTAGTGTGTATTCCTCTCCAAACATAGAACCGTCTTCACAAATCATTGCCAAACGATCCACATCAGGGTCAACTACAAAGCCTACGTCATAGCCACCCTCTTTCATTTTTTCTGAAATCTGTGTTAGGTGGGCAGGCAATGGTTCAGGGTTATGAGCGAAACAACCTGTTGGCTCGCAATTTAGCTCTGCAATCTCTTCCACACCCAATGCTTTTAGTAGTGATGGTAACACAATGCCACCCACAGAGTTAACACAATCGATGGCTACGCGGAATTTGGCTTTCTTGATAGCGTCCACGTGAACCAAATCCAGGTTCAGAACATCATTGATATGTATTTGTCCGTAATCTTTTCTCTCAACTTTACCTAATTCATCCACCTGTGCAAATGAAAAAGCATCCGATGCAGCCATGCTTAGCACCTCTTTCCCATCTTTGTCACTTAGGAATTCGCCCTTCTCGTTCAGTAGTTTTAATGCATTCCATTGCTTAGGATTATGACTTGCTGTGATAATGATACCACCACAAGCACCTTCTTTCTGAACGGCAATTTCTGTTGTAGGTGTGGTTGCCAAACCAATATTCACGACGTCCATTCCTACACCCATCAGTGTACCCACTACAAGTGAGTCTACCATAGAACCAGAAAGACGGGCGTCTCGTCCCACTACTATTTTCTTGTTTGAAACCTTGCTGTTTTTTAGTAACCAAGAGCCAAAAGCCGCAGAAAATTTAACCACGTCAACAGGAGTGAGGTTGTCGCCAACTTCTCCTCCGATTGTTCCTCGTATACCTGAAATCGATTTTATTAGTGACATAATATTTGATATGAAGGGGATAAAAACCCAATTAATATTCAATAATGAGGGAGACCGATGAAAAAATCACGCATCCCTATCTCAAATACAAAGATAAAAAAACTTCGCCATTTAACTATATTTAAGAGGTAATGTTTCTTTACAAATCGTATCTTTGCAAAGGATTACGAATAGAGTCGTGGAAAAGAGAAAAAAGCAGCTAATAGTTGGTGTTGTAGGAAGCATTATCATGTTTCTGCTGACTTCGTGTTCCACGACGAAGCATGTCCCTGATGGAGAATACCTATTGAATAAAGCTAAAATAGAGGTAAAAGACAACAAAACGGTCAATAATAATCTTTCCCAATATCTTCGTCAACGTCCTAATTTCAAAGTGTTTGGATTGTTTCGTATTTATTTAGGAATCTATAATCTGTCAGGGAAAGACACATCCAAGAAGATTAACAAACGGTTGAGAGATGCGGGGGAGCCTCCAGTTATTTATGATCCGTTTCTTACCTTTCAATCGGAAAAAGAACTGCAAAAATACATGAAGACGAAGGGCTATATGCAGGCAGAAGTTTCCTCTCTGACGGAAACGAAAAAAAAGAAGCTCGAAGTCACCTACTACATCACACCGAATCAACCATATCGGATTCGTAATATTGAAAATAATTTTGACATCGACCCAGTCATTGATTCTCTATTGAAAAACAGAGGAGGGTATTCGCAAACCAAAATTAAAAAAGGAGATCTTTTTGACATCGATGTTTTGGACAATGAGAGGGAGAGAATCACCTCTTATTTGCGTCGACGAGGCTATTATTATTTTAATAAAGAATATATTAGTTTCACTGCTGATAGTAGTGTTGGAAACCATGAGATAGATCTCAAAATTTTACTTAAGCCATATACGGTTACAATGCCTGATGGAACAGAGGTGGAGAGTCAGCATCAACGGTACAAAATCAGGAACATCAATATTACCACTTTCAATGGTTCCACTACTACGGAGTCGAATGTGCCGTATCTAGACTCGATGCATTACAATGAAAACATTGTTGTCTATTCCAATGGAAAGCCTTTGCTACGTCCAAATGTGATGGAAGAGAGTATGAGAATCTCTCCGAATAGTAGTTACAACGATTTTCTTGTAGAGAGAACGTATGCTCGTTTTAATTCTCTTGGTATTTTGAGAGCCTCAAATATTCGCTTCACTGACCTGCATAATGAGAATAATGAGCTGGATTGCAATGTGTTCCTTTTTTCGGCCAAGCCGCAATCATTCTCCATCGACATTGAAGGCACGAATTCACAAGGTGACCTTGGGTTTGCTGCCAATATAGGTTATGCTCACAAAAATGTATTCAGAGGATCTGAGGTGCTAAGTGTCAAGGCAAAATATGCCCAAGAAGCCTATTCTGACTTGAAGAAAATTTTACACCAATATGTCTTGGATTTAGGTGGTGAGGTTTCGCTCAATTTCCCACGATTCATCTTTCCATTCTTAAAAAAGGACTTCAAGAGGAGGATTGAAGCTAACACGGAGTTTAAACTGAGCTATAACTATCAGGTTCGTCCTCAGACCTACGAAAGAACCATTGTGTCGACTGGTATGAAGTATTTGTGGAACTATCGTCGTTATTACAAATATTCACTGAATTTGATTGACTTAAATTATATCAATATCTCCACCAGCGAGTCTTTCGATTCCATATACAAAGCAGATAAGTATTCTGTGCTGAGGGAGAGTTACTCCGATCACTTCATCATGAATACTGGATTTACTATTACCTATGATAATCAGCTTATGCAGTCCAAACCTAACAAGACCTACTATAAGTTCTCGTTTGAGACTGCAGGTAATGTGCTCCATGGAATATCTAGTTTGAGCAAACGAAAGAAAAACGAAGATAATCAATACGAAGTAGGAGGTGTCCCATATTCTCAATATGTTAAGGGTGAGTTTGACTATGCCTATAATCAAATGCTAGACGAAAGGAACCGTATTGTATACCATATTGGTATCGGACTTGCCTATCCTTATGGTAATGCTTCCGTCATACCGTATGAAAAGAGATTTTTTGGGGGAGGTGCCAATGGCGTCAGAGGATGGTCTGTTCGTACACTTGGACCGGGAAGGTATACATCTGAAAACTACAATGACTTTGTGAAACAGACGGGTGATGTCAAATTGCTTTTGAACATGGAATACAGAGCGAAGCTGTTTTGGAAGTTGGAGGCGGCTGCATTTGTTGATGCGGGAAATGTTTGGACTATCAAGGAATATGAAGCACAACCTAATGGACAGTTTGAGTTTGAAAACTTCTACAAGCAGATAGCACTTGCCTATGGTTTGGGACTTCGCTTGGACTTTAGTTATTTCTTAATCAGATTCGATTTGGGATTGAAAGCTTACAATCCTTGCAGACTTAAAGATAATTGGCGATTTAAAGGGTTTAAGTGGGAAGATGACTACGCTATGCACTTCGCTATTGGATATCCATTCTAAGATTCTCTGCTGATCTAAATACAAAAAAACGCCATCTTATTCGATGACGTTTTTTTATGTTGAATTCTGTAAATTCTAGGATTAAAATGTTCGAAAGCTTACAGCTTAAATAGTTGTATTCGGTATTTAAGAGTCTTCAAAATCGTCAAAATTAACTTGAATCTCTTCTTTGTCTTTGAGGTGAACCACTTGATAACGAACAGCCGTTTTAGGAGTCATAATGGTTATTTTAAATTCACCAGTATCATATTCACACAGACGAACATAATATTTCTCTAGGGTGGAGGACTCCATACATTCAAAGTTGATGTATTTGTAATTTTTTTTCACAATCCACTTCTCTGGTCTGTCGAAAATCTCATATTTGTATTTTTTCTTGGCATTTTGATCGTTGACAAAAATAGCATGTTTGGATACATTTACTATAAATATGGTGGAGCTTTGTGTCCATGGACCCCAGACATACATGTCTCTTGAGTCAGAAGTGACAGCTCCTTTTGTCTCTCTAAATGCTCGAAATGAAGTTACTTGTGCCTGAATTTCAGACACTCCCATCATCATTAATATCAGCAACAATATTTTGTAACAACGTCTCATAATCTATAATTTTTATAGTCCGACAAAGAAAACACTACTTCTATTAACCTATATTTAGTTTCCATACTTGTATAGACCCAATATTTCTCGGTCAATTGTCTCTGGTTTTCCCTGAATTGCGGAATCTAACAGTTAAAATAACGCTCTCAATCACCATTTTTTCGTAATCTTCCACTATTAGTTCCACGCAAAAATATAAAAAATATTCAAAGTAACAAACAAATCGATTTTTAATTGAAAACAATTTTGTTTAAGACCCGTATTTCTTTTTGGAAATCCTTGCACGTTTCAAGATTTTTTAGGAAATTCGCATATAAGTTGTAAATGATGAGTATCCAATAGAATAAAATGAGGTGGAATGGAGTTGATGATTAAAAAAGTATTGGAGCATTAGGCATTAAATTCGCCATTGGAATAATAAAAAATCGAAACCTGTTACAGATGATGTTTTTATTTTGTAAATTTACGGAATTTTATATCTGAATGTATATATACTTAATTGTTAATAGGAAAAAATGAACAAAATCGTAAGTAAGGAGAATTTTTCCGAAAATGTTGTAAAGCTTGTCGTTGAGGCTCCTTTGATAGCAAAAGCGCGTAAGGCTGGTCATTTTGTGATCGTGCGTGTATGGGAGAAGGGTGAACGTATTCCTTTGACCATTGCTAGTGCGGATGAGAAAGCTGGAACCATCACATTGGTTGTCCAAAAAGTGGGAGTGACATCCACTAAATTGTGTGAAATGAATGTGGGTGATGAAATAGCAGATGTCGTTGGACCTTTGGGTAAAGCTACACACATTGAGAAATTTGGTACTGTCGTATGTGCAGGTGGAGGCGTAGGAGTTGCGCCATTGTTGCCTATTGTTGAGGCTTTGAAAAAAGCTGGGAACCGTGTGATTACGGTGTTGGCGGCACGCACAAAAGATTTAATTATTATGGAGAGTCAGATGCGTGAGTTTTCTGACGAGGTTGTTATCATGACAGATGATGGCTCTTATGGTAAGAAGGGATTGGTGACGAACGGTGTTGAAGAGGTGATTAATCGTGAGAAGGTGGATATGTGTGTCACAATTGGTCCTGCCATCATGATGAAATTTGTCTCCTTGTTAACAAAGAAATATGAGTTGCCTACCATTGCTTCGTTGAATACAATCATGGTGGATGGTACGGGTATGTGTGGAGCTTGCCGTATCACAGTGGGTGGTAAAACGAAGTTCGTTTGTGTGGATGGACCTGAATTCGATGCTCATCAGGTGGATTTTGATGAGATGTTGATGCGCATGGGTGCCTATAGAGAAGAGGAAAAGGCTGATTTATACAAGATCGGTAAATAAATTAAGATTATGGCTGAAGATAGAAATGCAGTTTGGCGCGATGAGTTGCGTAAAACTATAAAAAATAAAGAGAGAACAGAGATTCAGAGAGTTCGTATGAACGAATTAAACGCACACTATCGTGCTCGTGTGCGTGAAGAGGTGAATCAAGGTCTGACTGAAGAACAGGCTTTACAAGAGTCAAAACGTTGTTTGGATTGCCCTAATCCAACTTGTATGACGGGTTGCCCAGTCTCGATTAACATCCCTGGTTTTATCAAAAATATTGAACGTGGCAACTTCTTGGAAGCTGCTAAAGTGTTGAAAGAAACAAGTGCGTTGCCTGCTGTGTGCGGACGTGTTTGCCCTCAGGAAAAACAATGCGAATCGCAATGTTTCTATAAACAAAAATTGGGTAAAGAAGCGGTTGCTATCGGTTACTTGGAACGTTTCGCTGCTGATTATGAGCGTGAGAGCGGACAGATTTCCATTCCTCAAATACCATCTAAGAATGGTAAGAAAGTGGCTGTTGTGGGTTCTGGCCCTGCAGGTCTTTCCTTCGCTGGTGATATGATCAAAAAAGGATACGAGGTAACTGTATTTGAGGCTTTGCACGAAATTGGTGGTGTACTTAAATATGGTATTCCAGAGTTCCGTTTGCCTAATAGTATCGTAGATGTTGAAATAAACAATCTTGCTAAGATGGGTGTTAAGTTCGTGAAGGACTGCATCATCGGTAAGACACTTTCGATGGAAGATTTGAAAGCAGAAGGTTATAACGGTGTGTTCGTGGCAAGTGGCGCTGGTCTCCCTCGCTTTATGAATATTAAAGGAGAGAACCTGATTGGCATTCTGTCATCTAATGAATATTTGACGCGTGTGAACTTGATGGATGCTTCTAATGAGGAGAGTGATACTCCTATTTATAAAGGAAGGAATGTGGCGGTTATCGGTGGTGGTAACACGGCGATGGACTCTGTTCGTACTGCATTGCGCTTGGGCGCTAGTCGTGCGATGATCATCTACCGTCGTTCGGAAGATGAGATGCCTGCTCGTCTGGAAGAGGTGAAACATGCAAAGGAGGAGGGCGTAGAATTCCTTACGCTTCATAATCCGATCGAGTATGTTGGTGATGAGAAAGGACGAGTTTGCTTGATGAAGGTGCAAAAAATGGAATTGGGCGAGCCTGATGCTTCGGGTCGTCGTTCTCCAGTTCCTATTGAGGGCGCTATCGAGGAGATTGAAGTAGATCAGGTAATCGTCAGTGTAGGCGTTTCTCCTAATCCATTGGTGCCAAACTCTGTCGAGGGACTGGAAGTAAGTCCTAAGGGAACTATTGTTGTGAATGACTCTATGCAATCATCCATTCCTACCATCTTTGCAGGAGGTGATATTGTGCGTGGTGGTGCTACGGTTATCTTGGCAATGGGCGACGGACGTGCAGCTGCTAAGGCAATGGATGAGTATTTGATGAAATGATTTCGTCCTTGATTTCGATCGATTAGGCTAATTCTTTGAATTAGAGAAATCTGGTCGAAGTGATATTGTCGGGTGGATTCTGAAATTCGCATGAAGATGATGGATTTTGGAATTCACCTTATTGTTTATGTTTTTAGAGAGTAATCTGTTTTTTTTAAGAGTTAAAATAAACTTATGAAAAAGATAATCGTGGTTGTCAGTTGTTGTTTGTTGATATTATGTGGTTGTAAGACAACAATGCATAATGATAAAAGCGGTGCGACAGCGCAAATTGATAATGAGATGAAAACGTCTGTAACTCCGTTAAAGTTTAAAGCTTTGTCTGATTCTACAGCGGAGGTGATTCGAAATGATTCGTACAAGAATTTAGATACCATAACAATCCCAGATAGGGTGCAAATAGATGGTAATGTGTATGTTGTTACAAGTGTGGGCGAACATGCATTTGATGGATGTAAAAAATTAAAACGCCTTAATTTGCCATCAAATATTGCTGAGATTAAAGATGCTGCATTTTGGGGATGCGGCCTGACGAGCGTTGTGATTCCTCCGAATGTCTCCGGTATTGGCGCATATGCGTTTACTCACTGTCTGAATTTAGAATATATAGAGATTCCGCCGAGTGTGACAACCATTGGTGATAGCAGTTTTGACATGTGTTATAATCTGCAAACCATCAATGTGGCATCTGATAATTCTTTTTATTCAAGTATGGATGGTGTGTTATATGATAAAAAGAAATCGATAATAATTCGTGTTCCTCCTCAAATGAGTGGTGATTTCGTGATACCATTGAGTGTGACTAAGATTGAACCGGACGCATTTGGGAACTGTGAAAAAATAACAAGTGTTAAGATGTCATCAAATTTAACTTCCATTGGGGATAAGGCATTTTTTAGATGTAAAAGTTTGAAAGATATAGAGATTCCTCAGAGCGTTACATATATAGGAAGTGATGTGTTTTGGGAATGTGTTAGTTTGACAAGACTAGAATTGCCTTCTGGAATAAAAAACATATATCATGGTTTGTTTTATGGTTGTAGCCGTCTGTCGAATGTGGTGATTCCTCAAGGAGTCACATTGATAGATGAGTTAGCTTTTTCGAGATGTTCTAGTTTGACAAATATTGTAATTCCCAATACGGTACGAGCAATTCGCTCTTCTGCGTTTATGGATTGTACAGGATTGACTGCTATTGATCTTCCTTTGAATATTGAATATATTCAAGGAAGGGCGTTTAAAAATTTAAAAAGTTTCAGAAAACCTCATTTGCTAATTTATAATAATGGGACAAAGTGTTATGGATGGATAGGCGATGAAGACGAATGTACTAAGATTGTGATCCCCAATGGGGTAAAAGAAATCGGAGATAATGCATTTGTCGGATGTAAGATGCTTGAATATGTGGAGATTCCAGAAAGTGTGAGCGTTATTCAAAATTACGCATTTGATAATTGTGAAAATCTAGATGTTGTAATTCATAATTCAGAAGAAAATGTGAAAGTTGGATTTGGCGCTTTTGGCCGTTGCAAATCTGTTAAATATACAAAATAAGGTTGTTGGAAGGTAGAGACGCACGGCTGTGCGTCTCTAATCCTATATATCATGTTTATCTGTGTGCCTTGTGTGATTCAGTTTAGAACGGAAGAGAGGAAGATCCGTTTCCTTGTGCTAGCGGATCATTGTCGAAGTTGCTGTTGTAGCTGGATTGCGTGGTGTTGAAGGATGAAATGTTGTTCATCCGGGAACTTTGCACGCGCGTGCGGGAAAGGTCCGCATCGTCTTCCAAATTTTGGAAACGAGCCAATTCTTTCTTGAATCGTAGTCTCACGTCACCCACAGCACCATTTCTGTGTTTAGCGATGATGATTTCTGCTATACCCTCCAAACTTTCACCTGTTACCTTGTCTTCTGTTATTTTGTAGTATTCAGGACGGTGGATGAACAATACCATATCGGCATCTTGCTCAATGGCTCCCGACTCACGGAGGTCGGCCAATCCCGGACGCTTGTCTTCTGTTTTCTCCACACCACGGTTCAACTGCGAAAGTGCAATGATCGGAACATCCAACTCCTTGGCTAATTGCTTGAGCGAACGAGAAATCATACTGACCTCTTGTTCACGGCTGCCGAATTTCATTCCGCTCGCGTTCATCAATTGAAGGTAGTCGATTATGATGATTTTAACGTTGTGGTCTTTTACTAGACGTCTTGCTTTGGTGTTTAGTTCCATGATGGAAAGACCCGCAGAATCGTCCAAATAGATAGGAAGATCCTCTAATGTACGAGATCTTTGCATTAACTGCTCCCATTCGTAAGGTTCCAGATTACCATTTTTGATCTTCTCGGCAGGGATTTCACATACATTGACCAACAGACGGTTGACCAATTGTACGTTTGCCATTTCTAGGGAGAATAAAGCAATAGGAACACCCATTTCCGCCATATTTCTAGCCATAGAGAGCACGAATGCCGTTTTACCCATGGCAGGACGTGCGGCGATGATGATAAGGTCGGAACGTTGCCAACCGGAAGTCATCTTATCCAATTTGTGGAATCCGCTGGAGATACCACTCAATCCATCCGTTCTTCTGGATGCTTCTTCTATTCGTCCGATTGCTTCTTGTATAACAGGAGGGATCGGCACGAAATCTTTTTTCAAACTGTTATTGGAGATTTTGAACAACTCGCTTTCCGCTTTCTGTACGATATCGTCTACATCTGTTTTCTCGTCGTAGGCTAGTTTTTGAATTTCTGTTGAGAAGTTGATGAGTTGACGCGCCAAAGATTTCTGTGCTAGAATTCTGGCATGATATTCAATATGAACAGAGGATGAGACACCAGCTGTTAGTTTCACAATTTGATAGGCACCACCCACTTCATCCAGTTTGCCTTGCTGCTGAAGTTTGTTCTGAACCGTAAGCATATCGATTGGCTCTTGCTTTATGGCTAATTCGGTGATGGCTTCGAAGATGGTTCTGTTTGCATCTTTATAGAAACATTCCGGTTTGAGAATTTCACATACCAAACTATATGCGTCTTTCTCCAACATGAGTGCTCCTAGTACGGCATCTTCCAAATCGACTGCCTGAGGTGGCAGTTTAGCGTAGCTGGTTTCTTTCTCTTTCCGAAAGATTCGTCTGTGGCTGTTATTCGTTGCCTCGTTCTCCATATTTATTTATTCCTTGATTAGTTTCCGAACGCAAATTTAATTCTTTCCATCGTTCAACTCTCTTTTTATCCGTCTTTGTTTTAAACGAGTTTTTAACATTGTTATAAAGAAGGAGGAACGGTGCTTATGCTTCTGTTACATTTTATAGGATTCACCTAAATTTAAAGTTTGAAATTTAATAGGGGAAAATGAATTTTTTCGAATCACTTTGAAGTGCAAAATAGAGATGAAGATTATCCAAAAAGATGATTTGTTTGTTGTGAAAAACATATGAAGTTTTCAAAAACGGGAAACTTTTTGAAATTGTTAATAACTTTATTTGGTTGATATATAGAGTTTTAGTTAAATAAAACGGGAAACTTTTTAAAATTGTTAATAACTATTTGTTTGTTTTTTTTGCTATTTTTGAAATGCTAATTAATATTGCAATGCGAAAGAAAAATAGTCGCATATTAATTAATGAAATTGAGTAAAAAACAGAAAAACATTAATGGATGGTCAAGTGTATACATACGAGGAGGCATACGATGCTTCGTTGTTGTATTTCAAAGGTGATGCGCTTGCTGCTCGTATGTGGGTAGGTAAGTATGCTTTGAAAGATTCACTTGGTAACATTTTTGAGAAGGATCCAGATGATATGCATAGGAGGATGGCGAATGAAATCGCTAGAATAGAGGATAAGTACTCCAATCCTATGTCGGCTACGGAGATTTTCGGTTTATTTAGCAGATTTCGTTATTTGATACCTCAGGGCAGTTTAATGTCGGGTCTCGGAAATAAGTATCAGACAGTTTCACTATCCAATAATTTTGTGGTAGGAAGAGAGGAAGATACTGAATCATATGGGGCCATTATAAAGAGCGATGAGGAACAGATACAGTTGATGAAGCGTGGCGGTGGAGTAGGACATGATATGTCGGGTCTGTTTCCGCGTGGAATGAGAGTGAAAAATTCCACATTGACGTCTGTCGGCCTGCCCCCCTTTATGGAACGTTATTCCAATTCTACTCGAGAGGTGGAGCAAAAAGGGAGAAGAGGATTATTAGGATTGAGTGTCTCAATTAAACATCCAGATGTGGAAGCATTTATTGAGGCAAAAGTGACAGAGAGAAGAGTGAACAGCGTTGATGTCGCTGTTCGTATTGATGATGAGTTTATGAAAAGTGCCGAGAGAGGCACTCCCTATATACAACGTTTTCCGGTAGAGTCGGATTACACAAACATAAAAAAAGAGGTGTCGGCTTCAGCATTGAAGAAGAAAATCATTCATTCGTTATGGAAAACGTCGGAACTGGGAATTTTATTTTGGGATACAATCATTAGAGAGTCTGTTTCTGACTGCTATGCAGACGTGGGTTTTAAAACCGTTTCTGTAAGTCCGTGTGGAGGTGTTCCTCTTTGCTCGTATGATAGTTGCCGACTTATGGCGATTAATCTATATTCTTATGTGAAGAATCCTTTCGAGCGTGATGCGCAGTTTGATTTTGACCTTTTACGTCAGCATGTTCGCAAGATGCAAAGGGTGATGGATGATGTTGTGGATTTGGAAATAGAGGCGATTGATCGAATATTAAAGGAGGTCGACGCTGATTCTGAATCGAATGAAGTGAAACAAACAGAACGCCTTTTGTGGGATAAGCTAAAGGAAAGGTTGATTAAAGGTCGTCGCACTGGCTTGAGTACCACTGCGGAGGGGGATATGTTGGCAGCAATGGGACTTACTTATGGAACGCCTGAAGCCATCTACTTCTCAGAACAAGTACACCAGACGATTGCTTTGGAAACATACCGTTCTTCGGTGGATTTGGCAGTGGAGCGTGGTGCTTTCTCTATGTATGATGCAGATAAGGAGATTACGAATCCGTTTGTCAACAGAATAAAAATGGCTGATTCTGCGTTATATGATAGAATGACAAAGGTCGGAAGACGAAATGTAGCCTGCTTAACGATTTCACCAACGGGTGTAACTAGTTTTATGAGTCAAACCACGCCAGGAATAGAACCTGTCTACATGCCAGTTGAGAAAAGACGATGCAAGGTGAATCCGAATGATTCAAATGTTCATGTGGATTTTGTTGATGAGGCAGGTGAATCGTATGAGGAACATATTGTATATCACCCTAAGTTCTTAACGTGGATGCAAACGAAGGGATATGATGAGAAAAATCATTATACTCAAACTGAGTTGGATCATATGGTGATGGAATCTCCTTATTATAAGGCTTCTGCAAAGGATGTCGATTGGATGAATAAGGTGCGAATGCAGGGGCGAATACAAAAATGGATAGACCATTCGATTCAGATGACCATCCAAGTGCCAGAGAATGTAACCGAGGAGATGATTTCCCACTTATTCGATGAGGCATGGCGATGCGGATGCAAAAGTCTGTCGATTTATCGTGAAGGCTCTTGCCCTGATGGAACAGAATCGTTTGATCCTTCGGAAAGAAAATCGGGTGGCTCCGAAAAATCATTCCATGTGGAACCTCGTCCAAAAGAATTGGAGGCAGATGTTGTTCGCTTTCAGAATAACAAAGAAAAATGGATTGCTTTTGTGGGCTTGTTGAATGGACGTCCCTACGAGATTTTCACAGGATTGGCTGATGATGAGGATGGATTACTGATTCCTAAGACTGTTGATAGTGGTAGAATCGTCAGGAATTTTGATGAAAAGACAGGTCGAAGCAGATATGATTTTCAATACTCTAACAGACGAGGTTACAAAACGACGATTGAAGGATTGTCTTATAAATTTAATCCAGAGTATTGGAATTATGCCAAATTGATTTCAGGTGTGCTTCGTTATGGAATGCCTTTGGATCAGGTGGTGAAGTTGGTTGGAGGATTGCAATTGAATAGTGAAACCATCAACAATTGGAAGATTGGTGTTGAACGTTCTTTGAAGAAATATATCCCGAATGGGACAGAACAGAAAGGAATTGTCTGCGAGAAATGCGGTCAGACTACAGTTCGAAATCAGGAAGGTTGTCTCATATGCGCTAATTGCGGATTTTCCAAATATGAATTTTGATTTAGATTATAATACCAGAAAGTAAAAATATAAGGTTTAGATTATGAGTTTTATGCAATACTTTGTTTCATAATTAATATGTTTTTTTGATTTGCAGTGTGAAGGTCTCCGGTGTGATACCGCAGGCCTTCTTTTTTTATGCGTCACGAAGTGCAAAGAAAAAGTTTTTTATAAATCAAACCAAATTTTATTTGACTTATTTATTCCAGATTTTCCAAGAAGCGATGGCTTGACCATAGAGCATCTCCAAACCGTTTTTAACGGTGGCACCCTGTTTTTGTCCTAACTGACAGAATAATGTGTTGGTTGGATTATACACTAAATCAAATAGATAGTGATTGTGAGTCAATAAGTTATATGGTAGATTGGGTGCAGTGTCTATGTTGGGAAACATGCCGGCAGGGGAACAATTGACGATTAAAAGATAATCGGAAAGTATCTCTTCGTTGATTTCTTCGTAGCATAGCATATCCTCTTTTTTCGTTCTTGATACCATTTTGGTTTCGATATTCAATTGATGAAGAGCATAGACGATGGCTTTGGATGCGCCTCCTGTCCCGAGAATCAGGGCTTTTTTATGGCAAGGTTTCAGATCAGGAACCAAAGAATCTCTGAATCCGATGATGTCCGTATTATATCCACAGAGGGATAAAGAGCCGTTCTCTCTGCAGAATTTGATGGTGTTGACGGCACCAATTGCTTCAGCAGTAGAGTCCATTTTGTCCAAAAAAGGAATAACCTGTTCTTTGTACGGAATTGTCACGTTAAGACCATAAAGTTCGTTCTCTTTGATGAGCTTTTGAAAATCTTTGATATCGCTTAGCTCAAACAAATCATATTGAGCGTCAATGTTTTCGTTTTGAAATTTCTCAGTGAAGAATTTTTTGGAAAAAGAGTGTTTCAGTGTTTTCCCAATGAGACCGAATTGTTGCATACTAGTTGAATATTAAATCAGAAACAGTAAGGTAACACGTGTCTTTATCAGTTCTGAAAAAAGAGGTGTCTTTTGACATTTTCAATGCTTTAGATTTTCCGTTGTGACGGATGTTTAGCGCTGTCAGCCATTTGAGTTTTTGAATTTTGTATTTAGGTAAGTCTTTTAGACTCTCGTCATAGGTGTATATATCGGTACTTCCGATGATGTAAGATCCTTGTCCGATGAGGGTGTCATGAGCTCTTCCTCTTGAGGTGATATCAGAGATGACGAACAACGTGTCATCGAAGGTGTTAGAGATGACGTATGTGTAATTGTTCTGTTTAGATAGCATGATTAAAGAATCTTCCACTACTAGTTTGTAGTTCCCTACGCCGTTGATATCTTCAGGACCTTCCCATGATCTTCTGTAGGCTAATTCTTCTGAGATATGAGATGAGTCGTGAGAGAAGATTTGTAGCGTTTTGATTTTGTATAATGAGACGCTTGTTTCGATGTCCCACACATCTTCTCCGGTCACATCCATTCTGTTGGCAAGTTTCAGCACGTCTCCATAAGTTAGTATAAC
Source organism: uncultured Bacteroidales bacterium (assembly GCA_902784425.1). Taxonomy (GTDB): domain Bacteria; phylum Bacteroidota; class Bacteroidia; order Bacteroidales; family Paludibacteraceae; genus UBA1181. The sequence continues at coordinate 35,176 of CACZUS010000006.1, forward strand.
GGTGTCGGCTTTCTCGTCGGTCACTTGATACACCACCGTTATGGGGGAGTAGGTCTCTGCCTTGTTGATGAGGGTGTATGAGTAGTCGTGATTTTCCGATTTACATGCATTTAGCAGTAAGAGACCAATCAGTATGTGGAATATATTTCTCATTTTCATTTCAAAGGGGAAAAGGATTTGAACAACGTGTTGCGTTTTGCATCTGGACAGATGTCGTAGAAGACGTTGATGCTGTTTTCGTTTTCTGTGCAAGCCTGTTTCAGCAGAGAAATTGCTTTCTCGAAATCGCCTAGCTTGTAGTAGGTGAGAGAGAGGTACAATTTGATATCCTCTGCTTCAGGGTTGATGCTATAAGCTTTGTCAAGATATAATTTAGCGGTGGAGTAGTTCTGATTGTCGAAATATATGTTTCCTATGGCGATATAGGCAATGGTCTGTTTACTGTCCAGTTGAATGGCTTTCTTATAGCTGTCAATAGCGTCGTCTTTGCGATTTAGATTGACAAAAGCTTCAGCCTTGTAGACGTGGAAGATAGCCTTCTCTGGGTCGCGAATAATTGCTTCGTTGATCCAATTGAGGGCCTCTTCATAGTTTCCCATATCGATGTTGGCGATACAGAGGTTGCTCATTATGATTGTATCATCAGCATTTAGGTTGAGTGCTCTTGAATAGGCATTGATGGCCTCTTGGTATTGCCCCATGTTTTCGTAGCAATCACCAATATTAGCGTAGCAGTCGGAACTTTCCCCTATAAGGTCGTTGAATTCTTCGTACACTTCAATTGCGTCGGAGAATTTGTTGGCACAGAACAGACTATTGCCCTTTAGAAACAGAGCTTGTGTCTGTTGCGGGTCGATGGTGTAGGCATAGTCATATGCTTCTGCGGCTTTTTCAAAGTTTTCCATATTGAAGTAGATGTTGCCTAAGGTGACCCATGTCTGTTTGGAGTAAGGATTGATATCCAACACTTTCTCGTAGATTTGTATGGCGAGATCATATTGGTTGCATAGTTCGTGCACGAAACCTAATTCAGATAGTGCTTCTTCGCTCTCTTTGTTGAGGCGAATGGCTTCTGAAAGGTATTTCTTTGCCAGAGAAAACATATTAACGGCGCGGTAAGCCACACCGATTTCAATAAGGGTGGCATCCAAGTCTGAGTCATCCAGTTGGATGGCTTTTTGGAACACTTCGGCGGCATCGGCTTTCTTATCTGTGTGAAGAAGTATTTTCCCCTTTGTGAGTAGAACGTCAATGTTTTGTCTGTCGATGTTTAAAGCCTTTTCAACAATAACAAGTGCTTTGTCGAAGAGACCTTCGGCAGCGAGTAGTCTTGCACGGCAATCCATGATGTCGACGGAGAAGGTGTGCTGAGCTTCCGCATACTGAAGAACTTTCTCGCAAGTGTCATTATCCTCGTTGTCTATGTAATAATCGAAGATTGTGATGTATTCATCCTCATCGAAATAGCATGTAGATCCCTCTTTCAAGCATTGCTCGAAACGAGATACAAGATTTTTTTCTTCTTCCGAATATGATGAATCGTCGAATATCATATAGTTAAAAATTTAATTATACAAAAATATTGTATTGCTTTGAGATGTATTCTTTTTTTCGTTGGAATTTATTAACAATGTGATAGCCAGTATAAAATTTGAGTAGGAATAAGTTTTCTTTCCTTTTTTCCTTTTTTTGTAATTAAAAAAATCGTAGTTTTGTACAATTTTGAAAATTATAAATTAAAAACATAAAAATAATATTCATGAAAAAAGGTTTTTTAACAATGCTTGCTGCGTTTTTCTCTGTGGTTACATTGTTTGGACAAGCCAAAAATGCTGATTTGTCCGGCACATATACAGGCAAGATAAAGTACGTGGCAGGAAAGAATGCTTATCTGATGGATGAGTACAAGTTGGACTATAACTATAAGGTAGTGATGGGTGATCCTGTATGTCTTGCCAATTTAACGTGGACAAGAAATAACACATACACGGTCAATAAGAAGACCGTCTCTTATGCTAAGTTGAGCGAGTATCAAGATTTGAAGGCAAGATTTGATATGTTAGTGCCTGATTCTGTGACTTTAACATATACGATATTATTATATTCAGATCAAAAAAATGCCTATGTAGGATCTGCTAAAACATCGATAACAATTCCATACATTGAGAAAGCTGGAGTTTCATCTGCACCTGTTGTGCCAAACAAATTATCATGGTTGAATTCCTTCTCAAATGTTGTGATTGGAAAGCAAACAAAGGATAAACCGGGTGTGATTATTCCTGACGCAGCTTTGGACAAAGCGTTTGAGGCTGACAGATTGAAAGCTGGTAAGTTGGATAAGTCAGAAAAATATTATGCATTCAAGGTGCGTGCCTTGTTTAATATCTCATCTAAAATTGAGATTACAAACGTTACAGCAAATGTAAAGTGGAACAATGCTGATTACGATTATATCTCAGAGGAGTTCAGCAGAAAAGAGGCATTTGCAGCACAATATTCAGCAGGAAATAAGGCAAAGGCTATTGAGTCTTATTTTGCTAATCGTAAATATTCTCCTGCTATTCGTACGGAGAGCGTATTGTTCTGGAATACTACTGTTCCTCCAACTGATACATGGATGAGCTTGATTGAGGAAGGAGAAAAATTATATTCAGCTGGTAAGTATGAGGAGTCTGTTCCATACTATCAAATGGCAGCTAAGGCGGTTACAAATATGTCGTATCCAACTGCTCGCGTAGAGAAGATTAAATTGTATTTGGAACATAAGAACAACCGTAATGTCGGTGATCTTGAATTCGTATATGTAGAGGGTAAAAATGGAATGAAGTCATTCTACATAAGCAAGACTGAAATCACTCAATCTCAATGGAGACGTATCATGAGAACTTCTCCTTCTGCATTCAAAGGACGTAATTATCCTGTTGAAAACGTGTCATGGGAAGATGCCATCGCATTCATTAAAGAATTAAATCGTGAAACAGGAATGAATTATCGTCTGCCTCGTCTAGACGAATGGGAATATGCTGCGAATGGTGGTGCAAAAGGTACTAAATCAGAGTACTCTGGAGGAAACAACTTGAACGATGTGGCATGGTGCGCATACAATTCCAATGAACAAACTCATGAAGTAGGTACAAAGACTCCTAATGAGTTGGGTATTTATGATATGACAGGAAATGTAAGTGAATGGGTAGTCGATGTTTATGACAAAGAGACTCGTTTCATAAAAGGTGGTGCATGGAGTGACGATGCTTCCGGTTGTGTCATTAACAAGAGTGAAAAAATGCCAATTAAATATAAGAGCAATGGTATCGGTTTCCGTGTATGCCAAGATGAATAATTAGGTTAAATGTTAATAATTTAAGAGAGACAAATGAAAAAGACTTTAATTTATATATTGGCAGGATGTACGTCGTTGATGTCGATGACTGCGACGGCTGCCACACTAACTCAAGCAGATAAAGAGGCTAGAGAGTCTTACCTAAAAGCAGCAGAAAAATTCACGTTGGGTGAATACAAAGAGACACTTAAATTTTTGGATGTCGCAGAAGCAAAACTAAAGGCAACAAATCCTCGTATTAGCTATTTGAGAGCTAGAGCACAATATGCATTGGAGAATTATGTGGAGGCACAGAAAGCTTGTAAGACATATTTCTCTTCTTCTTTCGTAAAAGATGATGGATATAAGCTAATGATGGAGTTGAATGATGATATCTCTATTCGTGTTGATTCTATCCATAAGGAAATGGCTCAAGTGGTAGCTGCACAACGATCAGCAGCTGCAGAAAAAGAGGCAGCAGCAGAGGCAGCAGCAAAGGAAAGAGAGTTGCTATATAAACAAGCAGCTATTCGCCGTGCTCAGGATGTGGAGACTCAAAAAGCAGTAAAACTTCAAGAAGACAAAGTGTTCAAAGAGGTTCAACAAAAGAACACGAAGGAAGCTTATCAACAGTTCATTTATGATTATCCATGTGGTTACAATGTGGCACAGGCAAAATCTGAAATGAACAAAAAATGGCCTTCATTAATAAAAGTATTGAGAAAAAATAAATACGGTTATGTCAACAAGGCTGGTGATTTGGTTATCAAAGCTAAATATGATTACGGAGCAGACTTCTCAGAAGGAATGGCTCGCGTTTCAAGAGCTGGCAAGTACGGATTTATTGATGAACAAGGAAAGGAAGTCGTTCCTTTGATTTATTCTTCTGTAAGCAGTTATACTTATGGTTGGGCCGTTGTTAAGAGTTCTGAAAATGAAGCATTCTTTGTAAACAAGAAGGGCGAAAGAATGAATGAGACAACTTATAATGATGCTAAATCTTTTAGCGAAGGGTTGGCTCCTGTTCAGAATGAATTCTTGAAATATGGTTATATAGATCTAACTGGTAATGAGGTGGTTCCTTGTGAGTATAATACTGCATCATGGTTCCATGAAGGTTTGGCAGTTGTATCCAAAAAGTTGGATAACGGAAAGATTGTATATGCATATATCAACAAGTCTGGTTCTTTAATCACTGCATTCGAGTTTGAAGATGCTAAAGATTTCCAAAATGGAATTGCAACAGTGAAGAAGAATGGTAAGTATGGTTTGATTGATAAGTTCGGTGGACCTGTTGCTGAGTGTGAATATGATTATATCGCTCCATTCAACAATGAGGGTTATGCACTTGCTAAGAAAAATGGCTTGGAAGTATACTTGAACAAGGAAGGTGTACAATGGGCTAAGACAAACGGTAAATATATTAAGTTGAATTAATTATTTAATACGATAAAGAAAACGAGACGACATACTTTGGTCGTCTCGTTTTTTAGTTAAAAAAACTATGGCTGAACAGCAACTAAACACAGAAGAAGAACAGAAAATGATAGATGCAGCTTATCAAGAGCTGCTAAATGATTATTTGTCGTCTAACCACAGAAGAAAGGTTGAAATTATCGAGAAAGCATATAAATTTGCCTCCATGGCTCATCAGGGTGTTCGTAGACGTTCGGGAGAACCCTATATTATGCATCCGATTGCTGTGGCTCGCATTGTGGCTCATGAGATAGGTTTGGGCTCAACTTCTATATGTTCTTCCTTGTTACATGATGTGGTGGAGGATACGGAGTATTCTGTTGAAGATATAGAAAATCTATTTGGTAAAAAAATCGCACAGATAGTTGATGGATTGACAAAAATCTCTGGTGGCGTGTTTGGAGAGAAGGCTTCTGCTCAGGCAGAAAACTTTAGAAAACTTTTGCTGACCATGTCTGAAGATATTCGTGTCGTTTTGATAAAAATGGCCGACCGTCTTCATAATATGCGTACGCTTGGTTCCATGCCTCCTGCTAAACAATATAAGATTGCAGGTGAAACACAGTATATATATGCTCCATTGGCAAATCGCTTGGGCTTGTATGCGATTAAGACGGAATTGGAAGATCTTAGCTTTAAATATGAACATCCTGATAAATATGCGGAACTTTCTGGTTTGTTGGAAAGTACAAGAGAAGAACGTGACAACTTATTTGCTGTCTTTTCCGAACCTATAAAGAAAAAACTAGAATCGTTAGGATATCAATTCGAGATATTGGCAAGAGTAAAGTCGATTTACTCTATATGGCGTAAAATGCAGGCTAAAAACATTCCTTTTGAAGAGGTGTATGATATTTTGGCTCTGCGTATTATCTTTGACGTAAAAGAGGGCGATGATGAGAAGTCCGCTTGTTGGGCTATCTATTCTGCTATCACCGATATATATAAACCTCATCCAGAACGTATTCGTGACTGGGTGAGTACGCCTAAGTCGAACGGCTACGAGGCGTTGCATGTCACTGTTATGGGACCAAACGGTCAGTGGATTGAAGTCCAAATACGTAGTCGCCGAATGGATGACATCGCCGAAAAGGGTTTTGCTGCACATTGGAAATATAAAACGGGAGAAAAAGATGACTCTGAGTTGGAAAAATGGTTGCAAACGATCAAAGAATTGTTGGAGAATCCAGAACCTAATGCTATCGACTTTCTGGATACGTTCAAATTGAATTTGTTCGCATCGGAAATCTTTGTCTTTACGCCTGCTGGTGATATACGTACCCTTCCTCAAGGTGCTACAGCCTTGGATTTTGCCTTCTCCCTTCATACGGATGTGGGATTGCATTGTATTGGTGCCAAGGTGAACCATAAATTGGTTCCTCTCAGTTATGTCCTTAATAGTGGCGACCAGGTTGAGGTGTTGACATCTAAAAAACAAGTTCCTGTACCAGAATGGATCAATTACGTGGTTACGGCGCGTGCTAAATCGAAAATCCGTTCTATTTTCAAAAAAGAATATAAGTCTTTTATTAATAAAGGTGAACATCTATTAGAACTCTATCTGAACGAGAATAATCAGAAAAAGACTCCTGATAATCTTGCTAAGATCATGGAGTATTATAAGGAGACGAAACGAGAAGAATTGTTCTATAAGATAGGTAAGTCCATTTATAATTTAAATGACTTGACCAATACGGTATTTAAGTCGCAAAGCAAATGGATGAAGTATTGGAATCTTACTTTCCGAAAAGATGGTAAGAGTACCTCATTGCCGTTCTTTGGGACGAAGAAGCCTGACACGAAAAATACGTTAACATTGGCTGAGGATAACTCAGGTGTGACGTATCGTATAGCAGATTGTTGTTCACCTATTCCTGGTGATGATATCTTAGGTTTTATGGAGGAGGATGGTATGTTGGTGGTTCATAAGCGCCAGTGCCCTGTTGCCATGAAACTGAAGTCTAATTATGGAGAACGAATCATCTCTGCCGTATGGGAGACTCATAAGATGTTATCATTCCCAGCAACAATTGAAGTGAAGGGTGTCGATCGATTAGGTGCCTTGTGTGATGTGATTCGTACGATAACAGAAGAACATGCCATGAACATTAGCAAATTATCTGTTGATACGAAAGATGGCATTTTTGAAGGGTATATTACGCTCTATGTTCACGATGTGGAAGATGTGAACAATCTATGCTTTTCGTTGATGAAAATACCGAGTGTAAATTCAGTAAATAGAGTGGAGAATTCTTAAAAAAGAACTCTCCACTATTCGATTTATTTGGCAATAATCATAATTTCTGTTCTACGATTCAATGCTCTGCCTTCTTCTGTTGAGTTGTCGGCAATTGGTTGTGTTTTTCCATATCCTTTGTACTCCATTCTTTCTCTTGGCACTCCTTTCTTGGCAAGATATTCAAGGGCTGCTTTAGCTCGATCTGCAGAAAGCGTCATGTTGTATTCAGCACTTCCTTTATAGTCTGTGTGACCAGATAATTGAATTTTGACGGTCGGATTTTCTTTCATGAATTGTACAACATGGTTCAGCTCTATGAAAGATTGTTTTTTCAATGTTGCCTTGTCAAAATCGAAGAAGATGTTTCTAAGGGTCATCTTTTTACCTACTTCAATTTTGTCCATTTTGACGCTATTGCTTTCTTTTCCATCAGGAGTTTTTAACTTCATAGGCTTTTTAGCTGCAAAGTTGTCGGAGTAGAATAGGTATCCTTTTTTGTTGACATTCACGCCATATTCCTCGTTCTCTGGCACGCAGGAGATGAAATCACCAGTTTTTTTGTCAGAGACTGAGCGGAACACGACTCTGTTCGTTTCGACGCTGAATACATCAATGGTAGCTTGGATGGGTTGGTTGGTGGTGGCATCAACAATTTTTCCTGTTGCAAATTTCATTTTTTTTGCAGGAAGAAGATTTCCTTCTGTTAAGTCTAATTCGTAAATTTCCTTTCCTCGTCCGTTTTTTTCTTGTCCGTCAGATGCATAGTAAGCTTTGTCGCCGAAAGCATTGACGACGAAACCGAACTCGTCTCTGCAAGTGTTGATTGGGTATCCCATGTTCTGAGGCGTGGTCCATCCACCTTTCCCGTCTTTGTAGGTGACGTATATGTCATAACCTCCAAGACCTTTCATTCCTTTAGACGAGTAGTAAAGTGTTTGATTGTCTGCATGGATGAAAGGAGAGAAATCGTCCTCTTTCGTATTTACAACAGGGCCTAGGTTGACAGGATCGGAAAATTTCAGGTAGCCATCCTTTTGAATAGAAACCTTTACTTTCCATATGTCAGATTTCCCGACGCCTCCGGGTCTGTCGCTTGCGAAGTAGAGTTCATCACCAGTAGGACTAAGTGTGGGGTAAGTTTCCCAATGACGAGAATTGACAGGCGATCCTGCGTTTATGGCAGGAGTCCATGAATCACCTTCACGAATGGAATAGTATATGTCGCAACCACCGAAACCTGAGGTTCGGTCACATGCTACGAAAAACATATATCGTCCGTCGAGTGAGATACTTTGAGCACCTTCATTTCCTATGGTGTTCATGGCTCTTCCGACGTTTTTTATTTTGTCCCATGCTCCATTTGCTTTTTGACTAATAAAAATATCTTCATGGACACCTTTCCCGAATTCCGATTCTCCCTGACGTTTGTTGAGTTTGACGGTGGTTGAGAAAAAAGAGCCATCGGCGGTGATACTAGGCCAATAGTCGTCGAATTCAGTATTGATGTTGTTTCCCATGTTTTTATAATGGAAGGGAACAGGTTTCGCGACGAATTCGAGGGCGTCTTCACATTGTTTAATGCCTATTTGTGCTCTTTTGTAGAATGTGGCATCGGAAGGAGATATTGTTTTATATGTTTCCATTGCCTTTTCGTAGTTGCATGTTTCGTGATAAGCCTTTCCCAAGCGAAGGAGGGTAGCGGCGTAATTAGGCATATTAGGTTTGGCGATATAGATTAACGTGGCAATTTTCTTTTCGTCATTGTTCATTCGCCCGTATAGATCCGCCAATGTCCAAGAGGGAGCAATGTATTCTTTGTTGTTTCTAATTAGGTCTTTGAGGATGGGAATAGCCTCTTTATATTTCCCCTCGTTCATTAGTAATACAGCAGTTTCATACGCTTTGATTTCTTTTTTTGTCTCAGCGTAGGTTGAAAATGCAAGGAAAAGGGAAAAAAGAAGTATGAAAGTTTTTTTCATTTTGGTCATGATATTTATCTGTTATTTTACATTAAAATGTTTAATGGACAAATTTACATAAAAAGGATATAATTATAGAATTGAGTAGAATAAAAGAAAAAACGATTCAAATTTATTGGTTTGAAGTCGGAAAAAAGGAAAAAAAAGAGTATCTTTGCGAGTTATTTTTAGAAATTAAATTTAATACATTAATAATTAACTAATTAAAAAAATGCAAAACAAGGGATTTGTTAAGGTGATTGCTGTGCTTTTTGCGTTCATCTGTCTTTTCTATCTTTCTTTTAGCATTGTCTCGTCTTATTATTCAAATAAGGCTGCTGAGCTGTATGGAGAAGGAACGGAAGAGTATCAAGCGTATCTCGATAGTATGTCAAGAGATACAGTTTGGTTGAATCACACTTTGAAAGAGTGTCGTGAGAATGAGCTAAGCTTAGGTTTGGACCTTAAAGGCGGAATGAATGTGGTGATGGAGGTTTCTGTTGCTGATATTTTGAAGTCTTTGGCAGGAACGCAAAGTATGAGTGAACCTTTTGTAAAGGCCATTAATTCGGCAAAGGAGAAGCAGTTGACAAATCAACGTGATTTCGTAGATCTATTCGCAGAATCTTTTAAAGAAGAGAATCCAGGACTTCCGTTGACTACGATTTTCGCAACGTATGATTTGAAAGAGAAGATTTCTAATGTTTCTACAGATGAAGAAGTTATTTCAGTGTTGAAGTCGGAAGTAGAAAGTGCAGTTGACAATTCATTTAATGTGATTCGTTCTCGTATCGACCGTTTCGGTGTGGTACAACCAAATATTCAAAGATTGGATTTGACTGGTCGTATTCTGATAGAAATGCCAGGAATTAAAGAGCCTGAACGTGTTCGTAAATTGTTACAAGGATCTGCAAATCTTGAGTTTTGGGAGACATATGATATGTCTGAGATCTTTGGCGCAGTGAGTGCGGTTAATGATATGGCTCGTGATATTGAACATCTATCTGCTGCTGATGAGAAGAAGGATTCAGCAACTGTTGCAGCAAAAGATTCAGTGTCTGCACCAGTTTCTTCTATAGATAGTATGTTGCTTGCCAATACAAATAAGGATAGTCTAGCCAATAGTTTGGAATTAGAGAAATTCAAGAAAGAAAATCCATTGTTTGGTATCTTGAAGGTTTATAGAAACGGTGCTGTTATTGGAGACGCTGATAAAAGAGATACTGCTAAGGTGGCAGAATATTTCCGTTTGGCAAAACAAAAACGTTTGTTGCCTCAAGGATTAATGCCAAGATGGTCCGTTACTCCTAAGGCTGATGATGAAAATAGATTTGAGTTGTATGCTCTTAATTGTAAGAGAAAAGATGGTAAAGCTCCATTGGATGGTTCTGTTATTGTTGATGCTAAGGATGACTTCGCTCAGTATACTTCGAAGTCTACCGTAAACATGGAAATGAACCAAGATGGTGCTCTTGCATGGGCTCGTTTGACGAAAGAGAATATAGGTAGATGTGTTGCTGTTGTGTTGGATGGATATGTATATTCTTGCCCAGTTGTAAGAGATGAAATCTCTGGCGGTCGTTCAGAAATTTCTGGTAACTTCACTCCACAAGAGGCAAAAGACTTGGCAAACGTTTTGAAGTCTGGTAAAATGCCAGCTCCTGCACACATTGTTCAAGAGGATGTCGTTGGTCCATCTTTGGGTCAAGAGGCTATTCACGCTGGTTTGATTTCATTTATCATTGCTTTCTGTGCAATTCTTGCTTATATGATTTTCTACTATGGATTGGTTCCAGGTCTTGTGGCTGATTTCGCACTATTATGCAATGTGTTCATGATTTTTGGTGTGTTGGCTTCCTTCAAGGCTGTGCTTACATTGCCAGGTATCGCTGGTATCGTATTGACATTGGGTATGGCAGTCGATGCCAATGTGTTGATTTATGAACGTATCCGAGAAGAATTAAAATCAGGCAAACCTTTAAGTCGTGCGTTGTCCGAGGGTTATAAAAATGCGTCTAGCGCCATCATCGACTCCAACGTTACTACAGTTTTGACTGGTATCATCTTGTTTATGTTCGGTACAGGTCCTATCAAAGGATTTGCAACCACATTGATTATCGGTGTGCTTTGCTCTTTCTTTACTGCAATCTTCATCTCTCGTTTGATTTTTGAATGGTTGATGGGTAAATCTGAAAAGTTCAACCATCTTACATTCACAACCTCTATTACTAAGAATTGGTTCCAAAATACGAATATTGACTTTGTTGGTAAAAGAAAACCTTTCTATATCGTATCAGCCGTTGCCATCTTAATCGGTCTTGCTTCTTTGTTCACTTCAGGATTGAACAAGGGTATTGACTTCTCTGGTGGACGTAACTATATTGTACGTTTCGAGAACCCAGTGTCAACGGTAGATGTCAGAGACAGATTGGAACCATCTTTTGATGCTAATTCTTCATTGAATGTCATTACCATTGGTGATAAGAATCAAGTTCGTATCTCTACTAACTATCGTATCAATGATGAGGCTAACAATGTGGACGAGGAGATTGAAAGTGCTATCTACAATGCACTTAAACCTATGTTGAATCCTTCGATTACACAAGAAATGTTTATAAATCGTTATGTGGTCGATGAGTCTGGTTCCGTTCGATTGTCAGGTGTTAATGATGTTGAAACATATGGTCTTCAATCATCTCAAAAGGTTGGTCCTACAATGGCTGACGACATCAAAACTTCAGCTGTTTGGGCGGTTATAATCGCATTGATTGGTATTGGATTGTATATTTTCATTCGTTTCCATAACATTGCATTTAGTATTGGTGCTGTTGCTTCTTTGACTCACGATACATTGATTATCTTCGGATTGTTCTCATTGTTGAAGGGTATCATGCCATTCTCTATGGAAATCGACCAATCCTTTATCGCTGCTATCTTGACAGTGATTGGATACTCAATCAACGATAACGTGGTTATCTTCGACCGTATCCGTGAGAATTTAGGATTGTACCCTCATCGTGATATCCGCTCGGTCATCAATTCTTCTTTGAATTCAACGTTGAGCCGTACGTTCAGTACATCTGCTAGTACCTTGGTTGTATTGGTAGTCATCTTCTTGTTGGGTGGTGATACAATTCGTGGATTCATCTTCGCAATGTTGGTGGGTGTTATTGTTGGTACTTATTCTTCTTGGTTCGTTGCTACTCCTTTGGCTTATGAAATATTAAAGAAAACAGGTAGTCAAAGTTTAGTAAAGAAAGAAACACCAAAAGATAAGAAAGATGAAGCTTCAGAAGAGGCTTTGGCGAAAGCTTAAAAATAGCAATTGTATATATTTGCATTAAAAGAGAACCCCGAAAGTTTGAATGCTTTCGGGGTTCTTTTGTATATTTGTGAGCAATTGAACAAATAAGGATAAAAGAAAATATGGGAGGACTCTATAATCACCGAAATGTTGAATATAGGACTTTCTTATCTCTTTTGGCTTGTTCTGCACTATAACATATAAAATAAACAATAGGATATAAAAATGAAAAGAATAGCTTTATTTCTCGTCGCATTTTTGACGGTAAGTGTGATTGTATACTCACAAAATCACGAACATGGATCAATACGAGATAATCTATGTTGGTTTCCCAATTTGGTGGTACACTTGTCCGACTATTATCAACACCTTCATGGAAAGCTATGATTTCAAAGGGAAGACGGTGATTCCTTTTGCTACTTCGGGTGGAAGCACTATCGACAAAGCTTGCAAAGACTTGAAAGCGTCTTATCCACAAATCAATTTCAAGCAAGGTAAACTGCTCAATAGAGCGACCAAGAAAGAGTTGGAGGAATTCTGCGGGAAATAACCCTGTCGACACATAAAATTTTTTATCTTTGTATCTATTAATTTTGAAAGATATATCATGCAGAATTATATTTTAACGGATGATTCATCTCGTAAATTCCTTTATCATCGTCGTGAAACAATTGCGGTGAAGGTTGGAAATATTGAGATAGGAGGAGATAATCCTATTCGTGTGCAATCGATGGCTAACACGGATACGAATGATATAGACTCGAGTGTACAACAAGCATTACGTATTGAAAAGGCAGGTGGCGAACTCATCAGATTTACTGCTCAGGGAATCAAAGAGGCAACCAATTTGAAACTGATACGTCAGAAATTCCGTGAAGATGGAGGATTGGCTCCTTTGGTGGCTGATATCCATTTTAATCCTCAGGCTGCTTTCGTGGCAGCAGAAACGGTAGAAAAGGTTAGAATAAATCCTGGAAACTTTGTGGACCGAGTTCATACATTACAACGATTCGATTATACGGATGAAGAGTATCAACAAGAGATAAATAAGATAAAAGATAAATTATATCCACTTTTGGATATTTGCAAAACACATCATACGGCTATTCGTATAGGCGTTAATCATGGTTCATTGTCAGATCGTATTCTTTCTCGTTACGGAGATACACCTAAGGGTATGGTTGAGTCTTGTATGGAATTCCTTCGTCTGTGTGTAGCGTATGATTTTTATAATATTGTTATTTCCATCAAAGCATCCAATACGGTTATTATGGTGCAAACGGTCCGCTTATTGGTGGATACAATGAACAAGGCAGGCATGAAGTTCCCTCTTCACTTGGGAGTGACTGAAGCCGGTGATGGGGAAGATGGTAGAGTGAAATCGGCTTTAGGTATAGGTGCATTACTTCAAGATGGAATAGGAGATACGATTCGTGTTTCATTGAGTGAAGCTCCTGAAAATGAAATTCCTGTAGCGAAGAAATTGGTGGAGTATATCACAACAACAGCTGCAATTCGTTCGAGCGAGACAACTGTTGCTAAGGACTCTGGTTTAGTGGATCCTTTTGTGTATAAACGTAGAGAAAGTATCTCGGTCGACAAGATGGGTGGCGGACAAGTACCTGTTGTTGTGGCAGATTCATGTGTGAGTGTTGATGGTTTATCTCCAGATTATTGTGCATCGGATTTTCCATCGTCTATAAAGTCTGTTTCTGCCACTATTTCAACCTATGACTCGATAAAGAGTATGTTGGATGAAAATACTGTCATTATATTGGATTCTGTTGGTTATCCAGTGTCGCAGGATGGTATTGGAGGACAGCGAGAGTTTATTCATCGGATGTTGTCTGATGGATTAAAGAATCCAGTTATCTTGCGTCGCCGGTATATGGATAGTCAGATAGAAGATTTGCAAATCAAGGCTGGTGCTGATTTTGGTCAGTTCTTGATTGATGGATTGGTGGATGGAATATGGATAGAAGCGCCACAGGTAAAGACGGAGAGTATTGTTTCGCTTATGTATACGATTTTGCAAGGGTCGAGAGCAAGAGTATCAAAGACGGAATATATATCATGTCCAAGTTGTGGAAGAACGCTTTTTGATTTACAAACCACATTGGCACAAATAAAAGCTCGTACATCTCATTTAAAAGGATTAAAGATAGGTGTGATGGGATGTATTGTGAATGGTCCGGGAGAGATGGCAGATGCAGATTATGGATATGTTGGATCAGCCAGAGGCAAGGTGAACTTATATAAGGGTCAGACTTGTTTAGAGAAGGCGATACCACAAGAAGAGGCCGTAGATCGTCTGATTCAATTGATCAAAGAGAATGGAGATTGGAAAGACTCTTAAGCAGAATTTGCGGTAGATATAGTTAAAAGAGTGGCATATGTGTTATGCCGCTCTTTTTTATTCAAGTGTGAATAGTTCGGCGAGACTTTTCGCATACGTTTTGGAAACTGGAATTTCAGTTGTTTCTTCTGTGTCCAGTTCGAGAATAAGACCTTCTTTGTCTTTCCTAAGCACCCTTACTTTTTTGAGATTTACGACATAGAATCGATGACATCTTATTAGGTTCATGTTGCTGAATGTTTCTTCTATATATTTCAGAGAGTTTCTTAGCATGAATTTAGTCACTTCACGTTTGCTGTTAAGGTAAAATATGAAAATATAATTGTCAGCTGATTGAACGTAAAGAAGGTCTTCCAAACGAACAGAAAGACGAAAAACGCCCTTTTCATCGTTGAAATTAATAACACCTTTCTCAAGTGATTTTTTTCTGTTATCGATGATTTCTCTCAGTTGAAATTTCTTTTCTTCCAAGTCGAAATAGAGCCAACATATTATATAAGGTATAATTAAGATAGAGACGACGGATATGGTGGTTCTTGGAAGTATTGTATAGAGGTAAGAACGAGAGTTAGGCACAACCACATGGATGGAAACGATGGAAAGGGTAAAGGAGATTAGAACGAATTCCTGTAAAATCCACCAGCAAAAGAATTTGAACGATCGTGCTTTTCTTTGATTTAGTTTATAGAATAGTATTCTACTGAGTATCAACATGATGAATCCGGACCCAATCATTAGAGATAGGTAATATACATATTGATTCTTTTTTATTTCTAATCCTCTTATGGCAACATCTGGGTGATATACCAATGAAAAGATGATTACGAAAAGAACAACAAAACACATAAAACGAAAAATATCTCGTTTTTGTGTCATAAATTTAGGAACTTTCTTCTCCATTGTTTTTTCAAAATTATTGCAAAAATACTAATTTTTTTTATTCTCCAAAACACTTTATTGAATTTTGGCACTCTATTCTGTTTTTTGCACCTATATGTCAGATTTCGCCCCACACACCCTTAAAATAATACCTTTTGTTTTTTCGGGTGGTTATTAAAATCTAATTTTGTGATGTTTCTAAATAAAAGTTTATTTAGTGTAAGTTTAAGGGAAAAATAATTTTAAAATGAAGATTATAGCGACAGGAAGTTTGGTGCCTCAGTTGGAGTTGACAAATGACATGTTGAGTCAGATGATGGACACGAGTGATGAATGGATACGTACGCGTACAGGTATTCAAAGCCGTCGTATATTATCGACAGAGTCGTTGACAGATTTGGCAGTGGGGGCAGCTAAGAAGTGTTTAGAACAATCTTCATTAGAAGGATCTGATATTGATTACATTTTGTGTCACAATATTGTCAGTGACATAGTTACCCCTTCGATGGCGAGCATAATAAATAAGGAGATCGGGTCATGTTGTCCGACAGTTGATTTAAATTCGGCGTGTACTGGTTTTATATATGCGTTGGATATAGCAGATTCGTTGTTGAAGACGGGAAAAGCTCGTCGCATATTGATTGTTTGTGCTGAGGAGATGTCTCATTTTATTGATTGGGATAAGAGAGAGACATGTGTTTTGTTTGGAGATGCAGCAGGAGCTGTGATTGTTGAGGATGGAGGAGATGAAACCTATTTCCATTTAAGTACGAAATATACAGATGCTCTTAATTGCAATTCTAAATACGCATCCAGTCCGTTTAGGAAGAGAGAGATGCCATATCATTATTTAGAGATGCGAGGAAGAGATGTTTTTAAATTAGCAATACTTAATTCAAGCAACGACATAAAAAAGGTTCTTGAAAAAGCCAATATAAAGCCAAATGATGTTGATTATTATTTGTTGCATCAAGCAAATATTCGTATCTTAGAGGCCATAAGAAAAGAGTTGGATTTGCCCGAAAAATCGGTGCCTCACAATATCGAGAAGAGGGGAAATACATCATCTGCAAGCATTCCTGTATTGTTGGATGAATTAAATCGTTCACATACATTTAAGAAAGGAGATCTATTGGCTTTCAGTGCATTTGGAGCTGGGTTTACATCAGGGGCTTGTCTTATAAGATGGCAATTGGATTAAGTTCGATAATTAATTGATGATAAAGTTATGATTAAAAGTAAAATTTGCGATTTGGTTGGAATTAAGTATCCAATCTTTCAAGGAGGAATGGCGTGGATTTCTGATGCCGTATTAGCATCTGCAGTATCTGAAGCAGGTGGTTTAGGTATTATCTCTGCTATGAATGCTAATGCAGAATATGTTAGAGAAGAGATCCGCAAATGTAAAGGATTGACAAATAAACCATTTGGTGTCAATATTATGTTGATGAGCCCATTCGCTGATGAAGTGGCAAAGGTGGTGATAGAAGAGAAAGTGCCTGTTGTGACAACAGGAGCTGGTATGCCATCTAAATATATGCCAGATTGGAAAGCCGCAAATATTAAAGTGATACCAGTGGTTGGATCTGTTGCTTTTGCCATTCGTTTGGAGCGTATGGGAGCAGATGCAATTATTGCGGAAGGAAGCGAGTCAGGAGGTCACGTTGGTGAAATCAACACGATGGCGCTTGTGCCTCAAGTTTGTGATGCGGTTAGTGTACCTGTATTAGCAGCTGGAGGAATCGCTGACGGACGTGGTGTGGCTGCTGCATTTATGTTAGGCGCAGAGGCTGTTCAATGTGGAACATGCTTCTTGGTAGCTGATGAATGTAAGGTTCACGAGAATTATAAGAAAAAGATTATCGCTGCTAGTGATAGTGAAACAATTGTAACAGGACGTCGTTTAGGACATCCAGTTCGTTCGTTGAAGACTCGTTTCTCTCGTCAGTTCGCTGAGATGGAGAAAAATTCATCTTGCACAGACGAACAAATCATGGCATTTGGTTCGGGTTCTTTAAGAAAGGCAGTACAAGACGGAAACTTGGAAGAAGGATCTTTCATGTCAGGTCAGATCGCTGGTATGATCAAAGAAGAAAAACCTGCTGCTGCAATTATTGAAAAGATGATGACAGAGGCAGAGGCTATATTAAAAAATACCCCAAATAGAGTAGGATAATGAAAAGAGTTGTAATAACAGGTTTGGGCGTTGTCAGCCCGATAGGTAATGATGTGCCAACCTTCTGGCATAATTTGCAAACGGGTGTTTGTGGTATATCAGCTATCTCATCTTTTGATACAACTGATATGCCTGTCAAAATTGCTGCCGAGATAAAAGATTTCTGCGTCGAGGATTTTGGTGTGGATAAAGGTATGGCTCGTCGATCAGACCGTTATTGCCAATTTGCTTTGGCTGCAGCTGCTCAAGCTATGGAAGACAGTGATTTGGCTGGTAAGATTAATCCTGAACGATTGGGCGTCTATGTTGGCTCTGGTATCGGTGGTATGCAGACGTTCATCAAGGAATGTACAAAATTGAATGAGGAGGGTGCCAATAGAATCTCTCCGTTGTTCATCCCAATGATGATTTCTAATATCGCTGCTGGAAACGTAGCTATTGCTCATCATGCTGAAGGTCCTTGCTTGCCTGTAGTGACTGCTTGTGCTACTAGTACTCATGCTATTGGTGAAGCTTATAGAGCCATCAAATATGGATATGCTGATGCAATCATCGCTGGTGGTGCGGAAGCTGCAATTAATGCTTTGGCGGTCGGTGGATTTACCAACTGTAAGGCGTTGACAAAAGCAACTGACACAAAAGCTGCTTCTCTGCCTTTCGATGCAAGAAGAGCAGGATTCGTTATAGGTGAGGGTGCAGGTATCGTTATCCTTGAGGAATATGAACATGCTAAGGCTCGTGGAGCTAAAATATATGGTGAGTTATGCGGATATGGTAATACATGCGATGCATATCATTATACAGCTCCGAAACCTGATGGGTCATGTGCTTCTCGTGCGATTGCACAAGCTATTCAAGAAGCTAATTACAATGCATCTGATGTTGTCTATGTAAATGCCCATGGTACAGGTACTCCATTGAATGATAAATCAGAAACCCAAGCTTTGAAGTTGGCATTTGGAGAAGAGAATGCAAAGAAACTACATATCAGCTCTTCCAAGTCAATGACAGGTCATACGTTGGGTGCAGCTGGTGGTATGGAGGTGATTATTTCCGCATTGTCATTGCAAAACAATATTGTAACTCCAACAATCGGATTGACAGAACCAGATCCTGAGTGCGATTTGAATTACACGCCAGTTCTCGCTAAAAAGGTAGATTTGACGATGGCTATTTCAAATTCTCTAGGATTCGGTGGTCATAATGCTTGTGTTGCTATAAGAAAAGCGTAAGATCGGAAACATAAGATTATAATACAAAAATTTCTAATTTTACTATAAGATAAAAACCAGACCTAACTATTCAATAATAGTGTTAGAATTATAGACCTAATGACTACTATTTGTTCTGAACTTTGTAAGAAAGAAGGCTTGAAAAAGCCTTCTTTTTTTTACCGGATTATTTATTAATGTATTCTCCGGCTTTTTCCAAAGCTGCGTTAATATTGGAGCATATGTTTTCCTTGCCTATTAGATGGTCCATTTTAGCCTTTAATAATGTTCTTTCAACATGTGTGTTCACTCCAGAAAGAACAACCGTTATTCCTGCTTTTTGGGATTGAATACACAAATTCTCCAAGTTATGTAATCCAGTGGAATCGATGAAAGGAACTTTTCTCATTCGAATGATTCTCACTTTAGGTGTTTCTGCAACGCTTTGCATCACTTCATCAAACTTGTTGGCAATACCAAAGAAATATGGTCCGTCAATCTCATATACCTCAACACCCTTTGGTATGATCAACTTCTCTTCGTGAACGGTTACGTCCAGATTCTCTCCTGGGTCAATCTCTCCGTGGAATACTCGAATGACAGATGTTTCGCTTGTGCGTCGTAAGAATAACACGACTGCAAGCAATAGTCCAATCTCAATCGCAATTGTCAAATCGAAGATGACTGTTAATATAAAGGTAACCATCAATACGGAGAAATCTGATTTCGGACTCTTCCATAAGGAAACAAAGGTTCTCCATCCACTCATGTTGTAGGCAACAAAAATCAAGACGCCAGCCAAGCATGGCATTGGGATGTAACCCACATAACGGCCTAAACAGAGCAGAACCAATAAAAGAACAAATGCATGGATGATTCCAGCAACTGGTGTGCGTCCTCCATTGTTGATGTTGGTCATCGTTCTGGCAATTGCTCCTGTTGCAGGTATACCACCAAAGAAAGGAACAACAAGATTGGCAATACCCTGACCGATCAATTCTGTATTGGAATTATGCTTATCGCCAATAACACCATCAGCCACCATGGCAGATAGCAAGGATTCTATTGCACCGAGCATGGCAATGGTGAAGGCCGCTGGAAATAGTCTGCGGATCACACTTACTATGGTTTGTCCCTCATCCAATTGCATGTCAGGAATAGTTGGTGTCGGTACACCTGTCGGTAATTCGTACAAGTCGCCAATGGTTTGAATGCTTGTTATACCGAAGTATTTTTTAAGAATTAAAACACCAATTGTTGCTACGATGATAGCTACTAACGAACCTGGTATTCGCTTGGATATCTTTGGTGTGAATATGATGATTAGTAAGCTGACAATACCGACACCAAAAGCCCACCAGTTGATTTGTGTGAAATTTTGAAAATAACAGATCCATTTGTGAAGGAAGTCTGCTGGTACTTTCTCAATACCTAAACCAAACAAATCATTCATCTGCGTCGAAAATATCGTTAGCGCAATACCTCCGGTGAACCCAACAATGACAGGGTAGGGTACGAACTTGATGATGCTTCCTAATTTTACTAAGCCCATCACTATCAGAATAACACCTGCCATGATCGTGGCAATCATCAATCCCGATAATCCATATTCTTGAATGATTCCATATATAATAACAATGAAAGCTCCCGTTGGACCACCAATCTGTACTTTTGAACCGCCAAATACGGAGATGAGTAATCCAGCAATGATAGCTGTAACCAATCCTTCTGTCGGACCTACACCTGATGCTATACCAAATGCAATGGCAAGTGGTATAGCTACAATTCCCACAATAATTCCAGCCATGAGGTCGGTACTCAATTGCCCTTTGTCATAACTCTTGATGCAAGAGAATAATTTGGGCTCAAATACATCTTTTAGTGATGCTTTCATCTTTTTGAATTTTATTTTGATACGTTAATAAATGTTAACTATTTAATATTCAGTAATAAAGCAATTCTTAAAAAAGAAGTGCAAATTTACAATTTTTTTTTGAAAAACAAGGTTTGATAAAAAAATCTTTGCTTTTCCTTCCTTCTCATGGTAGGAGGAACATAATTTAGAGTACGTTATTGCAATGTTTCTTTATTTTTCGTTCGGAAAAAATAACTCTTGATTTTTTATATGTAAGAGTAAAAGAGAAGCGCCTCACTCGTGTGAATGGGCGCTTCCTTTTGTTTGTATTGAAAATTTCACCTAAAACCTATGAGACATATAGAATCTAGTGGTTGGTTTTGGATAGCAAATAGGCATCGGCTAGTGTAAGGGCTGCCATTGCTTCGACAATTGGAACTGCACGTGGCAAGACGCAAGGATCGTGTCTTCCTCTTGCCTTGAAGGTGACTTCTTCTCCGTTGCGATTGATTGTTTGCTGGTCTTTCAAAAGTGTTGGCACTGCCTTGAAAGCCACGCGGAAAAAGATGTCTTCTCCATTGGATATACCACCTTGTATACCACCTGAATTGTTGGTCTTGGTGCGAACAACACCATGATCGTTGTAGAAAACGTCGTTCAATTCGGAACCTTTCTTTGTGACACCTTCGAATCCACATCCATATTCAAATCCTTTTGCGGCGTTGATGGAGAGCATTGCTTGTGCAAGGAGTGCATGTAGTTTGCCAAATTGAGGTTCACCTAATCCTACAGGACAGTGTTGGATGACGCAACTGATGATACCTCCAATCGTGTCACCTTCCTCTTTGGTCTTTTGAATAAGATCTTGCATGGCATCAGCCACTTCAGGATCTGGACATCTGACATCGTTGTTCTCCGTCCCGTTCAAATCTAGTTCATGATAACTTTTTTCTGTGGCGATTGAACCCACTTGTGATGTGTATGCATGGATTTCCACACCTAATCTACGAAGAATGAGTTTGGCGAACGCACCAGCTGCTACTTGTGCAATGGTGGTGCGAGCGGAACTTCTCCCTCCGCCAGTGTAATCTCTTATGCCATATTTTGCTTCGTATGTATAGTCTGCATGAGAGGGACGATAGAGATCTTTCAAATCTGAATAATCAGTTGAGTGTTGATTCTCATTGCGGACGATGAAAGCGATGGGCGTTCCAGTAGACAACCCTTCGAACGTGCCGGATAGAATCTCAATTGTGTCACTCTCTTTGCGTGAAGTGGTTAGCTTCGATTGACCAGGACGACGTCGGTTCAATTCTTTCTGAATGAATTCAATGTCGATAGGAATTCCCGCAGGATACCCGTCGATAACACCACCAATGGCGGGGCCATGAGATTCACCAAAAGTGCTAATCTTTAATATGTTGCCAAATGAATTCATAGTTCATAGTTCTGATTAAATATTGCAATTGCCGCAACTGTCACCACAGCCGTCACCACAACCGCTGCCGCAGTCGCCACCGCAACTTCCGCCACCGCAGCCACCACATTTGTGTGGATTCATAGCCACTGCAATTTCCTCTTCTGTAGCATCTCTTACTTCGATGACCGATCCTCTGAAGTTAAGGTCTTCACCTGCAAGTGGATGATTGAAGTCCATCTTAACCTTATCTTTACCTACCTTCAGAACGATACCGTTCATTCTGTTTCCCTCAACATCCATCATTGGAACGATGTTACCTTCTTTTATATATTCAGCGTCAAATTTGCCATCAACGAAAAATATAGATTTGTCCAATTCAACAACTCTTCCATCTTCATACTCTCCGTAAGCATCGTTTTTGTCGATGGTAAAATCAAATGTGTCACCTTTTTTTAGTCCGCGAAGATTCTCTTCGAACTTTTCCAACATCATGCCCAATCCACATGTAAATTTTAGAGGCTCAGAAGCTGGAGCTTGTTCCCATAACTCAAGTTTTCCTTCTTCGTCTCTAATGAAGAGATCGTAAGAAACGGCTACAAATTTTTTATCTTCAATGATCATATTCTAACTATTAGATTTGTAATTCTTTGCAAAGATAGTAATATTTGGCGGATTTCAATTTATTTTGTGCATTTTCCATGTCTCTGTGTGATGAAGACGAATTTGCATTCTGATAGATTCCTGTCCGTAATCTCTTTTCCATTGTAAATAAGTTTTTTCTGTAAAAAAATAATCGTATTTTTGTCGATGATAATAGAAACCATAAAGAAAACGTAAAACTAAATTTCATGAAAAACATTGTTACAACATTCTTAATAAGCGTTGCTTGTATGTCACTTTGTGTGATGGATTGCCTTGCAGAAGGGAAATCACGTGCACTATGGGCTTCAAAAACATCGAATGGTGTTTTTGTGAGTTGGCGTATGCGCGCTACGGATGCTCCTAAAACCACTACTTATAAATTGTATGCAGATGGTAGGTTGGTCAGTGAGATGAAGGATAAAACGAACGTCACATTGTCTTCGCAGTATCAAAACTCCACCTTCTCGCTGGAAGTGTATGATAATCTTGGAAATAAGATTGATGAGCAGACGGGTGTGAAAAGTACCGAGTATGATTATTATCCTATCCAATTGAATCATCCGGGTGAGTATACCTTGAAGGGGGAACGCCTTGCCTATTTCCCTTACGACTGCTCTGCCTATGATATGGATGGCGATGGCGAACAAGAGATCATCATGACATGGGCAGCTGGAATCGGCGCGACTTGTACGCCGACAGCTCCTCCGATTATTGATTGCATAAAATTGGATGGAACACTCATGTGGCGAATCAACTTGGGACCTAATGTGCTAGGTGGTTGCCGTTTCTCCTTTTTGTGTTATGACTTCGATGAGGATGGCTATGGAGAGCTAATTGTGAAAACGGCTCAGGGCTCGAAAGATGCAACGGGCAACTATCTCTCAACGGGTGCGGCTCGTGGCGCTAATCATAACCAATCATCTATCAACAGCTCTGGTGTGATTACAGATGGTGGTAAGGAGTGGATCACTTGCTTCGACGGACGAACTGGAAAAGAATTGGCTACGATTGATTATTGGCCTTATTTTAATATTCAAAGGGAGTGGAGTACGGAGCCTGGTAAGACAGATGGAAACACGTATGGTCATAGAGGAAACTGGTTCAAATCATGTGTGGCAGTCTTGAATGTGAATGGCGTGGCTAAACCTTGTTTCGTTACGACTCGTGGCATCTACGGTTACTCGTATGCCGCAGCTTATTCGTGGGATGGAAATTCTTTGACAAATTTATGGAGGAATGCATCAGAACGCAACGACAGTAAATCTATCTTTGGCGCTGGTGCTCATAGTATCACTTGTGGAGATGTCGACAATGATGGCTTTGATGAGGTAATCGTGGGAGCAGCTTGCTTGGATGATGATGGCTCTGTGTTGTGGAATACTGGATTCGGACACGGGGATGCTACCCATTTGGGCGAGTTTAGTCCGTATAACGAAGGCTTGGAATATTTTATGATTACAGAAGAAACTGATGAGCGTGTCGTAAAATACAATTGCGCTTTGTTGGATGCAAAGACGGGTAAAGTCTTGGCAGGACGACCTCAGACGGGTGGTGATACAGGTCGTGGTATGATACTTGATTGTGATAGCAGGTATGATGGCGCTGAATATTTTGATTGGAGCGATGAACTGATGTACTCATGTAAGGATGAGCCTATCTCTGCTTGGCATGTGGGTTCCACAACAAGTAGTTCTATTAATTTCCGCATCTTCTTTGATGGCGATCTGTATGAAGAGTATACTGATCGTGGTCATGTGGATAAATGGAATAGTCAAAGTAAAACATGGGAACGTGTCTACACGTATGGATATAACATCATTATTGATGGAACAAAGATTCCATGGGGTGCCAATACAAACAATGATACAAAGTATAATTGCTGCTTGCAGGCTGATATCATAGGAGACTGGCGTGAGGAGTCGTTGTTCTGGACATCAGTGAATGGCAAATATTATATGACCATCTATCCAACCACTATTCCGAGCGATTATAAACTGCCTTGGCTTCGTGATGATCACGTATATGATTTGGCAATAGCTTGGCAGAATTGTGGATATAATCAACCTCCTCATTTGGGATATAGCCCTGTAGAATACTACAAAAAATTAAATGAACCTACACAACCTGCAGTGTTGACGAAACATGGTGCTGGTTCAAGTTCCCAAAGCGTGAAAAAAGGTGAAGCAATTGAGGAGTTTTCTTATTCATGGGAGAATGCGGCAGGTGTGATGGTGACTGGACTTCCAAATGGTATCTATTATACGATCAACAAAGAGGCTAAGACTATTTCATTCTCAGGAATTGCGGATGATGAAGTGGGTGAGTATGAATACAAAGTGATAACGATGGGTAGTGATGAGAACGATGAGAAGAGTGGAGTCTTCACTATCGTGTCAGATTCAAGTGTGTCTGTGACTCTAGTGAATTCTGACATTGAGAAACTCGAGGTTTCTCCTAATCCAATCAATGACATGGCATCGGTCTCTTTTGTATCGGCTTCTAACCAAACAATCAGATGGAGAGTGTGCACTATCTCTGGAACAATCTGTTTAACTGGAGAGAAATGTGTGGAAAAAGGTGCGGCGCATTTTGCTATCGATGGCAGTTCCCTTTCCGCGGGCGTTTACTTCATTATGATTGAAGGTGCAGAAGGTTCTGCTACGGCGAAGATAATTGTTAGATAGTACAAGTGAGTTCTATAGAATGAAGAGAATAATCATAATGTTATATTTGTCAGTGCTGTCCATCGCTTCGTGGGCGGCACTGATTTCTTCCACCAATTTTGAAGATTTCAAAAGTGGTTCTTCTCTTTCTCGTGAAGAATTGCAAAAGAGGGGATTTCAAACGGGGACGTGGGACAATTCGTTGGCGACAAGGACGCTTTTGGATACGTGTCAGTCGGCGTCTGGTCGACAGTCGGTTCGAATCACCTATCCGAAAAATGGCTATGGACCATCGGAAACAGGTTGTCAGGTGCAGCTAAAGTTCGAGAAGCGGGATGAAGCCTATGCCTCTTATTGTTTGAGATTCTCTGAAAATTTCTCATGGGGAACAACTAGTTATGGAGGAAAACTGCCAGGTTTGTCGGGTGGCGATAATTGTTCGGGTGGCGATGCGTGCGACGGTACGAATGGCTTTTCTGCACGTCTGATGTGGAGAGCAGGAGGTAAGGCTGTGTTGTATCTCTATCACATGGATAAACCAGATAAATTTGGTGAAGATTTTGAATTGATCTATCCAGATGGACGACAAGTCGTTTTTGAACGAGGTAAGTGGTATCATGTAGCAGAACGTGTGAAGATGAACAAGGATGGTTCTACCTATGACGGAGAGATGGAGATTTGGATAAATGGTCAACACGTATTGCTTGTGCAGGGATTGCGTTTCACCTCGAATGGAGACAAAGTGGATGATCTCTATATTTCAACATTTCATGGGGGTGATGATGAGACGTGGTGTCCGACGGAAACATGTTACACATGGTTGGATGACATTCGTATAGGAACCTCTTATGAGGATGTTTCGTATCAAACTTGTCGGAAACCAGAGGTCGGGAAAAATCAATCCCTTTGTACGGGAGCCAAATCATATACGTTTACATCAGATTTAAGTGATGACAAAAGAGAATACCTATGGCTGCGAAATGGCGAGATCTTTGCTCGGGAACCAATCGTTCAGGTGTGGCAAGAGGGTAGTTATGTGTTGATTACGGATAGCGCATGGTGTAGTGCCCGCGACACGGTTCATTTGTATGCCTCTCTTCATCCAGCATTGGGAGGGGATAAGCATTTGTGTGCCACCTCTTTCCTGTTGTTAGACACGCAATTGCCAGATGAGTCAGAATATCAGTATGAATGGGAAAAAGATGGTGTTCGGTTGGATGACAAGGGTTCTACGTTGAAGGTCTGTGAAGGAGGCACGTATACAGTGAAGGTGTCTACTGCCAATTGTGATGAGGTGATAGATCGGGTGACGGTCACCTCGGGTTTGCTGCCAGTTCGTGTGACGGAACTGCCAGGAGGAACAGAAGCAAATTTGCAGGTGTCGGGCGAAAGCCAATATGAGTGGTATGCAGATGAACAACTGACGGAATCGTTGGCTACAGGTGCAACGTACACAGCACAGATGACAACCATACCATCCTATGTATATGTGAAGGACGCTGGTTCGTATAATGGATTGGTGGGGAAGAAGAGACTGACTTCAAATGTGTGGACGCGTAGCGACTTCTCTGAATCCTTGCTGTTTACAGTGAAGAAAGCATTGACGATCGACTCTCTATCAATCTATCCCAAGTCAGAATTAGATGCAGTGATACGGATCTTAGATGATCAGTCGGGTGAAGTGGTTGCAATAAAGAAGTATGAAAATTTATCTCCAGGAGAGAATCGTCTGGCGCTATCTGCCACCCTGTCGCCAGGGAAATATAGGATGGACGCCTTAGGAACGACAGCACCTTTGTATCATTCCCATACAGATGAAGATATTCAATATCCGTATGAGTTAGAAGACATTGTTTCTATTGATGGAACCTCACCAGCATGGCTTGCGAACAAACCATGGTATCTCTATTTCTACAATTGGAGAATTTCGGTGGGAAATACGTGCGCGGCTACTCCTGTTTCTTTGAAAAAACAGACTGTTTCTGCCGTTTCTCTTGTACAAAAAAGCAAGATTGAGGTTTATCCTAAATTTACGGATGGAGACTTGCATATTGATGGATTGACGGGTAAGTCGAGGATAACAATATTCAATTGTAGTGGAAGGAAGAAATTGTATAGGAACATGAAACAAGAAAATGCCTATTTTAATGTGATGGAATGGAATTCGGGGGCATATGTGATACAGGTGGAAGATGAATCAGGAGTCTATTCTTTCCATTTTATTAAGTTCTGAAAAAAAACAAGAAGAAAGGAGAGAGACAGAATGGGAAAAGGGGCAGAGTTGATGAAAAATTAAGATTTTTTTACTAATAAACTCATTATGTGCTAATAATTGTTTATCTTAGCAGTCGAATTTGTAAAACGTGAGATTATATTAGATAATTTATAAATTACAAAATATGAATGAACCAAAGACAAAGGGTGCGTGGAAAATAAAAACGCTCCTTTCTATTGCAGGAAAATTGCAATGGATGAAATTGGATAAAGCAGCTAAAGATTGTAAGAAAGCGCAAGAAAAGACATTACGTCAGATTTTGGATTATGCAAAGGATTCCGTATATGGAAAGGAGCATAATTTCGCAAAAATATTAGAAGCTCAAACACCAGAGGAGTTGTTTAAGAGATATCAAGAGAATGTTAAACCTAACGACTACGAAGATTTTCGTCCGTATGTAGAGCGTCACAAACAAGGAGAGCCAAATGTGCTTTTTCCTGGAAAGCCTAAGATGTACGCTACAACATCAGGTACGACAAGTGAACCTAAGTGGATTCCTATCACAGAAGAATATTATTCCAATATTTATAGCAAGATGACCAAGGTATGGTTGTATTCTTTTATTAAGAATAGACCTAAAACATTCGAAGGTCAGATTGTTTCTATTGTAGGAAAGGCAATCGAAGGAGCTGCTCCGGATGGAACTGTATATGGATCTGTTTCTGGTGTGACACAACGTGATTGCCCTGAGTTCATCAAAGTAGCATATACTGCACCTGCTGATGTCTTTACGATTTCAGATTATAAAGCTCGTTATTATTGCATCATGCGTTTGGGTATTGA
>CACZUS010000007.1 GCA_902784425.1 uncultured Bacteroidales bacterium
GAGTTTGGTTGGTTTCACAGTGACGGTGATGTAGATGAGGAAAAGATCCTTTCTTATTGTGCTGCTAAGAACGTAGGCTGGTTGGCATGGTCATGGTATGGCAATGGCAGTCCCGTTGAATACTTGGACTTAGTAAAGGATGCGACTGCAAATCCTGTATTAGCATCCTATTCAAATATATCTATCTCCAATTGGAATAATACGATGACTTATACGGCATCTGGTGATTGGGGAAAGTTGATTACAGATTCATGGAAAAAGGAATCTAAAAAAGCTAATTTGATTAAGTGTGGAAGTACTGATGTGAATCAGCAATATATCGAAAATCACGGTGTAATTGCATATTTCACAGATGATGGAGATAAATTACATATCATCTCTAAGGAATGTGCAAGTGTAACAGTTATGGACATAACCGGGAAAACCGTATATTCAGGATCTGTAGAGAAAGGAGATTCAGCTATCTCATCTGCAAATTGGATGAATGGTTTGTATCTCATCTCTATGGATCAACTCACCTTAAAAAAAATCACCCTTAAAATTGTGAAGTGAATGTGAATTAAGCCTTTGAAAGAACAGGCGGTCGTTGAGAAATGACCGCCTGCTCGTTTTTTGTATAGTAGGGTTTGTCCCTAAAATTTAGTCTTGAATACTATCTTTAAGATTTATAACACCTTCATAATTCTTAGGATCTGTCAAATCCACTACGAATTTATATGGATACATCTTAATGGTGTATTTTTTCGTTTTCATGTTATTAAAGAGTAGCTCTATGTCGAATGGACAAATACAATCGCATATATCATTTTCCATACTTTCTGTCACAGTAATATTATTTGCTTCATCTATTGTAGTTGTATAGATAAACTGTGTACAGCAAGAGGATACACGTTTGAAATATTTTATGCTCAACAATTCTTTTTCCGGATTATAACTATATTTAACGCTATCTTCCTGTTCAATTACAATTGCATCAGTGTTTTGATTGTTGTTGATACTATCATTTCCTACCTCATTCTTGCTGCATTGTCCTAATGCGTGTATAATTGGTAATTTCTCAACTTGGTTGGCGTAGATGATGCCACTTGCTGAAGCTGATAGATCGATTTTAAATTTATAGTTATCCCACTCAATGGTATATTCTCTTTTCTTCATTCCTCGGAATGATGCTGTAATGTCGTATGTGCATAAACATTTGCATACCTCATCTTTTAATGAAACAGTTTTCAATTTGATATACGGAATGGCAGAACTTGGATCCAGGATTGCTTTAAGAGAGTCGCAACAATTAGACTCGAAATTGATGAAGGTAATGGTTCCATTTCCGGTCCTTAAATCGAAGTCATATTTGAACATCTCTGAATTTTCAGCCCTTTTCTCTTCATTTACGCCTTTCCCTTCTTCCATGTCGTATGGAGATCCTTTACATTCGGAACTTCTGCTATTAACCATGTTGATGTCATAGAACATAGTAGAAGGTATACTATCTAAATTTAATGAGGGTATTATGCGTCCTGATGTTCCTATCGATAGATCGATGGTTGTATCGATTATGTCAGTAGCTATAATTCTATACTTTTTCTCCTCTATTCCAGATATTTCATATATTATGCTGTGAGAGCAGAGACAATTACAAGCTGCATGTCCTGTTACTTTCGGCGTCAGAGTGATTGTATTGTCAGATGTGGTGATGTCGCCACTCAATGTATCACAACAGTTTATGATAATGTTGTTGATAGCAATGGTTCCGGTTCCACTTTCTAAATCGAAATTGAATGTAATATAATTATTAGCGGGTCTGGCATTTGTGTCGTTTGATTCATTACACTCAGTTGCTTTAACGAAACGTCCATCTAATCCTGGAGTTGCAGGCTTTTCAAACAAGATGGAGTCGGGACGAGAATCATTTATTTGATAAATTATCTTTCCCTCTTTGTACACATAAAATTGTGCTTGTAAATTTGTTACGCTCATCCCTATCAGAGCGAATAACACTAAAAAAATTTTCTTCATAAATATACTATATTTGGTTACTAATAATTATTTCAAAAGGAGTATAATCAAAAGTATAACACTAACTACACTAATCCCCACTAAAAAGAATATCATTTGTTTATTTTGTTTTTCTAATTCTGTTGCTCTGTTTTTCACTTCATCCAATGCTTGCTTCATCTCTGTAACTTCCTTAACATCAGCTTGAAGATTAATCATGGTCGATTGGAGTTGCTGTACATCAGACGATAGAGAGGATAGGGAAGAGGTGAGGTCTTGCACAGTCTCCATCGTTCTGTTATTTTGCTCTTCTATGCTTTCTTTTAATTGGGCATTGGAAGAACTAATCTGATTGCTAATCGTGTTCTCTATAGCTTGATTCGAAGAGGCAATTTCATTTGTCTTTTCTTCTATCTTTCTTAATGCGTCAGCCAAATGGGATGATTCAAACAGTTTATCTCCCTCCTCCTTGGCTTTGTCTTTTACCTTGTTGGTAATCTCCGTTATGATGGATGTCTCTTCTTTGGGGGATTCAGTCTGTGATGAATTTTCTTTTTCAGGCTCATCCTCTTTCTTACTCTCTTTTTCTGTCATCTTCTCAATGCTGTTAATCCCTTCTTTGACGAAGTCGATTACTTTTGTCAATTTGTCTATATCCATATCTTTCTATTTTATGTGGTCCCACGATAAAAATCCACTGATTGCGTTATTTTTGAATGCCTAATCTTTGTAAATAAATTGCAAAAATTCGTGTAAATGTATGAAAAACTGGAGAAAAACAAAATATTAATTAGGGAAATTTTTTGCCTGCATAATTCTTATTGTTCCAAATGTATTTATCCTTTCATAAAAAATATCAACTTTTGGTTTGAGGTATTCAAGATTTTGTAATTTTGTAGGTGTTGTTTTGAAGTGGAATGATACGATTTTTGAAAATAGTGTTGGCTGTAATTCTCTTTGCGCCTATATCTCTTATGGCGAAAGAGGAGCGTATGCTTTTTTCTCACTATATGATGGAGGATGGGTTGTGTAGCAACGCGACAAATGATATTGTTCAGGATTCGATGGGTTTCACGTGGATTGCTACGGTGAATGGTGTTAGTCGTTTCGATGGCTCTCATTTCGTCAACTATACGGTGGATCAATATCCAGAGATTCTAACGAATGACTTGAAAAGAGTATTCATTCTTCCCAATGGGAAACTGACCGTTTCGAGCTCTCGTAGTGTTTTGTCCTCTTATGATTATGAAACGAACACCTTTTCTGATGAATCTGGCTTTATGGAGGATACTACCTACAAATATGATATCAAAAATTATGTAACACAGAAGGATGGGAGAGGATTGCTCGCCACGGCACAGGGTGTTTATCGTTTTGATAGGGATTCTAATCAGTTCGTTCATATATTGCCTGAATTAATGCACTCGTATGTGCTGGATGTTACAACAGACTTTCTAAATCGTTACTGGGTGTTGGATTATGATGGCGTCTGTGTATTGGATGAGAATGGAGAAGCATTGTCTGCCTACAACTTCAAACCTCAGATGAAGGAGATGATCGAACATCACTTATGGTTGGATGATTATCATTTATTACTTAGCTCTCCTGTTGGTTCCCTTTGGATTGTGGAGTTGGATAGGGATGGTACCATCCATTCGCCTCGTAAGGTGGCACTGCCTTTTCGCTATGTCTCTTGCATGGTGAAAGACTCGATGGACATGGTTTGGATGGGTACGCTTGGGGATGGATTGTGGCAAGTGACCTTTAAAGAGGGCAAGGCGGACTGCGTCAAAATCATACCAACCAATGAAAATGAAGATGCACTGGCTAAGATTTCCTCATTATACTTGGATGGAAATAATAATTTGTGGGTATCCTCTTTGGCGACCGGTGTATGGAAAACTTCCCGTTTCTCCGATTCTCCATACGTGACGGCAAATTCAGTAGGCATTCCATCTACCATAGGTTCATGCTTTTCCGAAACTACAGAGGGAGATATCTTGTTTGGTACCGATGGAATGGGACTTTTTTGGTTGGATTCCCATTTTCAAATCATTAAGAATTTCAATGTGTCTAACGGCCTTTCTTCTAATAATATCATCACCATTGCGAAACAATCTGATGGTTCTTTCTTGATTGGCTATTGGGGTGGTGTGACAGACCGAATCTGGCTTTACACTGGAAAGATAGAAAAGGTAACCTACACTGGAATTGACCATCCTATCTTTACAACTAAATCCATCTTACCGACGAAAGATGGTTCTCTTTATGTGGCAACGTCTGGAAATGGAGTCTATGCAAATATAAATAATCAGTGGCAACGTATCTTTCTTCGTGATTCTACGATGAACCCATACGATGATATATGGTGTGATTACCTAATGGAGGATCCTGCCGGTAATGTTCGTATCATTACCTCTCGCACAATATGGAGTAATTTGACGACGCATTCAAAAACACAATTTCGCCCAATATTCCCAGATGCGGATAAGACGAACACTCGCCAACCATTGCATTTCAGTCATGCGCTCTTCCATGATAGCTTATATGTTACATCTAATCAGGGTATCTATGTGTTTAATGCGGAGGACTCTTTAATAAGGATTATAGAGGGTGACTATTCTTCCATCTTAATGGATAATCAACAACGCCTGTGGGTCGCTGGTGCTAACGGCATCCAAACACTTCCTATTGATGGCGAAAAACAGGTCTCTATCACATCATCCGATTTTCATCATTCCAACCATTTTATATCTCATGCTTCATTTATATCGTCATCAGGTAATTTATTCTTTGGTTGTCGCGATGGATTTGTGTGTGTCAATCCTACCTATTCTGATCATCACACACATCATTTCTTCTCCTTCTCTCGCATCGTATCGTCGCATGGGGAGTCTTGGAGCTGTAGTCCCTCTTCTCCAGTGAAACTGAAATATGATGATACTCATATAAAACTCTATTTTGATTTGGTTGATTATTCTTTGAAGAGCAAGGAATCTGTTTATTATCGTATTGTTGAACTGGATTCTGCATGGATAGATTTGGCAGGGAAGCGGGAAATAGAGATCTCTTATCTTCCTACGGGAACATTCACTGTAGAGTTGTCGGCATCTTTCATGAATGAGAAACAAGTTCAAAAAATCACCGTCTTACCTCCATGGTGGAATACCACACTTTTCCGTTTAATATTGGTTGTTTTATTGCTGGGCTTGATATATTTGATAATATGTGTGAAGACGCGTAGAGTGGAACGCCAGAAGGCTAAGTTAAGTGAGATGGTGGCGATACGCACGGAGGAATTACGTCTTGTTAATGAGAATCTAAGTCAGAAAAATGAGGAGATAGAAAGTAGAAATAAATCATTGCTCGAATCGTTAAAGGAAAAGAATCAGTTGGTCTCTGTGATTGGACACGATCTTAAGAATCCAATGTTTGCCATCGTTACCACACTGAAACGACTTCTGACGAAGCAATACTCTTTGTCCGAGCAACAGACCATCCTCTCTAACGTGACAAGAGAATCTGAGTCGTTGCAGAATGAGATGCTGAAATTATTGCAATGGTCGGCCGAATCAGGTATGGAGATGACTTTCCAACCACAAAATTTTGATATGCCGAGTCTTGTTTCAGAAACCGTATCTTTCTTAAATGGCTTGTTATCAGAGAAAAATATTGAACTGACTGTTGATGAGGATTGCCAAAATCTGACCTATGCAGATCCACGTATGGTATCCACTGTGATACGTAACTTGCTGACAAATGCCATCAAGTTTACTCCGTCAGGAAAGAGTATCACTGTGAAAATTAATGATACGGAGGAGGAAACGGCTGTCCGAATAATCGACCAAGGTGTGGGTATGTCGAGCGACCAAATTGAAAACTTATTGAAGGGAAGTAACCATTTCTCCTCTAAAGGTACAGAGGAGGAGATGGGATTTGGTTTGGGCTTTCAGATTGTAACAGACTTTGTGGATAAAAACAATGGTACGATTAAGATTGAGAGCGTGTTGAATGAGGGTTCTGATATTTCAGTTTATTTCCCTAAATCACAAGAACAAAGAGTAAAAGAGGACACCTCAGACAATCAAGTACCCGTTACAGTTAACGACGATGAGTTATTACAAGGTAAATCGATCTTGGTGGTAGATGATGATCCGTTGTTATTGTCTCATGTGAGTGAGTTATTGTCCAATTATGTAACTGTTTATCAAGCAGGAAATGGAGAAGACGCTGTTCGATTGGCTATGGAGAAGATACCAGATTTGATTGTGAGCGACATTGAAATGCCGAAGATGAATGGTATGGAGATGTACGAGCAACTTAAACGTAACCTATTATCTGCCAATATTCCGTTGATCTTTTTATCTGCTAAGAGTGATATTGAGGTACGTCGTCAAAGTATGTCGCTGGGTGCTATTAATTTCATTGCTAAGCCATTTGAGGACAATGAGTTGCTGATGCAAATTGTTAACTTCTTGAGTTGGCAACAGAAGACGCAGATTCAGATGCTCTCAAGGACGATAGAGGAGAAGGAGGTACCAAAAGACGATATCAATCCTTTGTTGGACAGATTGATGGAGGTGATAAAAGAGAATTATAAGAATCCAGAATTCTCGTTTAATGACATTGCAAAGGGTATGGGAATGAGTAAATCTACCTTAGCACGTAGATTGAAATCGTTGACCAACAAGAGTCCGATAGAGATTTTGTCAGAATATCGATTCTCTTTGGCTAAGAGATTGGTGGAGAAAGGAGATATGCCGATTAGTGAGATAGCCTATTCAGTTGGATTCAATGACCCATCATACTTTAGCAGAAGATTTAAGGAGTTGTATGGAGTGACACCGACTTCGCAGAAAAAATAGGGTTAGGTGATTTTGTTTGAGATCATTTCTTTTCTGTGAAAAGGATGCGTAAATTCAATTTATATATCTAATTTTGTCATAATCGATTTGACTGGAATAAATTTTAACTTATAAACTAAGATATATGGATAACAATAAACCAAAGAAGATGAACTCTTTGACGAATCTTCGTCTATTTGTATGGCTCATAGGTTTTGCATTATTGGGAATGCCTTCCATGGCTAATTCTTTTGTGGTTGATGGACTATCATATACAGAGATAGATACAGTGGCACACACAGTCTATGTCTCTGCAGCCAATGAAAACATATCGGGAGAAGTTGTCATACCTGAGAAGATTACCTACGACGAAGTGGAGTATTCGGTCACTACGGTCGGAAGTTTCGCACAGTGCAGAGAAATCACCTCTGTCATCATCCCTAATTCAGTTACAAACATTTATGGAAGTTCATTCAAATGGTGTTCCAACCTAACATTTGTTCAACTTCCCAACGCTATAAAGAAAATTCCTAGTCAATTATTCAATCAATGCTCCAATTTGGAATCTGTGACAATCCCTGATTCGGTGACTCTCATTGAACAGGAGGCATTTAAAGGTTGCTCAAAATTGTCGCCTTTTTATATACCCGAATCTGTGCAGACTATTCAAGGAAATGCTTTTGCAGGCATTAATACCATTGTATATGCGGGAGAAGCTAATGGGGGACCATGGGGCGCGAAAAATCGCCTTAGTACTGTTTACGATGGTGACTTTATTTATTCTGATAGAACAAAAGAAAACCTAATTGGTTATGTTGGAACAGACTCTGTCGTTGTTATTCCAGAACATGTTAAAACGATCGGTGCTGATGTGTTCCAAAAGAATAACATAGTAGTTTCCGTTTCCATCCCTAATTCAGTTACAGATCTTCATGGAAGTTCCTTTAAATTGTGTGCTAACCTAACTTCTGTGACACTTCCTAATTCCTTAAAAAAGATTCCCGACCAATTATTCAGCCAATGCTCAAAATTGAAGTCTGTGGTAATCCCAGATTCTGTCATTCTTATTGAGAAAGAAGCTTTTAGAGATTGTCGGAGTTTAGTGTCTGTTACTATTCCTAAATCTGCCGATTCCATCGAAAATTCTGCCTTCTAT
Source organism: uncultured Bacteroidales bacterium (assembly GCA_902784425.1). GTDB lineage: Bacteria > Bacteroidota > Bacteroidia > Bacteroidales > Paludibacteraceae > UBA1181. Next base: position 7,993 of record CACZUS010000007.1, read on the forward strand.
GGCTGTTCTAGTCTAACTTCTGTTACCCTTCCCGACTCATTAAGAAGGATTGAACATTCTTTATTCTGTGGATGTACTAGTTTGGAGTCTGTAATAATTCCTAATACAGTCACCTATATTGACTATGACGCTTTTAGGGGCTGCAGTTCACTGACTTCCATAGAAATACCTAATTCCGTTACTTTTATTAGTTCTGGCGTATTCTATGGGTGCACTTCACTTACTTCCTTGGTAATACCAGAATCAGTTACTTATTTGGGCTATGGATCGCTAGGTTGTGGTCACTTGAAATCAATTTCCATCCCAAATTCCGATACCCTGCTCGAAACATTGAGTTGTAATAATCATTGGTTCTTTGATAATGGTTATGATGAGGAGATTTTCAATGAGTATGGAAATGCATATTATATTGGCAATGCCGAGAACCCATATTTAATACTGATGGAACCCAAGATAAAGGATGTTTCCTCCATTGAAATCCATCCAAGATGTAGAGTAATATATGGATATGGGACATTTTATGAATGCATTGGCAGGTACTTGTATCTGCCTGATTCTCTTATAGGAATCGGATTTGGTGCTTTCCTAGGTAATGGTATTGCTGTTATTAGAGTACCTAGCTCATTGAAATGGAATGATTGTGAATGTGCATGGCCTGACTACAAAACAACATTTGTCTTAGATGATCCCGATTCAAACATAGGTGATATTCCTGGATTAGGTCCTGACACAAAGTTAGGTGTCATCAAAGATGATTTTGTCTATTCTCTTGATGGAAAAACAATTGCCGCATATATTGGAAAGAGCACATCCGTTACAATCCCAGATACGGTTAGGTCGATAGGCTGGTACGCTTTCTATGGATGTAAGGATCTTACCTCCGTCTATATCCCTGCCTCTGTCGAGCAAATGGAATGGGATGTCTTCAAAGGTTGTTCTGCTATGATGACTAAGCAGGATAGTATTGGAATGAGTGATACGACCCTAACTAATGCTATTTATTGTCGTGCAGAGGAACAGCCAGTAGGTTGGGGGGATAGGTGGAATCCAGATAGTTGCAAAGTGGTGTGGGGTGCTCTCTCCGCTCCAAATTCTGTTGGATTTAGATTGGTTTCCTCAACCGCCAATGCGAGAATATATGGCGCAGAGCATTCGATTGTCATAGAAAATGCTACGAACGAGGTATATGTATATACGATTAGTGGACAATTAATTACTCGAGAAACAAGCATTCAACCTATCACAGTGATTCCTATGAATAAGGGTGTCTATACAGTGAAGATGGGAGATATGACGAAGGTTGTTATTGTTCGCTGATAGGTGGGTGCAATCGGAATTAATAGTAGATAATCTTTCTTAGTTCAACCCATTTCCTAACTTTTTGTGGTTTGTCTTCAAAGACGGCGAATTGGCTGACGGGACCTGTTTTATCCAGGCTATTTTGCCATTCTGCCACGTGACTTAGCAATTCGGCATCATCTTCGGAGATGTTCCATTTGTTGTCTTCATTCTCTTGACCTTCACGTATGTATAGGTTTCCAGGGTAGTAGTGTTCCGTACAAACTCGGATGGTCCAGTTCCCATATTGGTCGGTGTCGATTATTGAGAAGAAGCGTTTGTATATGTATGGTTCCCCTTCGCTGATACCTTCCATTTCGTATGATTTCAGGCTACTTCTTTCAATGTTGTTAGTCAGGCGATAGCCATCCTCCCATCCTCTAACGTTGTAATATTTTAGGAATCCATCTGCGTCGTAGAAGTATCGACCTCCGAAGGTGCCATATTCTTTCGCATCTATTATAACGTCTTTGATATTGCCGAAAGCGTCGCGTTTCACTTTCGCTTTTGTCTTGGCATTGATTTGCCAGCTGTTATATACGACGCTACCAGCAGTTAGTTTGCCATATATATCAAATCGAGTAGAGTCGGTCTTTTTGAATTCTGCATTGCTGAAAGGTTTATAGATTAGTCTCCATGTGCTATCATTGATAGCTCTGTTATTGACTAGGGTTCGTCCTTTTATGTAGATAGCTTTGACGGGACCTCGAAGCAGATTCATTTGAAGGTCTAAGGAACGAAAGTCTTGTGTTTCTTTTAGATTGGTGCAATAAACGATTGTGTCGTTGATCACAGAGGAATCTTTACGTGAACTGCGACCGAAATAGATCATTTTGGAGTGTTTGCCATACAATAAGGTATCGTAGTTGTATGTTATCACTTCAGGTTTTATATCTATGACGGATGATTGTACAGTGTCGACAACAACAGGTGCGGATTCGGTTTCTTGGGGTTTTGACTGACAACCCGACAAGACCATTATGGAGATACTCCACAATAGCGTAATACATAGTAATTTTATGCTCTTAATCCGTATTTTCATTCCTTTTGTTTGCCTAAGTTATGCAAATATATTAAAAAATAATCGTAGGGAGGTATAATTTGATTGTTTTATTTAGAATATGCGACTTATACTATACACAAATTGTGAGGTGGTGAATAATGTGGAGAATGATTCTTGGCTGAAATTTTTAAAATTATTTTATACCTTTGTCCTACGATTAAATAATCGTACGAATTGTTCTGCATGATATTAGATTGTAAAATCGATTGAAACGACGACTTAAATTCTGAAAACTGAATCATAAAATCCTCTTAAATTTACTATTATGAAACTAAAAAATTTTTGTGTGTTTATTTGTGCTATTTGTGTGTATGCTACATGTTCAGCTCAAAATTCTATTAATGTATGGCAGAAAAATGGCTCTGTCTATCAATACAATATAACTGATGTTGATAGCATAACGTTCTCTGTCACCGGTAATCCAACTGATACTGTACTCAAAACAACGGCTACACAGTTGGCCTCAAAGATGTTTTTGGCCTGCAATATTGGCAACACGTTCGAATCAGTTGGCTGTTCCACGACCTCCAGCAATGAAAGCTGTTGGGGTAGTCCGAAAATTACGCAACAGATAATTGACGCCTACAAAGCGGCTGGATTCAATACCGTTCGTATTCCAGTGGCATGGAACACCTATGCGGAGGCGAATGGCGGTGTTATACCGGAATGGTGGATGAATCGAATACAAGAGGTGGTGGACTATTGCATGAAAGATGATCTCTATGTGTTGTTGAATATTCATTGGGATGGGGGATGGCTGGAAAGACATGTTGACGCGGTCTCACAATCATCTGTGAACAAAACGCAGGAGAACTTATGGAAACAGATTGCCACCCATTTCAAAAACTATGATGATCATTTGGTCTTTTGCAGTGCCAATGAGCCAGATACTGAAAATGATGAGCAAGCTGCCATCCTCAAGACATATCATCAAACTTTTGTCAACACGGTCCGCGCCACGGGAGGCTATAATGGAACGCGTTGCCTTGTCATTCAATGTGCGGGAACGGCGGCTGATAAATCCGTGCAATATGATTATATGCCGATAGATGTTGTTCCAAACCGTCTATTGATGGAATTTCATTACTATCCATATACTTATGCATTGATGGAGGAAGACGCCGATTGGGGTCCTGCTCATTGGTTTTGGGGCAAGGATTATCAGAATATAATCGTGAATGGAGTGAATCGCTCCTGTTCTTGGCACACGGAAGAAACTGTTATTTCGGAGTTCTCTGCTATCAAAGAGAAATTTGTCGATAAAGGCATCCCTGTTGTGATGGGTGAGTTTGCTATCATGAATCGGGAACTATCCGCTGAATGGCGGGACAAGTTTGAGGAATGCCGCGCAAACTACTACTATTTTCTGACTAAAACCGCAAAGAATTATGGTATAGTACCTGTACTGTGGGATACTCCGAACGGGTCAAAAAGTGTGATCGACCGTGATAAGTGCACTGTTGGAAACCAAAGGGCCATGGAAGGTTTGCTAAAAGGTGCCAACGAGGGAGTATATCCGTTTTGAGTCAAGCTATGATGTAGTTTACAAGAATTCCTACGACAGCAAGTGTTCTAATCTTGCTGTCGTTGATTGCAATATCCTTTACAACAACGATTATTTCAAGTTAAGAGGAAATCATACGATGATATGATTCTGGACTGATTGAGAGATCTTCTGATTATCAGGAAGAGGGGAGGGGTGTTGTTTTTATTAGCTCAAAAACAAAAAAAGGCGTTATAAAATAACGCCTTTTCCAAAATATAATTGTAAAAATTATTTAGCCAAATGAGCTTTTACATCATCGTTGTGAACGATTTTCTCATCGAAATAGTAAGCACCTGTCTTAGGGGACTTAATCATCTTAATTACTTTTGCATAAGAACGACCTTCACCTTTTTGGAGGGATGCGACTGCTTTTTTTGCCATAATCTATTCCTTTAAAAGTTTAAATTACTTGATTTCCTTGTGAATAGTATATCTCTTCAAGATTGGGTTGTATTTCTTCAATTCCAATCTGTCTGGAGTGTTCTTTCTATTCTTTGTTGTGACATAACGAGAAGTTCCCGGCATACCACTATCTTTGTGCTCTGTGCATTCCAAAATTACTTGCACACGATTTTCTTTTCCTTTCTTTGCCATTTCTTAGTCCTCCATTAAATGTTACCTTTCTTTGCTGCATCTATCAACGCTGCATTAAGACCCTTTTTGTTAATCGTACGAAGACCTTTAGCAGATAGCTTCAAACTAATCCAGCAATCTTGCTCTGGCCAATAAAACTTCTTTGTAAACAAGTTTACATCAAATGTCTTCTTAGTTCTTCTCTTTGAGTGAGAAACATTATTTCCATTTAATGCTGTCTTACCAGTAATTTCACAAATTTTTGACATCGCTGTATAAAATCTTAAAGTTATTACTCTTAAAGCAAGGATCCCATTTTTCTTCTCTGATCTTCTCTCGAAGCAGCGTAACTATCAGAAAACTAACTAAATGCCACCTTTCTTTTTCTCTTCGTAAGCTCTTCAAATTCACCAATTTTCTCCAAACTTACGAGGTGCAAAGGTACAATCATTTTTTATTTTCTGCAAATTCTTTTGCTAAAAAAATTGCTTCTATTGCTGCTTTTTCAATGTTCCTCGAACGGGAACTGTTTCCTAATTGCAGCTTCTTCGATACTACTTGCGTTGCATCCGATACGGCTATCCAGATTGTCCCTACGGGTTGCTCATCAGTACCTCCGTCTGGTCCGGCTATGCCTGAAACGGATATGCCTATGTCTGTATTCATCAACTTACATACGCCTTGTGCCATCTGCTCAACGGTCTCCTGACTAACGGCCCCAACTCGCTCTAATGTCTCCTCCTTCACGCCCAAAACGTTATGTTTCACCTCATTACAATAGGAAACAACAGATCCTTTGTAGAAACTAGAACTGCCTGGATGCTTGGATAGATAGGTGGCAATCGTTCCTCCTGTGCAACTTTCGGCGGTTGCAATCGTTAGTTGTTTCTTTTTTAATAGGTTGGTGAGAATCTTTTCTGGCTCGATGTCTTCATAGGCTACAATGGCATTGCCTAACAAGGTCGTGAGCTTTTCAACCTCTGCATCAATCATCCTTTTCAGTGCTTCTTTATCTGAATCTTCGCCTGAAATACGAAGTTTCACATAGCTACCTTGTGGCAGATAGGCTAATTTTAAAGGGGAGGGAAGCTGCTCTTCCCAATTGGCTATCTTCAGTGCTAATGCGGATTCTCCATATCCATGCACTATCAGGGTAGTTTGCTGTATGGAGGGCCGTTCGAAAAATTCTATTAGACGAGGAATAACGTCATTGGTCATGGCACACTCCATCTCATGGGGAACTCCTGGTAGCGATACTAATACCTTATCCATCCTCTCAAACCAGAGTATGGGTGCCGTTCCTTCTCTATTAATAATAGGTGTGCATGCTTGTGGAACCATAGCCTGCTGGCGGTTCAGTTCATTGTCCATCTCCTTGCCCATGCCGTGAATAATCCTTTTCACATTTTCGTAGGATGGTTCGTCGAAAACTAATTCCGTACAAAAGAACTCGCATAGGGAGGTCTTGGTGATGTCATCATTTGTTGGCCCTAATCCTCCTGTCAGTAAAACAACGTCTGCATTGTTAAATGCATTGGCTATTGAAGTTAGAATGTGTGACTTATCATCGGGTATGGATGTGATTTGATTGACGGAAAATCCGTTTTCGCTTAATGCTTTCCCCATCCATGCAGAGTTTGTGTCCACGACTTGTCCGATCAATAGCTCGTCTCCAATCGTTATAATCTCTACATTATTCCTCATTTTTCTTGCCGTTTAGTATAGGTGGGTTCTTATAGAACTCTCTTTAAATTTAGGTCTTGATACAAAGTTATCTTTTTTTGTAGAAAAACGGAGCGTTTTTGAGAAAATTCTATCGACAGATATTTCTCATATTGAATGAAAAAAAAAAGTGGATGCCATAAGACATCCACTAAAAAACAGTTATTTTATTTTCACCATTTGGGAAAAAGGAATCTGCATGCTCCTACACCTACTAACTCGTCGTCTCCATTTATTTTAGTTCCTCTGGAGTCGTAAATTTGTAGGGTACTGTTACTTGTAAATCCGTATACATTGGCTGTGTAAATCTCTCCGTCAGGAGCTACACCAAAGCCATAGAATCCGTTGCCTCTTACGATGGTTGTCACCTCTTTGTTCTGAACATCAAATGTTTTGATGGTTGTTACATCGTCGGCTGCACCGCTACCAGATCCTGTCATGTAATACAATTTGTCACCTGCTTTTGATGCATATATGTGTCCTGAATAGATGAAACCATCTAATGCATTGAGGGCACTGATCTCTTTCTTTGCTGTGTCGATTGCTGCTACACCACTAGTTGAAGCGTATGCAGAAAGCGAAACCCATATAGTTCCGTTCTTATCTACTGCAAGGTGTTTTGCTTCCAATCCTGCTTCTGTTCCAGTGTATGGATAAGCTGTTACCTTCATCTCTTTGTCTGGTTCGATACGAGATACAGAAGGTGCAGAACCATATACGGTGGAAGTTACCCACAAAGAGTTATATTGTGCTATAATACCCTCGGGAATACCTGTTACTTCCACTTTTCCCTTAACGGTATTATTGCTCAAGTCAATTTGATATACGAAACCATTGGATCCGTCCCATGCTGTTACAGAGGTTACATAGAGATAACCTTTTCTTACAACTCCGTAACGTGGTGTTGGAATATCTTTTATGGTTGCTTTGGTCTTAAATGTCACCTTGTCGATAATCTCTACTTTGTCTTCGTTGTTGCACAAAAGTGCCCATGTTGAACCACAGTCTACTGCTGATTCAATGATAGATGCCAAAGGTTCGCCATTACTTTCCTTATACACCTGATTTTCTATCTTATCCTCTTTGTTGATGATCGAAATACTTCCGTTAGATTCGCTGTAGTTACCTTGATTGATGATTAAGCATGAATATCTCTCATCTGTGTTTCTTTCTCTATCTCTATTCTCTTCTTCTTTTTCACATGAGGATAGAAGGGCCATGCACGCGATGGTAGCCCATAAAACTTTTGAAAATACTTTTTTTGCCATTTTCTTTTTGTTTAATATGTGATTTATGTTTTTTTCTATTCGTGACACAAATTTCACTCTTTTTGTTTGGATATACAATATATATAGGTGATTTGAAATAATTATCTTTTAATATGTGCAATTGGGTTTGACATTAGAAAAATGATACAAAAAATGCAACTCTTTTAGAATATTATTCCAAAATCAGACATCGTCCATCTTGTTGAAAATCTCTCCGTCTATTTCGAAAATGGAGGATATGGGAATTGTGGTTTCATCAGCCAGAATCAGTGTCTGAAGATAATCATCGATTTTTTTCAGTCGTCCGGTGACACTTTTGTATGCCCCGCCTCTCTTATGCTCATCTGGTTGAAAGTAGATGAGCGTGAGGGTGGGGGATTCTGCCAATTTGGAACGTATAATGGCCATTTTACGATCGAGTATCTCGTTGTCACTATCATCCAATAGCCGTTGAGAGGAGGTCAGTCTTGCTGTCTCCTGAATGGCTGCATCATGTCCAGTGAGTGCGGCAAATGGAGCGAACTGCGCCGCACGATTGAGCATCGTCATCTGTGGATGTCTCTTTGAGACATGATGGGGTAGGTGGATAATATCGTCGTAATTCATTGTCGTTATGCTTTATGTCCTCCAATCTGTTGATTACGGTCCTTGGCGGTTGCTCCTTCTTTGAAGTTTAACCCTTTTAGAATGGCGTTTTTACCAAATTTCCGTTTGATATCTAATACGGTTTCTTGCATCTTCCTCTCTTTCTTTAATATCTTTTTCTCCTCCTGTCGTTTCTTCTCTTCTGCTTCGTAGTCGGCGAAGAGGTCCAGTTGGATGGGCTTGGATTGGGACGAGAGACTATTCTCATTGACCACATGATTGGCTGTTAGATTGAGTCGCCTAACGAGCAGTTCTGGGTTGACAATCTGCTTGAATAGATGTGTCACCGCCTCTGTGATATGTCGTGCGGATGAGGTTTTTTGATCGAGGTTGATGGATCCATGTGCTGGTTTGGGCACCGTTCTGCCGTAGTAGTCGGAGGTGATTTCACCATTGTAATGACTATTGATGGTCGCATTGGCTAGGCTCTCAGTGTCATAATTGACGTACAATACCAGTTGGTCGGTCACCAAGTGCTTGTCTATCAGATCGAGTGAGAGATTATCTGCCATTTCTTGAATGACAACTAATGCTTTCTCAAACTCGTACGGGCATGTGAGCACTTGTCCACTGCTTAGGGAGTTAGTTGTAGGTCTGTACGCCTTTATCATTTCAATGGTGCAAGGCTCCCATCCCCATGCATGGTCGATGAGCAGTTCTGCGTTGACTCCGAAGAGCTGATAGAGCAGTTCTTCATTCGTTTCCGAACATCTGGCCAGTTTACCCATTGTATCGATTCCGAACATCTCTAATCTCTGAGCGGTTCCTTTACCTATTCTCCAAAAGCTTGTTAAGGGACGATGGTCCCATAATTGTTGTCGGTAGGACATCTCGTCCAGTTCAGCTATACGAACACCATCTTTGTCTGCCGGTATGTGTTTGGCAACGATATCCATTGCGATTTTGCAGAGATAGAGATTGGTGCCAATGCCAGCGGTGGCGGTGATACCAGTGTGTTGAAGCACATCCCTGATTATCTTGATGGTTAGCTCCTTGGCTGTCATCTTATAGCTTTTCAGATAGTTCGTCACATCCATGAAAACCTCATCGATGGAGTATACGTGGATGTCTTCGGGTGCCACATATTTTAGATATATGTCATAGATACGGGTACTATAACTGATATAGTAGGCCATGTGTGGAGGTGCGATGATGAAATCCACCTCCCAATCGGGATGCTCCTTCAACTCGTGGTCGAAGGCGGATTTGCCTGTTAAGCGATATCCGGCTGTTTTTTGTCTTCGTTCGTGGTTAACAGCACGTACACGTTGATTGACCTCGAAGAGACGCGCACGACCAGGGATTCCGTAGGCTTTAAGGGAGGGCGATACGGCCAGGCAGATGGTCTTCTCCGTTCGACTTTCATCCGCTACGACTAGGTTTGTAGTCAGAGGATCTAATCCTCGTTCCACACACTCTACTGATGCGTAGAAGGATTTGAGGTCGATGGCTATGTATGTACGATCTTGCTGGCTCATACGGTTGAAATATCGGTTTTAATGAGTGCCCCAATAAGGAGCACCATGACCATAGCAGACAATGGTGTCGTCGGTGAGACTCTTTTCAGTCATCTCTCGTTCTTGCCTTGCTAATTTGGAATTCATATTCACACTCGACATTAGATAAGGAGCCAACTCATTAAATTCTCTTTGCTCGTTGGTGTAGCCGGCAGGGTTGACGAGTATATCCCCTGTAAATACGATATTATCCAATGAGATGATCATCTCTCCCTTACTATGTCCACCGTTTCCGTTATAGAACTGAAAATGAAGATGATGGATGTCTGCTTCTCCAATCATTCCATCGGTTCTCTCTATATGATCATCCACCACAGTCAGAGTCTCCATTTTAGGAGGGGTATATTTGGATAATATTTTACTGATTTTTACGTATGGTTCGTGTTCCCTATACTGCTCTCTGAAATTAGGACGCTGTTCATTCTCCAATTGGAAGTTCTCGTACATAAGTTGGTTTACATATATGGTATCAAAAAGAGATACCAATCCCAAATGGTCAATATCAGGATGCGTGATGATGAGAACCCGTTTTTTAAACATGAAATTATCAAACATCACAGATAACAGTTTGACCATTTCGTCTCTGTAAAGAGCGAATCCACTGTCGACGAAAATGTAACCTTCTTCATTTTCGATAATGTAGATGTTGGAACCACATTCTGGTTCTATGCAATGAATGGTATAATCATTAAAGCATTTGGAGGTGATGCGGGGACTAAAATTGAGTCCTCTATATCGACTCAGTAAATCAGCAAATTTTGCGATGTATTCGAATGTTTTATAGGGACTTCTGTTTTTCCCTTCCAAAATCTGCATGACGAGGTTAGAGTTGGATATCAGTTCGCTGATGTTTTCTTTATCAAGGTCTAATTTCTTTGCAGCCCCATTGGCAAAAGAGATGTAGAATACAGTATTATCCAGGTTCTTCTCGGTTTTGTCGTATGTGATAATACGAACTTCACAGAGTGAGGTGACACTTTTCAGAAATTCATCCACCTTATAGGGGTTGTCGATGTAAAGCGCCATTCTAAAGTATTGGTAACTTGTACTATTCTCTTGGGAACTAATGTAAGAAATGTTGAAATTATATTGATGAATCAATTCGAGGATAGGAAGGAGCACGCCCGGTTTGTCTAACATCTTAAATTCCATAAGGATGACGTTTCCATTGTCCTCTTTGAAAAGGAATCCATCATGTTTTAACATTTCGTATGCATGGTTTATTCCCTCGCTTTCACCTGTCACCTCTATAAATAGGGTGTTGGTGTCTATGGAATTATTGTAGCTAACTCGGGTGATGTTCAGTCCCAAATCAGATATGATTTTAACGGTCTTTAGAAAAGAACCTGGTTGATCTGGAATTTTCGTTATAAATGTTTTTTTCATCGTTTGTACCGTTGATAAATTTATGGTGGCTTCTATAAATTCATTTCGTGGTTTTTTATAGAACCCACCTTATGTGTATTGTGCTTTTTTATCGCACTTGTTAAGCGGTGAAACTCTCTACAATATTCGTAAAATTTAATGAAGAATGCAAGGATTTATAGATCAATTTACGAAGAAGATTTCTATTATAAATAATAAATGGTGCTCACTTTAAATTAGTAAAAAATGAATTTCACAGAATAAAATCAGCCTTTCATTGAAAATATTTGAATTTTATATAACAATCAAGTTCATTTGTACCCAATATTTCATATAGTTCTATTTGTTGGTATGGACCCTAAATAATACAAATTATAAATAGTGTTTGTTTATCTGGAACCAGTTGACTGTGAAGTTAACTGGTTTATTTTTTCAATTTGTTTGTATACCCCATAAAAAAAAGACAGCCTGTTTCACAACAGACTGACTCCGAAATATATAGAACAACACAATTTAGGGTCTTTATTAGAAATGTAAGTTTTCAACTTTTATGACTTAGTTTATTTCCTTACACGATGCAAAGTTATACAACTTTCTAATAACTTCCAAATGAATTTTAAAAAATTATGTGTCTGATAATCAGAATTTTTTGAAAACTTTTTTTGATAAATGTCATAAAGTTTTTAACTAATATCAATTCGACACAAATTTTTCATAGCATAACCAAAGTCTTAGGGAATAAAATAATTTTTTTGTGATACAGAAATAGTAAAAAAAATGAAAAAAATTTTTTTGTGAAGGGGTGAAAAAGATAGGGTTTCTATAAACTCATTTCATCTGTTTTTACTATATTTGTTATCATATTTGTTCACATAAATAATTTATGTATATATGTCACGTCATATTCATTTGATGAAAAGACTCTCTACTAAACTTATAATAGATTTATTGGTCTCCTTTCTAGTTGTTTGTTCATCATGTTCTGATAACAATTCAAACAATAACATTTCAAGCAATAACACTTCCCCTTCTATCTCATATCATGATAATGCTCCCGAAACTTATGTGGAAAGTAATTCAGAAAACGGAAATACTATTTTGCCTTACGAGATGGACTCTATCGTTTATGACCATCAACTTTATTTAGATTGTGAGGATTGCTCTCATCCTACTGCGCATTACTCTATTCCACGAATTGTTTGCAGTTATGGTGATAAAGCTGTGGCAGATTCTATTAACAATTATATCTATCAGAATCTTTCTGTTCAATTCGATGATGATGGGAACATAGATTCAGGTTGGACCGAAATTGATAATCATGGCGTTAGCTTTGATTATGAAATCAACTCTCGTTATTTGTATATATTTGTTACTGCGATTTCGTATTGTGCACATGGGGATCAAATGTATTCCTTTGAAGCCCTATTTGACCTCAATACTGGTGAGAAAATTCAAATCCATACGATTCCTTTTTCTGCCCTCTTTAGTTTGAAGGGATATTACGATTTCCTCAACAAAAAGAATTGGACCGAGAAAGTAAAAAGAGAATTTATATATAATTATGAGTTGTTATATGCTGAAGACTCCTATAAACACATGTCGGACTCAGAGAAGGGTGCAGCAATGGAAGAAGCGGAAAGTTTATCTCAATGGCACAAGTATTATATTGTTTATTCTATTTATGATGATCATATTGAATTTAGACGTGATTGTGAAAATCACTCTGTTATGTGTTGGGCTGAAAGATGTTATGAACCCATTTGTTATGATACATGCTCACTTGAGGGAATCAAACCTTATCTCAATGAGATAGGGGAAAAACTCATTTTTAGGGAAAAGATATCAAGTAGACTAAATGAGATATTATGGGAAAATAAGCTCTATGAAGAGATTGAAGATTATCTGTTTTGTGAGTTCAGCACTGATAATGAAGGGAAAAAGATTTATAAACTTGCTATTAATTATCATGATTCAGCGCATGTTTATGGGTATTTATATGATTATAATGGTAATTGCGAGGAGGTGAAAGGAGTTCGCCAATTAAAGCAGTGTGTGCTAAATACAAAGATGGGAGAAATTATCATCAAAAACGTATATACCCCTTCCATAAACAACACAATATTTATGGGTTATGCAGACAAGAACTATGAAATTAAACATGATCATATTGTATATTTTCAATAGGTAAATTTCGAATACAATTCTTTATAGGGGTGTGTTGTGGTTGTTATTTAACATAAGATTAATTATATAACAATTATGTAATTCAAAATTCGGTATTCACACCATAGAGACGCACGGCCGTGCGTCTCTTCTATTCTTGTATCATTTCATAATACTTATAGTCGTTGTATACACGTATTAGGAATTCTTTATTTGATAAACCATTTTTATTCAAAGCCTGTTTGTTTTGAATAATATCCGCTATCGTACCTAATTGTGATTGATATTTTGTATTGTATAATGCATTAATAATCAAACGAATATCTTTATCTTTCAATCCGTTTAGCTCTTTTTCTTCGTAGATGGGTGAATATCCTTCCTCAACATACTGATAGTCGGTGGTGATGGATGCTTTGACTGCTTTAGCTTTCTCCTCAAATACAACATAACAGCCCGATGCCATATCCCCGATTCGCTGACCATGCTTACTAATCATGACCATTCCTATAATCATTTCGTCTATCGGATAAAGTATCCAACGAATGAAACATTGCTGGAATGATGGAGGTTCACATTGTTCTGTAATCACCTTTATCTTGAAAAGCATTTTTCCCAAAGTCCTGCCATGAAGCAAATATTCCAAAGTCAGATTTAATAGATATATTATAAAACCAATAGTTAAGTAAAAAAAGGCACTGGAGTTATGCGACAAATGCATCTCGTCTATCATTGAAAAAGTTAAAATGAGTAAAACAATCTGAATTGCTCTATCCACGCATACAGCAAAGATGCGTTTTTCTGCTCCAGCAATCTGATATCTTAATTGAACATATTGTCCGTTTGTAATGTCAAAATTTTCTATCACAGTGAATGAGTTTGAAGATATAAAAAAACCTTTTTTTTCTCTTATTATTACTTTTTTTGCAAATCTAAGGATTTTTAATTTATCTTTGTCATAACATAGGAATGATTTTTTATGAAGGAAAATATTTTTGTAAGACAGAACGAAGAAAAATGGCTGGAATATGAGCAAAAAATTTCTCATCTTCAAAGCCTACCAACACAGGAAATTTCCGACATGTATCAGGATTTAACATCAGATCTCTCATATGCGCAAAGCCATTATCCGGAAGCACGTGTTACGACCTATTTGAACAACCTCTCATTGATGCTTCACGAATATGTGTTCACACCGAAGAAACATGACTTTAAATCTATCATCACCTTCTTTACCAAGTTTGTTCCAAACATGGTGGCAGAGGCTCATGTGGAGATGAAACTCTCCTTTGCCGTTTTTATGACTTTTACTATTGCGGGTGTCATCCTTGCCATACAGGATTTTGATAATATCATCCAAACATTAGGTCCGGGTTATGTGGAGATGACTCTTGATAACATTAAAAATGGTGTTCCAACTGATGTGTATGGTCACTCCCCAGAAGGAGATATGTTCTTATATATTGTCTTAAACAACCTTCGTGTTGATCTGATCACTTATATGTATGGAATTATCCCTATATTAGGTCCGGGATACATTCTGAAAGTGAATGGTGTCATGTTGGGCGAGTTTCAAACGCTCTTTTTCCTTAAAGATGTGGGATTGGAATCAATGAGTGCCATTTGGATACATGGTGCATTGGAAATACCTGCTATTATTATTAGTGGTGCTGCCGCCTTTGCTTTGGGATTGGGTTGGGTCTTCCCCAAAACACTTTCTCGTAAAGAGGCATTGAAACGGAGTGGCTTACGCAGTGTGAAAATCATACTGTCTATTCTTCCTATTACTATTATTGCGGCTTTCTTGGAAAGTTTTGCAACCCGACATACGGAATGGCCTTTATTTGTCAAATTATTAATCATTGGGGGATCCTTCGCTTTTATCCTATTCTATTACGTATATCTCCCTCACCAAATTAGAAAAAGAAAGGAGTTTGAATCATGAAGAAATTCTTATGGATATTAGCACTCCTTGTCTTCTCATTACCATCAGGTTGGGCCGATCCTGAAGAGTATATAGATCTTTATTCGGATGAAGATTCAGTGGAAAATTTGGATGAAGATTCAATAGCGAATGCCATTATAGAAGATGCCATTTCGGATGCACAAGCCGTTGTTGATTCAGTAGCACAAGCTATGGTTGATTCTGTAACAGGGGAAACTATCTATGACTATGACGACGAACCCGTAGATATCTATCACTATGACGACGAACCCGTAGAAAAAGAGGTAACCGACTCTGTCGTGACATATGAAAAAGTCAAGGAATATATAAGAAATCGTACAGTAAGTTATGGCCCTGGTAATCGTATGGAAAAGGAGAACGTAAAAGTCAAAAAACGCTCCAATTTTTTCGATGGCTTTTCTCGTCTTTTTGATTTAATAAAAGGGGATATCCTTATTATGATAATAGTAGGCATAATTGGAGTAATTATTCTAATTTGTCTTTTTGTAATTCTGAAAAGCGTTCTCTACAAAAGGAATGAGAAGAGAAAGAAGATAGAGAAGTTGCAGCAAATTGATTTACTGACAGTAGATGAAAATTTTGAAAAACAGATGAAGAACCTAAACTACAGGGAAGCCATCCGAATCATCTATGTACGAACACTTTCTCTATTGAACAATAAACACTTTATCCATTGGGAAAAGGCGAAAACACCTTCCGAATATTATTATGAGGTGAAAGAAAAGTCTTTAAAAGCTCCTTTTAAAGGTCTTACTCATACATTCTTGCTTGCCAGATATGATAATATAGAGGTTACCCGTGAAATGGTTGAAGAAGCTTTGAAGTTCGAAAAAGAAATAATATCGAAGATAAAATGAGTAATAGAATAGCGAAATATATACTATATGTGTTGAGTGTTCTGATGCTGGTATCTTGTGAGAAGAACCGTGAAAATTGGGCCCCCAAGTTTAGGGGCTATGGTTTACCATTCTCGATGGATGCGATTGAATATGCTTTGGATCAGGAAGGATGGAGGGCATTCCTTGTTACGCCCGTTTCTGATGAGGATTCTACAGTTTTGGCAAAAACTGATGAATACGGGGAAACATATTATGGGGCTATTAGGAAAGAACGCTTTACCCAAGCTCCTAGTCTTTTGTGGGTTGTCTATACACATGATGAGTTTGATATAGCTCCATTTAATGAGGATTCTCTATGGGCACGTAATGAAAATGGAAATTCCACCATTCTTGCATGTGATAATTTCGGATATTTATTACCCTCCAAACCTGCTCCTTTCATTACAGATAGCTTAGCAAGTGAGGTTCAAGAGAATAAAGCATGTAAGATCTCTGTCATAAAGGACAATGTTGCCGACACCACTTACAACTTCCCTACTCAAATGTGTAAGTCGCGTATTTCCCATAATCCTAATAGCTCATTCTTAAATAGATATGCAGAACATCGGGTTTTGGCTACTATCGATTCAGAACCTATTGCTATTCAATATAAACATGAGAATGGTTCCAGCCTTATTTTTGTCTCGACCCCGTTGCTGTTTACCAACTACGGACTCTTCTATGAAGAGGATGCAAAGTTTATTTTCGAACTATTCGAAATGGCAAAGGGCGCTGATTGGAGACTTATGTATCAATCAACAGTAAAAGATAGCGACTACTTTATAACTAATCCACCGAGATTAAGAGGTGATAAAAGTGCTTCGCCGAACGATTACAGGAATGGATTAAGATATTGGCGCGATAAACTAATCGTTTATTCCATTATCGCTTTGTTCATCGGTTTTCTTCTCTTCCTTGCTCGACGTAGGGAGCGTATCATTCCTGTAATTAATAAACCAGAGAACCGAACCATCTTTTTCGCGCAGCAAATGGGTAGAAACTATATGTGGAAAGAGGAGTATAATGTTGTGACCAAAAAGAAATTTATAGCATTCATTTCCTATTTACAAGATACGTTGAATATCAACCTGAATGATACGAAGAATTTTGATGGTAATATAGCGACATTAGAAAAACTAACAGGTGAAACTAATTTAGGAGAGGTGATATCCAACTTATTTAGCTTGTTAAAAAATCCAGATAAGGAATTATCTTTCGAAGAAATGAAATTCTATATCGATACGTTAAACACGATAACTAATAAATTAAAATAATAATATGGAAAACGAGACAAATGTAAACGAGATTCAAACTCATGATAAGATAGAAGAAAATAATACGGGAAATGAGCAGATCATAACCGAGATTCAATATCATGATAAAATAGAAGAGTTAAAAAGGAAAGTATCTTCTGTCATAATAGGACAAGAGAGAATGTTGGAACTCCTTTTAACTGCTGTGTTGGCTGATGGACACACATTGATAGAAGGTGTTCCTGGTGTGGCAAAAACCCTTACTGCGCGATTATTGGCCAAACTTATCAATGCGGATTTCTCACGTATCCAGTTTACGTCGGATCTTATGCCTTCGGATGTGTTGGGAACCAATGTGTTCAACGTTGCAACTGGGCATTTTGAATTTCATAAAGGACCAGCCTTTGGTGATATCATTTTGGTGGATGAGATCAACCGTGCTCCTGCCAAAACACAATCGGCTTTGTTCGAACTGATGGAAGAGCGTCAGACAACCATCGATGGTGAATGCCATAAAATGGGTGATATCTATACTATTGTGGCTACACAAAACCCTATCGAACAAGAAGGTACCTACCGACTACCAGAAGCTCAACTCGACCGTTTCTTGTTTAAGATCAATATCGGATATCCTTCCATAGAGGATGAGGTGGAAATCATCAAAGCTCACAATGAGAACAAAAGATTCACCAAATTGGAGGGCATCCTCCCTATCCTTACAAAGGAAAATTTGTTAGAACTTCGTCAGACTGCCAGCAAGATTTTCATTGATAATAAAATGATCAGATATATAACGCTACTTATCAATGAGACTCGTACGAACAAATCCATCTATGTGGGTGCATCTCCTCGTGCTTCCATTGCCTTCCTTCAAGCGGCTAAGGCATATGCTCTCATAAATGGACGTTCCTTTGTTATCCCTGATGATATAAAGACTTTGGCATATCCTATCCTTTCACATAGAATCATTTTGACAGCAGAAGCCGAAATGGAAGGTCTCACTGTTGAACGTGTAATCAAAGAAATGATTGAAAGAGTAGAAGCACCTAAATAAAATATATAAGAGAATGTTCATATCTAAGAGATTCATAATTCTTCTCTGCATTGCATGTGGTTTGATTGCCATGGGATTGCTATGGTCCTTCTTTTATACTATAGGAGGTATAGCTCTTGGTGCGCTGATTTTAGGTTGGGCCTATGATTTGCTCTCCATCTATCCTAATGTGGCTGGAATAGAATGCGAAAGAGTATTATCCGAACGCTTTTCTAATGGAGATGCAAACGTTGTAAAACTCCATCTAACTAATCTATATGACAGGGATGTGAATGTTTCCATCATCGATGAGATTCCCGTCGAATACCAAAATCGTAATTTCCTGATAAGTGATTCCCTAAAAAGAAACGAATCTAAAATCGTTCATTATTTCTTATATCCCAAGGAACGTGGTAGTTACTTGTTTCAGAAGATTCATGTTTATGTTCACTCAAAAATGCACCTGAGTGAGCGTCGTTTCTCATTTGATACTCCTACTAGTGTGAAGGTATACCCTTCATTCTCCTATATCCGTAACATGCAGCTCCTTTCCATCGAGAATAAGAACCGTGAATGTGGTATAAAACTAGTTCGGAAACTGGGTTCAAGCATGGAATTTGATCAGATAAAGGAGTATGTTCCAGGGGATGACTACCGTAAAATCAACTGGAAAGCAAGTGCTCGAAGAAATCAGTTGATGAGCAACCTGTATCAAGAAGAACAGTCTCAACATATCTATAATGTGATAGATAAGGGACGCGGTATGCAACATACATTCAATGGAATGAGCCTATTGGATTATTCCATCAATGCTACCCTCGCCCTCTCCTACATGGCAATCCAACATAGGGACAATGCGGGTTTAATCACTGTCGA
This sequence comes from uncultured Bacteroidales bacterium, assembly GCA_902784425.1. Classification (GTDB taxonomy): domain Bacteria; phylum Bacteroidota; class Bacteroidia; order Bacteroidales; family Paludibacteraceae; genus UBA1181. The sequence goes on from CACZUS010000007.1 coordinate 27,196, forward strand.
GAAAAGTATCGACACCTTCATCCCTGCCGGCAAAAACGTCCATCAGATGGAACACATTATGGAAACCCTCTACAAAGAGAAGACTTCCTTCATACAGAGTGATTATGGTGCTCTATACGAACTCATTCGTAAAAAGGTGAACAAACGTAGTCTCATCGTCATCTATACAACATTCGACACCAATGTCTCTATGGAGAGAGAACTTCCATACCTTCGCAAATTGGCTTCCAGTCATGTGGTACTCGTTGTCTTCTTTAAAGATAAGGAACTGCGTCAAATGGCAGAAAAAGATCCGATCCAAAAAGAGGATTACTTCAACCAAGCAATCATGCAGAGTTTTGAATTTGAGAAGAAAATGATTGTAAGAAATCTTCAACGTTACGGTATACAATCCATTCTAACAGAACCGGAAAACTTAACTGTCAACGTTATCAATAAATACATTGATTTGAAGGCGAGAAATGTGATATAACTATATTGTTTTATCACATTTGAAGAATTTCCCTCCTCGGTTTTATAAATGATTTTATAACGGTGAATTTATAGAACTCACCTAAAATATTAAGACTCGATTAAAAATCGAGTGAAAGTTTTTTTTATCTTTGCACGTCATTAGATTTAGAATTGAATTCAAAATATGAAACCTACATTATTAGTATTAGCGGCTGGAATGGGAAGTCGTTATGGTGGACTTAAACAATTGGATGGTTTGGGTCCCAATGGTGAAACCATCATGGATTATTCCATTTACGATGCAGCACGTGCTGGATTTGGCAAGGTTGTTTTTGTTATCAGACATGCGTTTGAGAATGATTTTAGAGAGAAAATTATCACCAAATATAACAAAGCGATAGAGGTTGAACTTGTATTCCAAGAGTTGGATGCTCTTCCTGAAGGTTTTACACTTCCTTCTGAAAGGGTGAAACCATGGGGTACCAACCACGCTATTATGATGGGCGAAAAGGCTATTCATGAACCTTTTGCCGTTATTAATGCTGATGATTTCTACGGAAAAGAGAGTTTCCAAATCCTTGCAGACGCACTGAAAACAATGGAGGGCGGAAGAGATAAATACTGCATGGTGGGTTACCGTTTAGGAAACACTCTATCGGAAAGCGGACACGTATCACGTGGTGTATGCCAAACGGATCAACAACAATTCTTAACGACTGTAGTGGAACACTACGAAGTACAACGTAAAGGTAACGTTGTGATTTTCAAAGATCAAGAATCGAATGAATATAAAGAGATAGATGAAAACCTGCCAGTTTCCATGAACATGTGGGGATTCACACCAGATTATTTTGAACATTCCAACAAGGATTTCAAGGAGTTCTTGACGGCAAATGTCTCAAATATCAAAGCAGAATATGGTATTCCTACCATGGTGAATAAATTAATCCAAACAAAAACGGCAACAATAAAGGTGTTGGACACTCCTTGTAAATGGTTTGGCGTAACATACAAAGAAGACAGGCCTTCAGTGGTATCGAAGATCAATCAATTAATTCAATCGGGCGTTTACCCATCAAAATTATTTTAATAGATGGCAAAGGAAAAGATTTTAATTACAGGTGGAACGGGTTATATTGGATCGCATACCGTTGTTGAATTGTTCAACGCAGGCTACGAACCCATCATCATTGATAACTTGTCTAACTCGAATATTGGCGTACTCGATGGAATAAAAGCCATCACAGGACATTCCGTCATCTACGAAAACATTGATTGTAAGGACTATAACTCTTTGGAACGTTTCTTGGAAAAACATCCGGAAATCGTGGCAATCGCTCATTTCGCAGCTTCTAAGTCGGTTAGCGAATCGGTCGCAAACCCATTATTATACTATAGAAATAATATCGTTTCCCTCATCAACCTACTACAGTTGATGTCGAAATTCAAAATTAAAAATATTGTTTTCTCCTCTTCCTGTACAGTATACGGACAACCCGACAAACTGCCCGTTACGGAAGAGTCGCCCATCAAACCTGCCACCTCACCTTACGGTAGCACGAAACAGATGTGCGAAACTATCCTACAAGATTTTAGCTTCGCCAACAAAGATACCAATGTTATCCTTCTCCGCTATTTCAACCCAATAGGTGCTCATCCAAGTGGCGAAATCGGAGAATTGCCTAATGGCGTTCCTAATAATCTATTGCCTTACATCACGCAAACAGCTGCAGGTATCCGCAAGGAACTGAGCGTGTTTGGTAACGACTACAACACGCCTGATGGTAGTTGCATTCGCGACTATATCAATGTGGTCGACTTGGCTAAGGCTCATGTCGTTGCTTTAAATAGAGTTATCGAAGGTAATAACAAAAAGAATATTGAGATTTTTAACCTCGGAACGGGTTCTGGTCTCTCTGTTTTTGAAATTATCACTGCCTTTGAAAAAGCAACGGGTGTGAAATTACCTTATAAGATTGTGGGGCGTCGTCCTGGTGACATTGAAAAGGTTTGGGCTGATACCTCCTATGCTAATAAAGAGTTGGGTTGGAAGGCTACAGAAACTCTTGAGGATACTCTCCGCTCGGCTTGGAACTGGCAACAGAAATTAGTAGAGAAGAATCTGGCAACCACAAATGGTTAGGCCTTCATATAATATGAAAAGAAAAGGTGTCCACATCGTTGCGGACACCTTTCCTTTTTTAGGCTATACTTTATCTCTTCTATTGAATCAAACCGACCTGTTTTAAATACGAGATGATAAATTCAACCGTGCCATCTATCCCTAATGTGGAGACGTTGATAGAGAGTGTATAAGTGGATGCCACTCCCCACGTCTTGCTGGAATAGAAATTGTAATAGGCTGCTCTCCGTTTATCTTCCACCTCCATCTTAGCCAATGCTTCCTCTTTCGTTATACCATTTCTTTGAGAGATGCGGTTCGCTCTGTCATCATCTGTAGAATGCAAGAAAACACTGACACAATTGGGATTGTCTCGCAAAACATAATCAGAACATCGTCCTACAATGATACAGGATTTCTCTTCCGTCAGTCGTCGAATCGCACTCGACTGCATTTCGAAAAGAGCATCTTGCGACAAGAAATTCTTCGACTGAAATCCTCCTGTGATCAGACTCTCTACCCACTGAAGCACGTTGCCAGAGAACGAGGCTGACTTTTCATCCACATTCTCAAAAAACTCGGGAGCAAATCCAAAGTCCTTTGCTGCTTCGAAAATCAGTTCCTTGTCATAGTAATCAATGCCTAAACGCTCGGCAAGTTTTTTACCCACTGCCCTACCTCCAGCACCGAATTGACGTCCGATACTAATGACTAAATTATTCTTGTTTTCCATGTTCATACGATTTAAATTTGAGTATTAGGGTCACTTTCAATTGGCTTATCCTTTAGTTTGGAGAATCGTTTCATTTCATGTCTTAAAAGAAGAAATGCCAATATCGAGGATAAGATATCAGAAAGGGGCATTGAGGCGAAGACACCTTCCGTCCCATAAAAATTAGGCAAAATCAGAAGTAATGGAATCAACATTAACAATTGTCTGGTTGATGATAATATGACTGCCATCGGAGCCTTACCAATAGACTGAAAAAAGTTGGATGTAACCATCTGGAATCCTACAATCGGGAAGGCGAAGACACATATACGCAGACCCTTGATGGTCAATGCAATCAATTCCTCGTCGGTCGTAAAGAGTCGTGCCATATAGTATGGAAGTGTCTCCGCTATAAGGAAGGCAACTGTTGTGACAATAGTGGCACAGATGATGGTCTCCTTCAACACCTGGCGTACACGAGAATAGAGTTGCGCACCGAAATTATAACCCGCAATCGGTTGCATACCCTGATTCAAGCCCATCACCAACATGGCAAAAATCATCAATAAGCTGTTTACGATACCGTATGCGCCAATGGCTAAGTCGCCACCATGCGTCTTCAACGCATTGTTGATAAGGATCGTAACAAGACATGCACAAGCATTCAGCATGAAGGGAGCCATACCAATAGAGAGGATGGATTTGATGATTCGGCCATTAAACTTAAAAATGTGACGTTTAAAGCGAAGAAAAGTATTCGGATTGGTGAAATGTTTGACAACGACAATCAAAGCGACAAGTTGCGACAAGATTGTGGCAGAGGCTGCACCTCGAATACCCCACTTGAACACAAAGATAAAGAGAGGAGCCAAAGCCAGATTGATGATCACCGTCATGATGGTAACACGCATCGCCTTCATCGGATTACCAGACGCACGCATGACATTGTTCAATCCAAGGTATAAGTGCGTAATGACGTTACCAATCAATATGATCTGCATAAAATCACGTGCGTACGGAATCGTCTGGTCACTAGCACCAAACGCATATAGGATAGGGTCGATAAAAATGAGTCCGAGTACCATAAAGAGAATACCCAAAACGACATTCAGTAACACCACATTACCCAAGACCTTTTCTGTACTAACATAGTCTTGCTGACCCATCTTGATGGAAGTAAGCGTTGCACCACCTGCACCAATCATTGCGCCAAAAGCAGCAGAGAGGTTCATCACAGGCATTGTAATAGCAAGTCCTGAGATGGCAAGAGCCGACACACCTTGTCCGATGAAGACACGGTCTATCACATTATACAAGGCCGACGCCATCATGGCTGCAATGGCGGGAACAGAATACTCAATGAGTAAATCTCGAATATTACCAGTACCTAAAATTGTAGGTTTGGATTGAGCTGTAGACATATCAAATAATTTTTTGCAAAAATAGGCTATTTTATCCATATATGAGGCAGGATATCCTCATAAGTTTCTTGTGATAATCCGTAAATATTACGTAATTGTTCAACAGAGGTGAATCCTCCGATTTTCCCCCTATACTTGACGATTCGGGCCGATAATACACTACCAATTCCTCTTAGACGTTTTAGCTCTGTTGTGTCTGCCGTGTTAATCTCCACGCGAACGGTGTCGTAATTAAATGAAACACTCCGCTTGCGACTTTTCTCTCCCACTCGCTCTCTTTTGGGAGTTTCACGTTTAGAATACGTTTCCCTTTGATTATTAGTCGTATCCTGATTCCTATCTGATACGATGTAACGACTCTTGGAGGGTGCTGCTGTAACAGTATCCTTCGTTATATCTCGCATCTTTTGTATCATACGTTGCTCCTCATTTGATTGAGTAGGCAGACAAAAATTGACGGAAAACATGAGTCCGATCAAACAACACAAAACAACGATACCACTCCTCTCGCCTCGAGAGAAAAAGAAAAAATCTTTCCACATGTTATTATTAATAGATAGACAAGTTATTATTAATTTTAGATAGACGGGCAAATTTACACAGAAATTTCAAATCAACGTTTTGGTAAGCAAAAATTTTTATTGGTTCTGTTTTCTGTAAAGCACATCTCTAGAACATACCCACACAATGATTTTCTTACAATTTCTAGGAATCAAAAAACGATGTCCATATCCAATATAATTGGGCATACTAAAATAGCCATACAATCTGTCTTTATTTTTATTATACCCAGCCACTTTGTTTCTCTTTAAAAGAAAACTATCGGTTGATATGATTCCAAAACCAGAATGCTCAAAAGCATAATGAAGATCACATTCAAAATATGATACACCAAATTGATAATTATTCAATGTATCACCAGTGATCTTATCCCTAAAAATCAGGACAACCTCGTTTGAGTTTTTTTTGTCTTCTTCAATGCACTCTGTTTCTGGGAGCATTTTAAATGGAACATCCACTTTAATTTGAGCCATAACAACTATCGGCAAAATTAGATATATCAATGTTAGCAATCCTTTCATAAATTATCCTCGTATTTGTTTAACAGTTGCTTAAATATGGTGTCCACAGCAAATTTATATTTTTATTACAATCTTAGTTAGATTATAGCAAAAATTTCCGTAAATTTGCACTCTATTTTTAAAGTCCTTTTTGACTTGATAGTAGGAAATAGGTAGAAGAAGTTCTACGAATGCAAATATCTGATAAATAATTTATAATAATGGATAAAAATACAATTCTGTTCTTCGTGTGTACAGCAGCTACACTTGTTGGTTATACATTTCTAACCGCCCCTACACAAGAACAAAAAGAAGCAAGACAAAGATATTACGACTCTATTCGTGTTGCACAAAAGATTCTTGCAGAGAATGAGGAACAATTAAGAGCAGAGACTGCTAAACCTATTTTCAATGACGATGATTCCGACTCTATAAAATTGGTCAAATCAGCTGAACGTTTCGGTGTCTTCTCACAAAATGCATTGTTGAACGAAGAGAACGTCACCTTGGAAAATGACCTTGTTAAAGTTGATTTCTCTAATTTAGGTGCCACAGTTAAGAATGTGACCCTGAAAGAATATGTGGATTACAAGAAGGATCCATTGGTATTGTTCTCTGAAAATGAGAACTCCTTCTCCCTCAAATTATCAACAACGGACAATCGTACGTTGAATTCGTCTGAAATGAAATTTAACGTATCATCCCGTACTGATACATCCGTTATCTTCAAATTACAAGCAAAAGAAGGATCTAGCATCGACTTTGTTTATACGCTGCCAACGAACTCCTACATGGTGGACTTCGACGTTCGTATGAACAATATGGATGGCATCTTGGTCAATTCCCCTCTCAATGCACAATGGAGCATGAGCGTTCCTCAACATGAGAAAGGTCGTAAGTTTGAGTCACGTTACGCTCAAATGTATTACAACACCCTAAATGACGGTATTGACTACCTAAGTGAGACATCTAACGATAATGAAACAATTTCAGAACCTTTGCGTTGGATTGCCTTCAAGGACCAATATTTCTCAAGTATTCTCATTGCAGATAAGAGCTTCTCTTCTTCTGTTTTGGATTCAAAAATCCCTAACGATTCATCTAAGTATATCAAATTTTATAATGCATCCATCGATATTCCGTATGAAGGAGGAAATTCCATTATCGGTATGCGTTACTTCTTTGGTCCGAACCAATACAAATTGTTAAAGTCATACGATAAAGAGTTATCTGGTGATCAGAAACTTAACTTGAAACGCATTATCCCATTGGGAGCTGCTATCTTCCGTTGGGTGAACCAAATATTCTCTATTCCATTGTTCAATTTCCTTGGCGGTTTCATTGGTAATTATGGTATTATCATTTTGATCATGACCATTGTGATGAAGATTATTATCTTCCCATTGACTTACAAATCATACCTTTCATCGGCTAAGATGAGAGTGTTGAAACCTCAGATAGATGAAATTAACGCTAAATACCCTGCTGACAAACAAACAGAACGTTCTCAGGCTACAATGGAGCTCTATTCAAAAGCGGGCGTTAATCCAATGGGCGGTTGTCTGCCAATGTTACTTCAGATGCCTATCCTCGTTGCCCTCTTCTATTTCTTCCCTAATGCGATAGAACTAAGAGGTGAGAGTTTCTTATGGGCTGAAGACCTATCCACCTATGATGCATTTATCTCATGGAACAAGGATATCTGGTTGATTGGTGATCACCTCAGTTTGTTCTGCCTCTTGATGACTATCACCAACATTATCTATACGAAGATCAACATGGCTTCAACGGATACGGGACAAATGGGACAATTCCCATTCATGAAATATATGATGTACTTCATGCCTTTGATGTTCCTATTCATCTTCAATGATTATTCATCTGGATTGAGCTACTACTATTTCGTATCATTGTTAATCACAATCATCCAGACATTTATCATACGCAAATACTTTGTGGATGAAGAGAAACTTTTGAAGCAGATTCAAGAGAACCAAAAGAAACCAATGAAGAAGAGTACTTGGCTCTCAAGAATCGAAGAGATGCAAAAGCAACAACAAGCTATGATGGAACAGCAAAAGAAACAGAACAGAAATTAAAAACTTCTGTTCCGTTGCTGACATCTAAAACATGGCATACATCGGAAATTTATCCTTCCGATTCAAAAGACCAAATTTATTTGGCAAAACAAATAATTGTGCGTAATATTGCACTGAAATAAGAAACATCGATCGGGGTGTTGGTTTCGACCGACTGAGATTATACCCATTGACCTGATGCAGGTAATGCTGCCGTAGGGAAGGACGAAGTGAATCACTTAATAGTGAGAAATGAGTGTCTGATTCAATGTTTATCTTCTTATGACGTTTTGTCCCCCCTATTGATAGTCGATTTCAGATTTATCAGTAGGTTTTTTTATGCCTACCTAATAATATATTTATTTCATTTACTATGAAGATTATCATCAACAGCAAAGAGACTGAAACAGCGTCTCAAAACCTATCAGAATTGGCTACAGAGCTGAATCTGCCAGCCAAAGGAGTGGCGGTAGCTATCAACAATCAAATGATTACACGTGCCGAGTGGCCATCCACTTCTCTAAAAGAGAATGACAATATTGTTGTCGTAAAAGCTGCATGCGGAGGATAAAAGGATGTACTATATTTCCCATTACAACGATAAATATTCATACCTCGATGGCATACAAATGGCATTGGAGGGTGGTTGCCAATGGATTCAGCTTAGGATAAAAGAGGCGTCTACAGATGAGATGCGTCCCGTGGCTCTCAAAGCACAGCAGATGTGCAAGGCTGCAGGGGCTAAATTCATCATCGACGACCACGTTGATCTAGTGGCAGAGCTTCATGCCGACGGAGTTCATTTGGGCAAAAAGGATATGTCGATCAGCGAAGCAAGAGCTATTCTCGGGTCAGACTACATCATTGGAGGTACAGCTAACACTTTCGACGATGTGAAAGCGCACTATAAGGCAGGTGCCACCTACATCGGATGTGGCCCTTTTCGCTTTACCACCACAAAAAAAGGACTCTCTCCCATCCTCGGACTTGAGGGTTACAGAGAGATCGTTCAAAAGATGAAACAAGCGGGGATTAACCTTCCCATCTTTGCTATCGGTGGTATCACCATAGATGATATCCCTTCTATCTTGCAGACTGGTGTGACGGGTATCGCCCTGAGCGGTGCAGTCCTCAATGCTGAGAATCCGATTGAAAAAACGAAACAAATAATACAAATAATAAACAAATGGAAAAACTAATAATTGCAGGACGTGAGTTTAAATCGCGCCTATTCTTAGGTACGGGTAAATTCATGAACAATGAAGTCATGGCGAAAGCTATCGCAGCAAGTGAAACGGAGATGGTGACCGTAGCCATGAAGCGCATTGAGTTGGATGATAAGCAGGATGACCTCCTCACTCATATCATTCAAAACCCATCCATTCAACTGCTTCCTAACACCTCTGGTGTGCGTGATGCAGAAGAGGCTGTCTATGCTGCCCAAATGGCTCGCGAGGCTTTTGGTACAAACTGGTTGAAACTGGAAATTCACCCCGACCCTCGCTATCTACTACCTGACTCAGTAGAGACCCTCAAAGCTACAGAAAAACTGGTGAAGCTTGGTTTCGTCGTGCTTCCTTATTGTCAAGCCGACCCTACCCTATGCAAACACCTCGAAGAGGCTGGCGCTGCCACTGTCATGCCGCTTGCAGCTCCAATTGGTACAAATAAAGGATTGAGAATGAAGGATTTTCTGCAAATCATCATCGAGCAAGCTTCTGTTCCTGTTGTGGTGGATGCTGGTATCGGTGCTCCTAGTCATGCTGCTGAAGCTATGGAGATGGGCGCAGATTGCTGCCTTGTCAACACTGCTATCGCAGTGGCAGGTGATCCTATCAAGATGGCCGACGCCTTCCGTCAAGCTGTCATTGCTGGTCGAATGGCCTACGAAGCAGGCTTGGGAAGTGTCAGCGACTCCGCAGAAGCTTCAAGTCCTCTTACCGCATTTTTAAACTCCTAATCTCAACATTATGCCTCAAGATAACAAAGCATACGCCAAAAGAGAAAAAGCATATATGAAGGGAAAACTATTCCCGGATATAAACGTGGGGATGATTAAGGTGAACCTTACTCCAACCGTTACAAAAGATGAAAAAGGAATTCCTTCATACGAAGAGAACAAACCTGTTTATATCTATGACACAAGCGGACCTTTTTCTGATCCCAACATAACGATCGACCTTAAGAAAGGGCTGCCTCGTCTCCGTGAAAAGTGGATTATCGACAGAAATGACACAGAACAGTTAAACGAAGTGACAAGCGAATATGGGAAACAACGTCTTGCTAATCCCGAATTAGATTCTCTTCGTTTTGAACATATTCAGCTGCCTCGTCGTGCTATCAAAGGAAAGCATATCACGCAAATGGATTATGCTAAAGCGGGAGTTATCACACCCGAAATGGAGTACGTGTCCATTCGCGAGAACATGAACTGTGAAGAGTTGGGTATAAAAAGTCATATCACCCCTGAGTTCGTTAGAGACGAAATTGCCAGAGGTCGTGCTGTTCTTCCATGCAACATCAATCACCCAGAGGCAGAGCCGATGATTATCGGAAGAAACTTTTCCGTAAAAATCAACACCAACATCGGAAATTCTGCTACAACATCTTCTATCGATGAAGAGGTGGAAAAGGCTGTTTGGTCTTGTAAATGGGGAGGTGATACTCTGATGGATCTCTCTACGGGTGCGAATATTCATGAAACTCGTGAATGGATTATTCGTAACTGTCCAGTACCCGTTGGTACAGTGCCTATTTACCAAGCATTAGAAAAGGTTGATGGAAAAGTAGAGAATCTCACATGGGAAATTTTCAAAGATACTCTTATCGAACAGTGTGAACAAGGAGTGGATTATTTCACTATCCATGCAGGTATTCGTCGTCACAATGTACATTTGGCCGATAAACGTCTCTGTGGCATTGTCAGTCGTGGTGGTAGTATCATGTCTAAATGGTGTCTCATCCACGACAAAGAATCATTTTTATATGAGCACTTCGATGATATATGCGACATCGTAGCACAATATGACACTGCCCTATCCCTTGGTGATGGCCTTCGTCCAGGCTGTACAGCGGATGCTAATGATGAAGCGCAATTCGCAGAACTAGACACCATGGGAGAACTTGTTACCCGTGCATGGGAAAAAGGTGTGCAGGCATTCATCGAAGGACCAGGACATGTCCCAATGCAAAAGATTCAAGAAAACATGGAACGCCAGCTGGATCATTGTCATGAAGCACCTTTCTATACGCTTGGACCTGTGGTGACAGATATTGCACCAGGTTACGACCATATCACATCAGCAATCGGTGGTGCACAAATAGCTTGGTTGGGAACAGCAATGCTTTGCTATGTCACGCCAAAGGAACACTTAGCTCTTCCGAACAAAGAAGACGTACGCAATGGTGTTGTCACCTTTAAGATAGCTGCCCATGCAGCCGATATCGCTAAAGGACATCCAGGTGCTACCATTCGAGATAATGCATTGTCTAAAGCTCGTTTTGAGTTCCGTTGGAGAGATCAATTTCATCTCTCTCTTGATCCAGAACGTGCGCTTCAATATTTTGAAGAAGCCGGACATACGGATGGTGAGTATTGTACTATGTGTGGGCCTAATTTCTGCGCAGCAAAATTAACACATGACTTACGAAAGCTTAAATAACACGCAAAAGAAACGTTACAACCGACACATCATTTTGGATGGATTTGGATTGGACGGACAATTAAAGTTACTCAATGCAAAAGTGCTAATAGTAGGTGCTGGTGGACTTGGGTCTCCAATGGCTATGTACCTTGCCGCTGCAGGGGTAGGCACTATCGGTATTGTTGACGGGGATGTGGTCAGCCTCTCCAATCTACAAAGACAGATTATCCATGCCACTAAGGATGTAAATCAACCTAAAGTAGCATCAGCCACCTGTCGCATGCAGGATATCAATCCAGACGTGAAGGTGATTCCTTATGAAACATTCCTCACCGAGCAGAATGCTTTAGAGATCATTCAAGAGTATGACTACGTACTTGATGGAACGGATAATTTCTCACCGAAATACCTTATCAATGATGCGTGTGTGATGCTCAAGAAACCATTCTCTATGGGAGGAATTTCCCGTTATACAGGACAGTTGATGACACATATTCCAGGCTCTGCATGTTATCGATGTCTATTTCCCGAACCTCCAGCACTGGGAAACGTAGAAACATGTGCGGTGACAGGTGTCCTTGGTTCCATTGCAGGTATCTGTGGTACGCTTCTATCAACTGAGTGTATAAAATATTTCATAGGTGGAGATTTATTAACGAATACGTTACTGACGTTTGATGCAATAACCATGAATTTCTGTCGATTCAACTTTAAGCAAAATAATAGTTGTGCAATGTGCGGTGTCCATCCGACCATAACAGAACTCAAAGAATATGCATTCAAACCATGTACAAAAAAAAATAAAAACTAGCAAAATAAAAAAAGATGTTCAGCGATGAATTAAAACAAATATCGTGGGACGATACAACAAAAAAAATCGCCTCAAAAACAGATCTTGACGTGCGCAGAGCACTTGCCAAGAGTCATTGTGATGTGGAGGATTTCATGGCTCTTATCTCACCAGCGGCCGAGCCTTACTTAGAGCAAATGGCCAGACTATCTCAAAAATATACACAAGAACGTTTTGGGAAAACCATGTCAATGTTCATTCCTCTATACATCACCAACTCCTGTTGCAATTCATGTATTTATTGCGCCTTCCATCGTGAAAACCCTATGGAGCGCACCATCCTCTCTATCGATCAATGTGAGGATGAATACAAGGCTATCAAGAAACTAGGTCCTTTCGAGAACCTATTGATTGTGACAGGCGAAAACCCTGCTAAGGCTGGCACCGACTACATTGCCGCTGCACTTGACAGAGCTAAACCCTACTTCTCCAACCTGAAGATAGAGGTGATGCCTCTCTCAACGGAAGACTATGCACTACTCACACACCATGGGTTAAATGGTGTTATTTGCTTTCAGGAAACCTACAACGCTGCCAACTACAACATATATCACCCTCGTGGTATGAAATCGAAGTATGAATGGCGCGTGAACGCATTCGACCGTATGGGTATGGCAGGTGTCCATAGCATCGGTATGGGTGTATTACTCGGATTGGAGAAGGAGTGGAAGACGGATGTGACTATGATGGCCTACCATCTACGTTATCTTCAGAAGAAATATTGGAGAACAAAATATTCAGTCAACTTCCCACGTATGCGTCCTGCACAAAACGAAGGATTTCAACCAAATTGTCTTGTAAATGACAGACAGTTGGCTCAGGTGACCTTTGCTATGCGTATCTTCGACCACGATGTGGATATCTCCTATTCGACACGCGAGCCTGAATTCATCCGCAACAATATGTGTACGTTGGGTGTTACCACCATGTCTGCTGCCAGCCGCGTCAATCCAGGTGGATATTACACTTATCCACAAGCCTTGGAACAATTCTCCGTCAACGACGACCGTACGGTGGAGGAGATTGCTCAATCGCTTCGTGACAGAGGCATAGAACCTGTATGGAAAGATTGGGACGGATCATTCGATCATATTAACATGAGTCTGTCATGACAATCGTCATCACATTACCTACATTCTTCCCTGAGGAGGCAGAACGAATTGTTCAGCTTCTTCAGCGGGGAGATGTTGACTTGATTCATATTCGGAAACCAGAAGCGAAAATTGAGGAGGTAGAACAACTGATTCGTTCCATCCCTTCAGAATACTACAACAAATTGGTTTTGCATGATCATCACACTTTAGCGCAAACCTATCACCTTTATGGTGTTCATCTCAATGGTAGAAATCCACTTCCACCTATGCAGTGGGAAGGAAGTGTAAGCAAGAGTTGTCATACTCTTGAAGAGGTGAAAATATGGAAAGAGAGATGCAACTATGTATCCCTCTCCCCTATCTTTGATAGTATCTCCAAACAAGGTTATCATGCAGCTTTCTCCCCCGAACAGATAGCACGTGCAAAGGCAGAAGGCATCATCGACCACCGCGTGCTCGCATTAGGCGGAGTCACGTTCAACACCATCGACAAAGTGAAATCAATGGGTTTCGGTGGCGGAATGATTTTAGGAGATGCATGGAAATGATCTCCTATTCCTTAGACAATCGATCTATATAGCGAACAAAAGACTGGTTGCAAAGACGAACACCACCTGGTGTTGGATAATCACCTGTGAAATACCAATCACCATGATGATTGGGACATGCAGCATGTAATCCCTCGATACTTTGAAAAACAATCTCAATTGGAGTAGTTACATTGTCTGGACGTAACATCTCGACAATCTTCTCATTAATCTCTTGTGTACCAAATGGTCTGTAGAGTTCCTTAACTGCTAAAACCTGCTCAGCGGCTGGTTTCTTGAGTTCCTCCTTACAACGTTGATACACCTTCTCAATCAGATCATCCATGTGACGATCTTCCAGCAAGGCAATACATGCACGAAAGGCAATGAACTCTTCAAGACGAGCCATATCGATACCATAGAAATCAGGGTAGCGAATTTGCGGAGCACTGCTGACGAGCACAATCTTTTTAGGACGTAAGCGGTCCAAGATCTTAATGATACTCTCTTTCAATGTGGTACCACGAACGATACTGTCATCTATGACAACAAGATTATCCTCCTGCTGACGAACCACACCGTATGTCACGTCATAGACATGAGCAGCAAGGTCATTTCGCTGGTTATCCTCTGTGATAAAGGTGCGAAGTTTAATATCCTTCCATGCAATCTTTTCAAATCGAACATCATGTCCTTTCTGCATAAAACCTTGGAGAAGACCATAATAGGCTACTTCTGCTGTATGAGGAATAAATGAGAATACGGTATTTTTAACATCTCCATCGATTGCTTGCGAAACCGCTGGGACAAGTTGTTTGCCTAACTGCTGACGTTCATGATAGATGTCGCAATCATTGCCACGAGAGAAATAGATACGTTCAAAAGAACAAGCATGACTCTCTTTCTGAGGGATGATAGACTGTAAGTTAATATCTCCATTCCGCTTGATAATGAGAGCAGAACCAGCAGGCAATTCATGAATATCATTAATCTGAAGGTCGAATGTAGTCTGAAGGACAGGACGCTCTGATGCAAGTGCCACAATCTCGTCATCCTGATAATAGAAAGCAGGACGGATTCCCCAAGGGTCACGCATAGTGAAGAATTCACCAGAACCAGTTAAACCACATACAACATAACCACCATCAAACTGTGGCATGGATGTTTTCAAGACATTTGAGACATCTACATTGGAATCGATATAATCAGTAATAGCCGTTCCTTCAAGGTTTTTCTCTTTGGCTGCTTTATAATTACGTTCCACTTCCCTGTCGAGACGATGCCCCATCAGTTCCAGCATGATATAGGAATCACTATAGATACGAGGGTATTGACCTTGTTCTGTCAGTTGAGTGAAGATCTCTTCAATGTTGGTCATATTGAAGTTACCACACAAGCAAAGGTTCTTCGCACGCCAGTTGTTACGGCGTAGGAAGGGGTGAACGAAAGTCAGTCCGCTCTTACCTGTTGTCGAGTAGCGTAGATGACCCATCAGTAGCTCACCCGAAAAAGAGGCATCCACCCGAGAGAAGATTTCAGAGATGGCATCCTTACCTTCAGCCTTCTCGCGGAACATGTATTCGCATCCAGGTTCAACATTAAGGTGAACGGAAGCGATACCAGCGCCCTCCTGACCACGGTTATGCTGTTTCTCCATCATCAGATAGAGTTTATTCAGACCATAGCAACGTGTACCATATTTTTTTTCGTAATATTCAAGCGGTTTTAGAAGACGAATCATCGCAACACCGCACTCATGTTTTAACTGTTCCATTTTATTTATCGGGTATTAACCTTTATTCTACTGTTACTGATTTGGCAAGGTTGCGAGGTTGATCCACATCCTTTCCTTTTAGCACTGCTACATGATAGGCAAGCATTTGAAGAGGAATCGTGTAGATCAATGGCTCCAAACATTCCAACGTATCAGGAAGTTCGATGACTACATCCGCGCACTTACGGATACTCTCATCACCTTTCGACACAAGAGCGATCACTCTTCCATGTCGAGCCTTCACCTCCTGAATGTTACTTAACACCTTTTCATACATAGCATTGCGTGGTGCAATGACTACAACTGGCATATCACTATCAATCAAAGCAATAGGCCCGTGTTTCATCTCGGCAGCAGGATAACCCTCTGCATGAATATAACTGATCTCCTTCAATTTCAGAGCTCCTTCCAAAGCGACAGGGTAACCGAAGCCTCTTCCTAAATAAAGGAAGTTATGAGCATAGGTGAAGAGACGACTAAGATTAGCGATTGTATCGTTTAGTTTCAACACCTCCCTCATCTTATCAGGGATTGCGTTTAGTTCCTTTACAATCGAGTTATATTCTTCATCCTGAATGGTTTTACGTTCTTTTGCCACCGCAAGTGCCAACATTGTCAGCACTGTGACCTGTCCAGTAAAGGCTTTTGTAGATGCTACACCAATCTCTGGACCCACATGAATATAAGAACCTGTATGAGTGACACGAGGGATACTTGCACCAATAGCGTTACAGATACCATAAATGAAGGCACCTTTGCTTTTTGCCAGTTCTACGGCAGCCAATGTGTCGGCGGTCTCACCACTTTGCGACAAGGCAATCACCACATCGCCCTCACCCACCACTGGGTTTCTGTAACGAAATTCTGAGGCATATTCCACCTCCACAGGTATGCGGCAAAGTGATTCAATGATCTGTTTACCGATAAGGCCGGCATGCCATGACGTACCACATCCAACAATGATGAATCGTTTAGCATTGACAAGGCGGTCTTTAAAATCAATGACCGCATTGAGTGTCACTCGATCACATTCCGTATTGATACGTCCACGCATACAATTGGAAAGACAATCAGGTTGTTCAAAGATCTCCTTCAACATGAAGTGAGCGTATCCGCCTTTTTCAATCTGTCCAAGGTTGAAATCGACGGTTTTCACCTCTGGCGACATCTCTATGTTGTGGATATCTACGATTTTCAGGTCCTCACCCCGCTTGATGACAGCAATATTACCATCTTCGAGATAAACCACCCGATTGGTATATTCGACAATCGGACTAGCATCCGAGCCTAAGAAGAACTCATCATCGCCAATGCCTATGACGAGCGGACTCTGCTTACGGGCAGCAATAATCGTATCTGGATGACGACGATCAAGAATGGCTATAGCATAAGCACCAATCAACTCATGCAAGACGATACTGACAGCCGTTAACAAATCAATGTTCTTACGGGTCTGTACGTACTCAATAAATTGAACGATGACCTCGGTGTCGGTATCAGAGCGGAATTCGATTCCCTTCTCTTGTAGTCTCGTTTTTAGATCACTATAGTTCTCAATGATTCCATTGTGAATGATGGCTAGATTCTTCGATTGAGAATAATGAGGGTGAGCATTTGCTGCCGATGGTTCACCATGTGTGGCCCATCGCGTGTGTGCAATACCCACACAACCCATAGTATCCTTCTCTGAACATAGTTCCTCAAGGTTTTTCACTTTCCCTTTGGTTTTGTATACATTCAATGAAGAATCATTGTTGATTAGCGCCACACCTGCACTGTCATATCCACGATATTCCAAACGCTTCAAGCCTTTAATCAGAATGGGATAGGCTTGTTGCTTTCCGATATATCCTACTATTCCACACATAGACTATTTTATTTAAACGGACGCGGCACGCCGCGTCCTTACAAAATTCTTAATAAGCTTGTTCGTGAACACCACTAACAGCGCGACCGCTTGGATCATTCAATTTCTTGAATGCTTCGTCCCACTCACGAGCAATAGCAGTAGAGCATGCAACACTTGCCTCTTGTGGTACACTACGTGCAGCAGATTCACTTGGGAAGTGTTCTTCAAAGATACTACGATAGTAATATTCCTCTTTGTTCAATGGTGGATTAATAGGGAAACGCTCTGCTGCGTGAGCCATCTGCTCATCCGTAACAGCTTCAGATGTGATACGTTTAAGTGTATCAATCCATGAGTAACCCACTCCATCACTGAACTGTTCTTTTTGTCTCCATGCAATCTCTTCTGGTAACATATCAGAGAAGGCCTCTCTAAGAATAAGTTTCTCAATGGTTTGTCCAGGACACATCTTTGCCTCTGGATTGGTGGTCATTGCCACATCAAGGAACTCCTTATCCAAGAATGGAACACGACCCTCAACACCCCATGCAGAAAGACTCTTATTCGCACGTAAACAGTCATACATATAGAGTTTAGAAAGTTTACGAACAGTCTCCTCATGGAAATCACGTGCCGATGGTGCTTTGTGGAAATAGAGGTATCCTCCAAAGATCTCATCTGCTCCCTCTCCTGAGAGTACCATCTTGATACCCATTGACTTGATGACACGAGCCAACAGATACATTGGTGTAGAAGCACGTACGGTAGTCACATCGTATGTCTCAATGAAATAGATAACATCACGAATGGCATCCAATCCTTCTTGAATCGTATAGTTAATCTCATGATGAACAGTTCCAATATGTTCTGCTACAAGACGTGCCTTAGCTAAATCAGGCGCTCCCTTCAAACCAACAGCAAATGAGTGAAGACGTGGCCAATAAGCACGGGTCTTACCATCGTTCTCAATACGGTTTTCACTGTAACGTTCAGCAATGGCAGATATGATACTGGAATCCAATCCACCTGAAAGTAGGACTCCGTATGGTACGTCAGACATCAACTGACGTTTCACAGCTGCACGAAGAGCCTGACGAATCTCCTCACTGCTTGAAGAGGCTGATTTTACTGCATCGTATGAGAACCAATCACGCTTGTACCAACGCTTCATGCCTGCACTCTGACTCCAATAATAATGTCCTGGCAGGAATGGTTCATATCGATCACATTGACCCTCAAGTGCCTTCATTTCAGAAGCCACATAGACCTTTCCATCGTTATCATATCCAATATACAATGGAATGACACCTATTGGGTCGCGTGCAATCAAAAACTCGTCTCTCTCCTCATCATAAAGGGCAAAAGCAAAGATTCCGCTAAGACGCTCCAACATGGCAGATGGGTCTGCAGTAGCGATATCCTTCACAGAGGCTCTCCACTCTTTGTATATGGCAAGGATTACTTCACAGTCACTACCCGTTTGAAACTCATACGATGATCCAAACTCACGACGAATATCTTGATGATTATAGATCTCACCATTCACAGCCAATACTTGTCGACCATCAGGTGAGAAGAGAGGTTGCTTACCTGATTCAGGATCAACGATGCTTAGTCGTTCATGAGCCAAAATGGCTGACCCTCCGCACCATATACCACTCCAATCGGGTCCACGGTGACGTATTTTCTGACTCATGCGCAGTGCTTTATCTCGTAGTTCCGCACTTTGCTTATTCAAACGAAATATTCCTACTATTCCACACATAATATTCTGATTTATTGATTATTAACTAATTATTGATATTCACGCCAGCTCTTGATTGGAATTGTATCCAACGGCACCTCAATAAAGGCATTGATGAATGCTGAAGCCAATCGAGCATTGGTAATAAGTGGTATGTTCAAATCGATGGATGCACGACGGATTTTATATCCGTTTGTCAACTCATGACTGGTCAAATCCTTCGGAATATTCACCACCATGTCTATCTTATGAGCATGAAGGAGTTCAAGGGCTGATGGAGCTTCTGTCACATACTCTTTGGATGAGTTCTCCTCGCTTGGCCATAGAACAGTGGTGTTCTCAATGCCATTAGCAGTTAGATAGTCGCTCGTTCCATGAGTAGCATACAAGTGATAGCCATTTGATGCAAGCTGACGTGCTGCGTCAAGCATAGCTGCCTTTTGTTTAGCTCCACCCGTAGAGAGTAGAATGGAACCGCCCTTCTTCGGAATACGATGTCCTACAGAAAGCATAGCTGTAAGCAGTGCTATATCGGTCGTGTCTCCTATACAACCTACCTCTCCGGTACTTGCCATATCGACACCTAAAACAGGGTCAGCATTCTGTAAACGGTTGAATGAGAACTGTGATGCCTTGATACCTACATAATCAAGATCAAACAGATTCTTGGATGGTCTCTCTACTGGTAATTTTAACATTACATGAGTGGCAAGATCTATGAGGTTCAATTTAAGTACCTTCGAAACAAATGGGAAGGAACGTGAAGCACGTAGGTTGCACTCGATAACGAGGATATCATTCTGTCGTGCCATGTATTGAATGTTGAACGGACCATTGATATGCAATGCCTTGGCAATTTGCTTAGAGATACGTTTGATACGACGTACGGTCTCCACATACAATTTCTGTGGAGGGAACTGAATCGTAGCATCTCCTGAATGGACACCAGCGTATTCAATATGTTCTGAGATAGCGTATGCAAGGATCTCACCATTGCGTGCCACTGCATCCATCTCAATCTCTTTTGCATGTTCGATGAACTTAGAGACCACCACAGGGTGGTTTTTGCTGACATTAGCGGCAAGCTTTAAGAATCTTTCTAGTTCCTCTTTGTTTGAGCAGACATTCATTGCAGCACCACTCAACACATAACTTGGACGAACAAGAACAGGGAAGCCCACACGCTCTACGAAACTATCGATATCCTCCATGCTTGTCAATGCACTCCATTCTGGTTGGTTGACTCCAATCTCATTCAGCATGGCAGAGAACTTAGCACGATCTTCGGCACAATCAATATCACATGCTTGCGTACCTAAAATAGGAACATGCTCCTCATCAAGATATACTGCCAAGTTATTAGGTATCTGACCACCTGTTGAGACAATGACACCATAAGGGATTTCAAGATCGATGATATCCATCACTCTCTCAAAGGTTAACTCATCGAAGTAGAGTCTGTCACACAAATCATAGTCTGTTGAAACGGTCTCTGGGTTATAATTGATCATGATAGAACGATAACCCTCACGACGAATGGTGTTCAAGGCTTGTACACCACACCAATCGAACTCAACGCTACTACCGATACGATAAGCACCAGAACCAAGAACGATAACAGAACGTGAATCGTTCTCATAGGTAACGTCATGTCCGACATTGTTTTGTGCACCATCCAGTGAACTGTATGTCAGATATAGATAATTTGTTTGCGTTGGATATTCAGCAGCCATTGTATCGATCTGCTTTACAACTGGGAGTATACCAAGACGTTTACGAAGTTCACGCACCACAAGCATAGCGCGATGCATCTTCTCTCCATGTGAGTGTCCATCCTCCAAACGGTTCACCTCATTCTCAAGACCGATTGCACGAGCTATTTGGAAATCGGAGAATCCGTACATCTTAGCCTCGCGAATCAGGTCAGCTGGAATAGCACGAAGGGCAGAATCGATCAATGAAGCAGTGGTTCCATCAGAAGAGGTGATGGATGTCACACTCTTCAATCTGTCATCGATATCAATGATATGTTTTAGTTTCTCGAGGAACCAACGATCAATCTTTGTCAATTCGTAGATACGATCAATCGTATATTCTGGCATGTGCATAGCCTTGGAAACCACAAAGATACGTTTATCTGTAGGCTCATGTAGAGCAGCATCAACATTTGGAATGGTTAGCTCTTTATTCTCTACGAAACCATGCATACCCTGACCAATCATACGAAGACCCTTTTGCAAAGCCTCTTCAAAGGTTCGTCCGATGGCCATCACTTCACCCACGCTCTTCATGCTGGAACCTAATTCACGGTCAACACCATGGAATTTAGATAGATCCCAACGAGGAATCTTGCACACTACATAATCAAGTGCAGGTTCGAAGAAAGCAGATGTCTCCTTCGTTACCGCATTTTTCAATTCGAAGAGTCCGTAACCCAATCCCAGCTTAGCAGCAACAAAAGCAAGAGGATAACCCGTAGCCTTACTAGCAAGGGCGGAAGAACGGGAAAGACGGGCATTTACTTCGATAACGCGATAATCTTCAGACTGAGGGTCTAAGGCATATTGCACATTACACTCACCCACGATACCTATATGACGAATGATCTTGATGGCTAATGCACGCAATTTATGGAACTCAGCATTCGTAAGTGTCTGACTAGGAGCCACTACGATACTTTCACCTGTGTGGATACCAAGAGGATCGAAGTTTTCCATATTACAAACAGTGATACAGTTGTCATATTTATCACGTACCACCTCATATTCAATCTCTTTCCATCCCTTTAATGATTTCTCCACCAATACTTGAGGAGAGAAGGCGAAGGCTTTCTCTGCTAGTTCGTTTAGTTGTTGTTCATTGTCGCAGAAACCGCTACCCAAACCACCTAGTGCATAAGCGGCACGAAGGATAACAGGATAGCCGACCTTTTGAGCAGCCTGACGAGCCTCTTCGACAGTGGAACAGGCTTCTGAGCGAATTGTCTTCACATCAATCTCATTCAATCTCTCTACGAACAACTCGCGGTCTTCCGTATCAATGATAGATTGTACGGGTGTACCCAATACACGTACGCCATAACGTTCAAGAACGCCACTGCGATATAGTTCCACACCACAGTTCAATGCAGTTTGACCACCGAAAGCTAGTAAGATACCATCCGGATGTTCTTTTTCAATGACACGTTCTACAAAGTAAGGTTGTACGGGCAAGTAATAGATCTCATCGGCAACGCCTTCAGAGGTCTGTACCGTAGCAATGTTTGGATTGATGAGCACGGTCTTGATACCCTCTTCACGCAATGCCTTCAATGCTTGCGATCCTGAATAATCAAACTCACCAGCCTCTCCAATCTTCAAAGCTCCAGATCCCAACAGGAGCACTTTATGTATTGATTCGTCTCTCATATTTAATTTTCTTTGCTAAATTTTGTATCAAGGTGGTTATTTTTTAATAGATGCTACGAAGCGATCGAAAAGGAACTCCGTATCGACAGGACCCGAACAAGCCTCTGGGTGGAACTGAGCCGAGAACCAAGGCTTAGAGCTATGTTGGATTCCTTCATTAGAACCATCATTCATATTTACGAACAACTCTTTCCAATCGTTTGGAAGAGTCTTTGCATCTACTGCATATCCATGATTTTGTGCGGTAATGAAACATTGATTTTCACCTACGAGGCGCACTGGCTGGTTGTGAGAACGATGTCCATATTTTAGTTTGTAGACATTTGCACCTGCAGCCTTTGCCAAGAGTTGATTACCCAAGCAGATACCAAAGATAGGTTTGTCGGAGCGTTCCATCTGTTTCTTCAGAATGGCTATCGCTTCACCGCACAAGTTAGGGTCGCCCGGACCATTTCCGAGGAATAGGGCATCAAAGTCCATCTCGGTATAATCATAGTTCCAAGGCACACGAATCACTTCACAACCACGGTTCACAAGACAACGGATAATGTTTGCCTTTACACCGCAATCAACAAGGACAACTTTTATCTTACCACCCTCATTGTATCGAACAACACTGCGACAGGATACGCGTTCCACCCAATTGATGGAGCCATATTCTGTCGCAGGTTCAATATTTTTAGTGGCGTTTGCAGAGGCATCACCTATTACGATTCTGCCCATCATCACCCCTCGTTCTCGTAATACTTTTGTTAGCCGTCGGGTGTCAACACCAGTAATCGCCGGCACTCGCTCACGGATGAGCCAATCTGAAAGGCTCTCCTGTGCGTCCCAGTGCGAGTAGGCCGCACTATAATCAGACACAATAAGCGACCGAGCATAAATACGGTCGCTTTCCCATTTCTCTTGCGGTGGTACACCATAGTTACCAACCAATGGATAAGTCATCACCAACAACTGTCCTGCATAACTAGGGTCTGTCAGGCTTTCCGGATAACCTGTCATAGCTGTACAGAACACTACTTCACCCGAGGTGTCCGCAGACTCCGAGTGATGATCATCTCCCTGCTCATAACCGAACGACCATCCCTCGAATATCGTTCCGTCTTCTAATATTAGTTTTGCTTCTTTCATCTCACTTTTTTATTGCTGCTTTGATAAAATCCATAAATAATGGGTGCGGTTGTAAAACCGTACTCTGATATTCAGGATGAAATTGTGTACCGATGTACCAACGAAGGGTTGGGATCTCTACGATCTCCACCAAGTCGGCATCTGGATTCTTACCACTTGCTTTCATCCCCTTTGATTCGAATTGATCTAAATATGCATTATTAAACTCATAACGATGACGATGACGTTCACGAATGAGTTGCTCATCATAGATGACTGCTGCACGCGAGCCTTCCATCAATTCGCAATTATAAGCACCAAGACGCATCGTACCTCCAATCTGAGAGACATTCTTCTGATCTTCCATCAGGTCAATCACATTGTTTTTCGTATTTTCATTCATCTCCGTGCTATCGGCATCTTTCAATCCTAGAACGTTTCTAGCAAACTCGATAACCATCATCTGCATACCGAGACAGATACCAAAACATGGTATATCGTGTTCTCTGGCATATTGCGCAGCTTGAATCTTACCCTCTGTTCCACGCTTACCAAATCCAGGACAGATCACCAAGCCATCTTGTTTCTCGACCAACTTCATATCAAGATGTTCAGAGTTGATGAAGGTGATCACCACCTTTCTGTGATGATAAGTGGCTGCATGTGATAGACTCTCGCTGATGCTTTTATAGGCATCCTGCAAATCATATTTGCCAACCAATCCAATACGAACCACCTCCGATGCAGTACGACGCAACTCCAAGAAATGATTCCATGGTCCCAACTTAGGCGTTTCGCCTACTGGAATCTCCATTTTGCGAAGAATGGCAGCATCAAGTCCTTGTTTCTGCATATTTACTGGTACCTCGTAAATATCAGGCAAGTCTTCACTTTGAATGACACATTCAAGATCCACATTACAGAATCCTGCCACTTTTCTTCTTATGTGATCATCTAGATGTTGCTCGGTACGTAGAATAAGGATATCAGGTTGAATACCGGCTGATTGTAGGTCTTTGACACTATGCTGAGTAGGTTTTGTCTTCAACTCACCAGCAGCCTTTAGGTAAGGCACATACGTTAAGTGAACGCAAACGGCATCTTTCCCTAACTCCCATTTCAGCTGACGAATGGCTTCAAGGAATGGTGCACTCTCAATGTCACCGATTGTTCCACCTATCTCTGTGATGATGAAGTCGTATGCAGAGTTGGCAGGTTCACCTTCAGGTACGATTGACAACTGTTGTATTCTACGTTTTATCTCGTCAGTGATATGAGGCACTACTTGGATGGTGTGACCGAGGTAGTCACCCCTACGTTCATTCTCAATCACCGCTTGATAGATACGACCCGTTGTTTGCGAGTTGTGTCGTGTGCTTTGAATACCCGTGAATCGTTCATAATGTCCTAAATCAAGATCGGTCTCCATACCATCAGCCGTTACGTAGCACTCGCCGTGCTCGTATGGATTCAGAGTACCCGGATCGATATTGATATAGGGATCAAACTTCTGAATAGTAATTCTATAGCCACGTGCCTGCAATAGTTTCCCGATAGAGGCAGATATGATGCCTTTACCTAATGATGAAACTACGCCACCCGTCACGAAAATATACTTACTCATTTCTTTTTATTTAAATATTCGTTTACTTGACGTGCTGCCTGTTTACCGCTTGCCATAGCGCGTACGACAAGGGTTGCACCATTCTGAGAATCACCACATACGAAGACATTCTCAGGATAAGCAGGATGCTCAGGTTTCAAGAATCCCATAGCCAACAACACCAATTCAGCTTTGATAATTTCTGGTTCACCTTTCTCCACCATGATTGGACGACCACCTTCTGGATTTGGTTTCCAGTCGATTTCCTGTACACGTACACCTGTTAGTTTACCATCCTTACCGAGGAATTCCAACGTGTTGATGTTCCAACGTCTTGTACATCCCTCCTCATGACTTGAGGTAGTCTTGAATGTTCTAGGGAAATTAGGCCATGGATTCTTAGGATCTTCTGGTCCATCTACTGGACGAGGCATAATCTCGATCTGCGTAACACTAAGTGCACCTTGACGATGAGCCGTACCGATACAGTCGCTACCCGTATCACCACCACCGATTACTAAGACATCCTTGCCCTTGGCTGTGATACGTTCTTCTGGTGAGAATTCCATACCTGCCAACACACGATTCTGTTGAGCAAGCAATTCGAGTGCAAAATGAACACCTTTGAGTTCTCTTCCTGGAGCTTTCAAGTCTCTTGCAGTAGGCGTACCCGTAGCAATGACAATCGCATCCGCTTTTATTGAGTCGATAGAGTCGATGGCAGTTCCATATTTGAAGGTGATACCTTCTTGTTCCAACACATTGATTCTTCTATCGATGATGGTTTTATTCAGTTTGAAATTAGGAATTCCATAACGTAGCAATCCGCCGGCTGCCTCATTCTTTTCATATACAGTCACCTCATATCCCATTAGGTTAAGTTCGTTTGCAGCAGCCAATCCAGCAGGGCCAGCACCAATAACAGCTACTTTTTTGCCATTACGAATAGGGTGATGGATAGTGATATACCCCTCGCGGAAGGCACCTTCCGTGATTGCACATTCGTTTTCACGGTTGGTGGTAGGCTCATGATTAAATAGATTAATGACGCAAGCCTTCTCACACAATGCCGGACAGATACGTCCTGTGAACTCAGGGAACGGGTTGGTGGAATTTAACAAATGGTAAGCTAATTCCCAATCACCATTATACAATGCCTCATTCCATTCTGGAGCCTTGTTACCCAATGGGCAAGCCCAGTGACAGAAAGGCACGCCACAATCCATACAGCGAGAAGCCTGCTGACGGCGGTCTTTCGTATTCAATGTCTGCTCCACCTCACCGAAATCGTGAATTCGGTCGTGTATCGGGCGGTAGCCAGCTTCCTGCCGAGCCACCTCCATGAATGCTTTCGGATTTTTCATATCTTAATAATCTCTTTGTACGTCTGCAATTTTCTGTTGTAATTTTCTCATTTGCTCCTCCTGCAACACTCGTTTGTATTCGATTGGCACTACTTGGATGAACTGCTCTACATAATGTGACCAGTCGTCCAACATTGTACGAGCCAACTTAGAACCAGTGTACAGATAGTGTTGACGAATCAACTCATGCAACTCTCTGCGATATTGAGTCTCCTCGACAAGATTGATCTCCACCATATCCATGTTACAGTAGTAATCGAATGATCCGCGGCGATCCCATACGTAAGCAACACCACCACTCATACCTGCAGCGAAGTTACGTCCTGTATCACCCAACACGACAACACGTCCGTTGGTCATATATTCGCAACAGTGGTCGCCTGCACCTTCAATGACTGCGATGGCTCCTGAGTTTCTCACGCCGAAACGCTCACCCACTCTACCATTCACATACAACTCTCCACTGGTTGCACCATAAAGTCCAGTATTTCCTGCGATGATGTTATCTTCAGCAGAGAATTCACTTCTTGATGGCGGCAAGATTGCGATTCGTCCTCCTGACAATCCTTTTGCAAAATAGTCGTTTGTCTCTCCTTCCAATTTGAATGAGACTCCGTGAACAAGGAATGCTCCAAATGACTGTCCGGCAGAACCTTTAAATTTCACATTGATCGTATTGTCTGGCAATGCAGCTTCACCATATTTCTTGGCAATCACACCTGAAACCATGGCACCCACTGCACGGTCTGTATTCTTAATAGCATAATCAAGGTTTACCTCCTCATGACAATCAATAGCTGCATGTGCTGCTTTGATAATCTGTTGATCAAGAAGTCCCTCAAAGTGACGAGGCATATCTGTTGTGTGATGTAACACACCCTCTTCCTTGTATAACAATCGAGCCAAATCAAGTACTGATTCTTTCGTCTCGATAAGTTCTGTGTGACCGATGATCTCATTCAATGAACGGTATCCCATCTGAGCCAAATATTCACGAACTTCCTGTGCAAGGAATGTGAAGTAGTTTACCAAATGATCTGCCTTACCAAGGAAATGTTCTCTCAGACGAGGATCTTGTGTTGCAACACCCATAGGACATGTGTTCATATTACATTTACGCATCATTACACATCCTAATACGATAAGTGCTGTTGTTCCAAAACCAAACTCATCGGCTCCTAACAATGCCATCAACACTACGTCGCGTCCTGTCTTGATTTGTCCATCCACCTGAAGACGTACCTGAGAACGAAGTCCGTTTCTAACAAGTGTCTGTTGTGTCTCAGAAAGACCAATTTCAGGAGAGATACCAGCGAAACGCATAGAACTTGCAGGAGAAGCACCTGTACCACCCTCAGCACCACTGATAACGATGAGGTCAGCCTTCGCCTTAGCCACACCTGCTGCAATGGTTCCCACTCCACTTTCAGAAACTAACTTAACACTGATAGCTGCAGTAGGGTTCACATTCTTCAAGTCGAAAATCAACTGTGCCAAGTCCTCAATACTGTAGATATCATGATGAGGTGGAGGTGAGATAAGAGAGATACCAGGGATGGAGTGACGAGTACGAGCAATGATCTCGTTTACCTTAAATCCAGGCAACTGACCACCCTCTCCTGGTTTAGCACCCTGTGCCACCTTAATTTGTAACTCCTCGGCATTGACAAGGTATTCTGTGGTTACACCGAAACGGCCAGATGCAATCTGCTTTGTCTTACTAGAAAGACTAACACCATCCACCTCTGTGTGGAAACGAGCAGAATCCTCACCACCTTCACCTGTGTTGCTTCTTGCACCTAAACGATTCATTGCTAAACAAATCGCTTCGTGTGCCTCTATACTCAATGCACCGAATGACATGGCACCTGTGACGAAATGTTTTACAATCTCACTAACAGGTTCTACCTCTTCGATGTCGATAGGTTGTTTTTTGATACCTAAGAAATCACGTATGAATATTGGATCAGCCTTGTCATCCACCAATTTTGAGAACTCCTTGAATTTTGCATAATCACCTTTTCGGCAAGCCAATTGCAAGGTAGCAATGGTTTCAGGATTCCAAGCATGGCGGATACCATCTTTTCTCCAATGGAACTGACCAAGATTAGGTAGGAATGAACCTGAAATGGAAGGATTCTGATTGATTGCCTTCGCATAGAAAGAACGAGCGTCTGCAGCAATCTTCTCCAATCCGATTCCACCGATTGTGCTCACCTCCGTACCAAAGTAGTTACGAAGCAGGTTCTCACTCAAACCAATGCTTTCGAATATCTTAGCACCTCTATAAGAACGAATGGTGGATATACCCATCTTCGCCATAATCTTAAAGAGACCCTTTTTCACTGCGTTGATGTAGTTGGCTTCTGCTGTAGCATAATCCTCTTGAATCTTACCCTTCTTTACAAGGTCGTCCAAGATAGCAAATACCATGTAAGGACACAATGCAGAAGCACCATAACCTAATAGAAGAGCCGCATGCATTGTCTCACGTATCTCACCACTCTCAACGATCAAAGCGGTTTGTACACGTTTACCAACAGAGATCAAATAGTGATGTACAGCGGAAACTGCCAATAAAGAAGGAATGAACGGACCATCCACCTCTTTATCTGTTAAAATGATATAGTTGAAACCTTGATCAACGCTATGTTCTGCATCTTTGCAGAGTTGATCGAGTGATGTTCTCAAATCTGTGGTGAATGTCATTGGCAATTTCACCGTGTTGAATCCTTTGTATCTGATGTTGCATAGAATATCCAATTGAGTGTTGTTCAAGATTGGATGAGGTAGACGAACCATCTTACAGTTGGTCTCATCTGGATTTAGAATTCCTGTTCCGACGCGACCGATATATTCAGTAAGGCTCATTACAAGGCTCTCACGGATAGAGTCGATAGCAGGGTTGGTTACCTGAGCAAATTGTTGACGGAAATAGTTAAAGAAGACCTGAGGCTGAGTGGAGAGAACAGCCAATGGAGTATCGTTACCCATGGCAGCTGTTGGTTCCTGGCCTGTTGTTGCCATTGGAACAATGGTTGAGGTGACATCCTCCTGACCATAACCAAACATTAGTTCTTTCTCTAACAGGTTGCTAACGCCATTCTCCACTTTACGACCGCTTTTCAATTTCTCCAACTGAATACGGTTGGTTGAAAGCCACTGTCGATATGGATGTTCAGACGCTAATTGCTGTTTGATTTCACCGTCGTAATAAATTTTACCCTCTTTTGTATCGATTAGTAATATCTTACCAGGTTGTAGGCGACCTTTTTCGACCACTTCTGTTGGATCGAAATCCATCACACCCACTTCACTTGCCACTACCATAGTGTCATTTTTGGTGATAGTGTAACGCGCAGGACGCAAACCATTACGATCAAGCATACCACCCGCAAAACGGCCATCGCTAAACAAGAGAGCAGCAGGTCCATCCCATGGCTCCATCAAAATGGAGTGATATTCGTAGAAGGCTTTTAGATCCTCACTGATAGGATTTTTATCATTGAAAGACTCAGGTACAAGTACCGCCATAGCGTGAGGCAAGCTCAAACCAGACATAAGGAAGAGTTCCAATACGTTATCCAACGAAGCGGAATCACTCATATCAGGTTGTACGATAGGTGAGATTTCGCGAATATCACCCAAAGCCTCGCTACTCAACACGCTTTCTCTCGCCTTCATCCATCCGCGGTTACCACGAATTGTGTTGATCTCACCATTGTGAGCTAACAAACGGAAAGGCTGAGCCAACGACCATGTTGGGAATGTGTTTGTACTAAATCTAGAATGCACCAATGCCAATCCACTTGTGAAATAAGGATTGGAGAGATCAGGGAAATATTCTCTAACCTGCATACTGGACAACATTCCTTTGTATACGATGTTTGAGTTGCTTAATGAACAGATGTAGAAATCGCTGTCTGAGACACGTCTCTCGATCTTTTTGCGTATTTTATATAACTTACGTGGGAACAATTCCACTTCATCGTCTTGCACACCCGTGATGAATAACTGTTTGATATCAGGCTCCGTGCTAAGAGCTCGTTCACCCAAGCAATCAGGATTAGTAGGTACGGCACGTAGGTGCATTAATTGAAGACCCTCGCGCTCCACCTCTTCGATGATAATGCTAAGAATCTCTTGTTGACGACTTGCATCCTTAGGCAAGAAGACAAGTCCCGTACCATATTTCCCCTTCTCAGGGACAGGGATACCCTGCAACAGAATAAACTCATGCGGAATTTGTAACATGATACCCGCACCATCACCATCTTTTCCAATTTCGGCACCACGGTGTCTCATGTTTTCCAATACTTGCAGTGCATCGTCGACCAACTGGTGACTTTTACCGCCATGGATGTTAACCACCATGCCCACACCGCAGGCATCATGCTCATACTCGCTCTGGTAGAGCCCTTTAGAATTACACTTTGCCATATTATTCTTTTTTATTCTTTCATTTTGAATGCAAAAATAGCAATATTCTGACATTATGACACAAACATATGGATGTAACTTTCTTGAAAATGGGCGATAGTAACCATTCACAAGAAAACAAAACCTATTAATTACAAATTGAAAGTAAATAGAGTGGGTTTTCTTTCAATCCGCTACTAATTGAAAAAAACAAGGTGTGGAAGTGGGGAAAATGGAATAAATACAGATTGTTTTTTAACAATGAATTAATAGAACTCACGTTATATTTTCCTGTTTATAAATTGAGGCGCTACCTTTTTATATATTTAAATGTTTCTATGTTAAATTTGCATAAAATAATTACATGATATCTTCAAAATCAAAAATAGATTGTATTTTTACAAAAATTATCAAGGTGGATTCTATAAATTCATTTCGTGGGATTTTTGAATTTGTTTCGAGTAGATTGCTGTGCGGAAAGAGGGAGCAGTGCGAGCACTGTGACCGACTGACAAACAGCAAGATACCGAAAGAAATCAAAAATCACCGAAAAGTTCATCAACCCACATTTTTGTATTAAATCTGTTTATACGGTGAATTTATAGAATTCACCGCAACTTTAAATACTTTAATGATTATGAAAAAAATGAAGAATCTAATGATCGCTATTGTTGTTGCAATGCCTGTGTTTTTATGTGGGTGTCCTGGTGACAATTGTGTGGATGAAAATGATCCTAAAGGTTATGTGGTCAAAATGAAGAATGATTATACGGACACGTCAGCCCTTATGTATGTTAATGCATCTGGAGACACGACATATTGTTGTGTATTACACGGGAAACGCACCACCAAAATCACTGGGAATTATTATAAATTAAGTTCAGCATCATATGACGACATAGTTTATCTTTCAATTAAATTATCAGATTGGGATGATAAGTATCTAGACTCATTATACATATACGTAATAGACACTAATCCATTTGAAGAAGTATATGTATATCATCATAATTATGATTTGGATGCTCTAAAGACTATTATCGAAAACAATTCGTTAAACACATTAGAAAGATTGAAATGAAAAAGAGCATTATCATTTGGGGATTACTCATGTTTCATTTAGTTTGTGTAAGTCAAGCGTATTTGTATGAACCAGGAACGAACCTTTTAGATAATCGACAATCAGGAACAGTGAGATGGGGACAAAGTATGAATCATGAAGATGGATGTTCACCTTCTTACAACCACTTCTGCCCAACAGACGATGATGAGAGTCACTGTAGTCATACATTAGCGGGTTGTGCAGCAGTAGCAATGGCACAAATTATGTATAGGTGGGGCTATCCAGAGAAATCGATGTACAACACATACAACTGGGATAGGATT
>CACZUS010000008.1 GCA_902784425.1 uncultured Bacteroidales bacterium
GTGGTGGAGAAATCATGGTATCCAGAGAAATCTCTTTTTGCACACATGAATAGGTAATCGTGATGCTCATAGTTTAATACAGCATCGATACCGCCCGTACAAGGAATGCGAATTGGTCCGGGAGGCAAACCTGCATATTTATATGTGTTGTATGGAGAATCTACAAATCCTGCACCTGTCACACGTTTGATGGAGAAATCACCTAGGGCGAATTTCACGGTTGGGTCAGCTTGAAGCATCATGCCAATGCGAAGGCGGTTGAGGTAGAGCCCTGCTACTTTAGGACGTTCATCATTTTTGATGGTCTCTTCTTCTACGATAGAGGCTAGGGTGCTTACTTCCAAACGGGTTAATTGGCAGTCTGCTAGTTTTTTCTGACGTTCATCCGTCCAGAATTTTTCATATTCCTTGTTCATTTTCTCGATGAATTCTTTAGGGGTGATGTTCCAATAGAATTCGTATGTGTTGGGAATGAATATGGCTATGTTGTTTTCTTTGGTGAGACCATATTTGTTGAGAGTTTCAGGACTGTCTAATTCTTCAAGAAATTCCTCTTTGCTCATCATCAGAACCTCATCTACGCGTTGTGCGAATTGATCTTTTGTACGGATGTTGTTGAAGGTGAAACGAACAGGTGTTTGTCGTCCGCTTCGTAATTTTTGAATGAGTTTGAGGCTGCTCAGTCCGTTGGTGAGTTCGTACCTTCCTGCTTTCACCTTGTCTTGGTACCCCAACAGTTTGGCTGCCAATTTTAAAGATGTCATGTTTTGAATGACTCCGGTTAGTTCCAAGTTCTCCATGACAGAATTGTATCCTTGGTCGGAATAGATCTCAAAGTATACTGGAGATTCCGTTTTTACATTGCTTGACAATAGATATTTATAACCGACGAAACCTGCAATTCCACCTAAAATAAGGAGCGCAATAACTATTTTAGACAATTTTTTCTTCATTGTTTTTGCTTTTTTTATGGGTTCTCAAAAACCACATTATCTAACAAAATATTATTTTAGTGGTGAATATAAGGAACTCACCTCAATACTCTACAAAAATAATGAATATTTCTTTGGATTTTCAAAAAAGAGTCCTTATATTTGCACTCGCAAATCAGATTTGATTGCGCATATATACAAATCCATATAAATGGGGTTTGGTGAGATGGGTGAGTGGCTTAAACCACCAGTTTGCTAAACTGACGAACGGGTAACCGTTCCGGGGGTTCGAATCCCCCTCTCACCGCAAGGTTTTAGAACGAAGACATAGGGTAATCAATTATTTATAGTAATAGACGAGTCAATCAAGAATATCTTGGTTGTCTTTTTTTTTATCCCCCTTTCTGATATAAAATAAGGAAGGCTGAACCGAAGTCCAGCCTTCCCTTGAATGATGAAACTCTTAACAGAGTAAAAGTTGAGATATTTTAATTATTATTTAACAATCATACTCTTTCCTTCCACGAAATTATTTGCTTTCATCACGTAGTGATAGATGCCCTTTGGCAGATTTGCAGTGGAGAAGGTGACGATATTCAAACCTTCGTTGTATTCGCCTGCAACTATCTCTTTCACTTTTTGACCTAAGCTATTATAAAGTTCAATGGAAACGAATGATCTTTCAGCGACATTAAACGTAATTGTAGTCTCGTCGTCTGTTGGATTTGGTGCATTTTGAGAAAGATAGTATCCATCTTGATTTACTCCAACTTCAGCAACACTGCTTGTGCCACAACCCTTGTTTTCTATCTTGTGTCCACCCCAGTCAAATTTTCCAGAGCTATGATTGCTGCTTACAGTGCTGGTGCGGATTTTGGTGTTTTGTGAATTATCACCATACAAGAATTTGTTGATGAATGCTTGTACCGCTTTGTTTTGGTTGTTAGAAGCTTGACAGTGGGAATGTCCACCTTCTACTACATAACCGAAACGGTCTTCAATGCCCATCGCCTTCCAAACTTCTTCAGCAGCTTTTAGTGAAGCGATACCAGAAGCATCACCCAACCATACATAATCTGGATTTCCCAATGCAAGGAATGCACGAGGCGCACACATTGCAATCAATTCATGATGGTCGTAAGGCAATTTGTCGATTTGAGATTGGAAGTTGCTCTTGAAACTGTTGAGGAACCAGTCGTAGTTGGTGTTAGAGATACCTTCCACGTCTGAACCGATTTCAGAACTTACACGCCATGAGTTGATACCACCTCCACCAGATTCTTGTGCAATTGTCAATGTGATACGTTCGTCGAATGCTCCTGCATACAGTGCCATTTTTCCAGCATAAGAGCAACCAGTTACAGCGATACGTTCCATATCAGCCTTTAACTTGCCTTCATCAGCCAATATTTTAAGACCATCAATTAAACGGCTGATACCCCATGACCATGCGCAATAATCAGCTTTCGTGTTGAATGTTCCAGGATAGAGTTTGTAGAATGGATCGTTTTGGCTTCTTCCATTTCCTCCGAATCCGGAATTGTACTCAGCAATTTGAGAGTGAGTGAATGGTACTTGGATACACTTAGAGAAATAAGAAGAACTTAAACTTCCTGTGTTGCCATCCATACCAATCACGATTGGGTGAGGTCCATTTCCAGATGGAATTGACATCTTACTTGTTAGTGTAAGTTTATTGCTTCCGTTGTGAATGGTTACGGTCATAGTGCTTCCAGAAAGAGATGCTTCTATCTTATCAAACTTAGGTTTCTCTCCGATCTCCCAGTACTCAATCTCACGCTTAATTTCGTTACGACGGCAAGACCAGTCGCAGAAATCTGTTACCTTGCCGCTACCATCAGCCCATTCGAATGGGTTAGGCAATGTTCTGCATGATTTCAGATTGTTTTTGTTTAATGAAGATGGCTCATCGCAATCTGCGCCAGTGTTCTCTACAGAATAGTTGATAGGGTATACGCCAGCAGGGTTTGAACCGCTACCAGAGCCAGATCCTGAACCTGAACCTGATCCGCTGCCACTACCAGAACCACTACCAGAACCAGAACCGCTTCCACTTGTTGTGTCTACTTCTGTGAACGTTAGTTTGTCCAGATTACAGTTGTTGTTGCCAATTTTTACTTTCAAAATATGTTTTCCTTCTGAAAGTGTTGATGTTGTTGCTTTGATTGTCTCATAATCATCCCAACTTGGAGTGGAAGAACCAGATAATGAAGCAATCTCTTTGTCATCTAAGTAAAGTGTGAACTTCACGTCGTCATTCTTGTTTGATCCTACAGCTTCTACATCGTATTTGGCAGTTTTCTTTACGTTAACTGTATATTCCAACCATTCGCTAGAAGTGGTGTAACCAACAGCCATTCCATCGGATGTTTTTACGATGTCAACACCTTCGTCTGTACGATATTTAGCATCACCTTCGTTGTTGTCGTCAGAATCATTGTAGGCATTTCCGTTACCTCCGATATCATAGTTCTCTGCCTCTACGACACCAGGAATTGTAAATGCATCCTTATATGGCTTTTGCTCTACTACAGTAGAACCACTGCCAGATCCAGATCCTGAACCTGAACCACTTCCTTGACAACTCAAGTCACCGAGAGAACTCTCTTTGCCTTTCCATGACATACTAGCGCAGGTGTATTCCACAGATCCTGAACCTCCACCTACTTCACAAAGAATTTTACAATCGTAGATGCCTCCTAAGTTAACACCTAATTTCTCCCAGTTCTTGAAGTGCTCGGTGATGTTAACGTGTCCGCAAGTCTGATAAGAAGAACGAATAGCGAATACTTGGTCGAATGTAGATGTACCGTCGATAGAAGGTTGGTTGATTCTCTTTCCAACCTTTAAAGTATATGTAACACCATCCACTGTGTAGGTTCCTTTGGTTGCTGCTTGTCCATTGCGGCTTTGATCCCAGAACATACCACCTCCGTTAGGAGTGAAAGAATCTTCTACAATATAATACTCAATCAACGGACTTCTTGTCCATCCGTATATTCCTATATATGAGTAGCTTCCTCCACCACTTCCTTGTTTTGTGTAGTTATATACTGCGTGGATTTCTCCCAAGTCGGTATATTTCTTAGAGTTAGAACCATCGTAATAACCTACACGTGCCAAATAGTCACCTGAGTTACTCCAGCTAGCCTTGAATGCGCAGTCGGCTTTTCCTCCGAACACAGTCAAGTCTCCACCTCCACCATCGCGCCATTGCTCTACGTGATATCCATTACCAACGTCTTGTCTTACATTTCCTGATACAGATTTTCCTCCTGAATATTTTGTTTTCATAGAGCATGGATCAGGGGCGCAGTTGTCGGTTGAAGTGGATGATGAACCACCAGGCTCGGTTGTGCTGCTTCCTGGGTCAGTTGTGCTACTTCCTGAAGAAGGTTCCATTTTCAACACTTTCAACATTTGTTCTGCATAACGTTGTCCCAATGTACGGTAACTCGCAGATGAGAAGTGAAGACCATCACCTTTATTGCCAAGACCTTGTGCGGAAATGACGTATGAGTTAGGAATGGTGTTTGGAACTTTTGCAATGATATTGTTCATGCTACCACATTGACCACCTTGGTCGCTACGTACTACTTCTCCTACAAGCAAAGGAACATCTGCAGCATTTAGTCCTAAGTCTTTGATTAGGTCGTTGTAGATGGCTTTTACACGATTTGGCCAGTCGTTTTGTCCTGTGTTAGTTTCTCCTTGATGAAGGAGGATTCCTTTGATGACACCTACCTTCTGTGCAGCTTTTCCCATCTCGACCAATCGTCCGTAAGGATTTCCTCCATACGACTGAATGGTGCTCTGCATGTATGACTCTGCACGATAGTTCTGGTAGTTTGTCTTTTCGAACAATTGAATGTCACAACCTGCGATTGCTACAACTGTAACACCCACTTTGATGTTCTCTGGCAAATTCTTTACCATTGTACGTCCAAAGTAATCTACTGGTCCGAGATGCGATCCACTACAGCATGAGAGTGGGGGAGTAGCATCATACCAATTGCCTTTTCTTCTGCTTCCGCAGTTGTCGTACGAACAGAGAACTTGAAAACGTTTGTCCACCGTCTGATCTTGGCTTTCAATGTTTCCTTGTCCCTCCATGTTGGATTGCCCGAAACACAAATAAATGTGAAAATTCGGATCTGGATCTGCGTAACCGCTCACCAGACATCCAAACAGCATACTAAATGCTGTCAGGAAAAAGAGTTTGATGTTTTTCATTTTGCTTTGTTTATTAATGTAATTATGGTATATAAATCTAATACATCGAACATAATTCTCCGTATCATGAACCTTTCATCTTCGTCAAATATCATCTTGGGCATTCAGCTTCTTGGCTTCTTCATAAGCCTTCGTACAGTTTCACTCACTCGCACCCTCTTAAATAATACAATTCAGTTCATGTTTTTGTGTTTTTCGTGCTAGATATGTACAAAGTGTAATAGTGTAATAATCACATAAAATATCTTGTCTTATCTTCACATCGAAAAATTTTCAATTCGAAAAACAGTGCAAATATAATCTTTTTTTTATCATTACAAAAAAAAAGCGAATTTATCACATAAAATTTGTGCCCCCCTTTAGAACTTATTTGAGCAGTGCTTCTAGCCGTAGTATCTCGTCTCTGTATTGCGCAGCTTCGATGAAATCGAGGTTTTTCGCACATTGCTTCATGGCTTTTTTTGCCTTTTCGATGGCTTTCTCTATGTCGGTTCTTGTCTGTAGTTTCGGACTCTCCTCGGCGGCTATGGATTGAAGATTCTCTGTTGGGTACTCTTTCCTGCTGACTTCCGTCTTGCTGGTCTCGCTTGTTAGAACTGACTTACTGTTCTTGATGGCTGATTTCGGTGTTATGTTATGCTCTATGTTATAGGCCATCTGCTTTTCTCTTCTTCTATTTGTCTCGTCGATGGTGAGCTGCATACTTCGTGTGATCTTGTCGGCATACATGATTGCTTTTCCATTGACGTTTCTGGCGGCGCGACCCACTGTTTGCGTTAGTGCTCGGTGAGAACGGAGCATGCCTTCTTTGTCGGCATCGATAATGGCTACTAATGAGACTTGGGGCAGGTCTAGTCCTTCCCTAAGTAGGTTGACTCCTACAAGGACATCGAACAAACCATTTCTCAAATCTTCCATAATCTGTACGCGTTCCAGTGTTTCTACGTCAGAATGGATATAGTTGCTTCGTACACCCATTTTCTCAAGATAGGCTTGTAACTCTTCTGCCATTCTTTTGGTGAGGGTGGTGACTAAGACACGTTCGTCTTTTTCCGCTCTGACTTGGATCTCCTCGAGCAAGTCATCAATCTGATTGTTGCTAGGACGAACCTCGATGATTGGATCTAACAAACCTGTCGGACGAATCACCTGCTCGACAAATACTCCTCCTGATTTTTTCAATTCGTATTCTGCTGGTGTGGCACTGACATAGATGCTTTGCCCTACCAATTGCTCGAATTCATCAAACTTGAGTGGACGGTTGTCTAATGCCGATGGAAGACGAAATCCGTAATTGACCAAAGTACTCTTTCTGGAATAATCGCCTCCGTACATAGCGTGGATTTGCGGAATGGTTACGTGACTCTCATCAACGACCAAAAGAAAATCTTTTGGAAAATAGTCTAACAGACAGAATGGACGTGTTCCTGGCTTGCGTCCGTCAAAATAGCGGGAATAATTCTCAATGCCAGAGCAGTGTCCCAGTTCCTTGATCATCTCCAAGTCGTAGTTGACTCGTTCGTATAGACGTTTCCCCTCAAACACCTTGCCGATGGATTGGAAATATTCAACCTGAGTGTTCAGATCGTCCTGAATCTCGTTGACCGCCTTGTTGATTCGCTCCTGTGTGGTGACAAACAAGTTGGCAGGATAGATGTTGTACTCTTCGAAGGAATCAATGTGAATGTTATTGATGGGGTCTATGGATTCTATCTCCTCAATTTCATCGCCCCAAAAATGAATTCTTATGATATAATCGGTATAGGCTAAAAAGACATCTACCGTGTCGCCCTTCACTCTAAATCGTCCGTGGTCTAGCTCTATTTCATTGCGCATGTACAAACTTTCCACCAGTTTGCGAAGTAGATAGTTCATGCTCATCATTGCCCCACGCTTGATGGTGATCATGGTGCTGTAGAAATCATCGGGATTTCCTATGCCATAGAGACAAGAGACGGAGGAGACCACGATAACATCCCTTCTTCCTGATAGTAGGGAAGATGTGGTGGACAGACGAAGTTTCTCTAGTTCGTCATTGATAGAGAGGTCTTTTTCTATGTATGTATCCGTATTAGGCAGATAGGCTTCCGGTTGAAAGTAGTCGTAGTAGGAGACAAAATACTCCACTGCGTTGTCGGGAAAGAAACTTTTGAACTCACTGAAAAGCTGAGCCGCTAATGTCTTGTTGTGACTTAATATTAGCGTGGGCCGTTGTACTTTCTCAATAACGTTAGCAATGGTGAATGTCTTACCGGAACCTGTAACACCTAATAATGTCTGATGCTGCGTACCAGAAAGGACGCCATTGGCAAGCTCCTCAATAGCTTGAGGTTGATCGCCTGTGGGTGCAAATTCGGATGACAGCTTGAATTTCATTTGTTATTCTTCTTTCATGACGAATAGACATACAAGATAGGCAATGAGTCCTGTTCCATAGGCAAGTATCAATATTGCCCAGATGATACGTACAATAGTGATGTCAACATCGAAGTATTCAGCGATACCAGCAGCAACACCGAATAGCTTTTTGTCTTTAGATCGTTTTAGTTCTTTTGCCATTTTCAATATAGTTTTATTAGAATGGTGAATTAAAGACTCACCATGGTTGTGATTAATAAAAGAGACTACAAAATTAAAGAATTGAAATGGAATAGTTCGTGTGATGAAAATTAAATTGTGTGAAAAAATACAGATATTTGTAAAACAATTGCATTATTCAGAATATTAAGTTATTTTTGCAATAAGTAGTAATATATTAATTAATTTGAAAAAATGATTTGGAATGAGACCGTAGAGTGCATGAGTCGCGAGGAAATGCGAAAACTTCAGAGTTTACGACTCAAACGTGTTATAGAGCGTGTTTATCATAATTGTGAGCCGTATAGAAAGCGAATGCAAGCGGCAGGGGTAACTCCGGAAGATATAAAGGATATAAAGGATATTGTAAAACTGCCTTTTTCTTCAAAGAAGGATTTGAGAGACTATTATCCGTTTGGACTATTGTCTGCACCAATGTCTGAAATCGTTCGTGTACATGCATCGTCAGGAACTACAGGTAAGCCGATTGTAGTGGGTTTGACTAACAATGACTTGGCTGTTTGGAAAGAGGTAGGTGCTCGTTGTTTGACAGCTTATGGTCTCGGACAAAACGATATTGTTCAGGTTTCTTATGGCTACGGATTGTTTACTGGTGGATTAGGCGCTCATTCTGCGGTTGAGAACATTGGTGCAACGGTTATCCCAATGTCAAGTGGAAATACTCAAAAG
The DNA here is from genome assembly GCA_902784425.1 of uncultured Bacteroidales bacterium. GTDB lineage: Bacteria > Bacteroidota > Bacteroidia > Bacteroidales > Paludibacteraceae > UBA1181. The sequence goes on from CACZUS010000008.1 coordinate 8,454, forward strand.
CAAATTATGATGATGCATGATTTGGGCGTGAAGGCATTGGCTGCCACTCCTTCTTATGCAATGTATTTGGCAGAGGCAATGGAGTCTTCTCCATATAAGCGCGAAGAGTTTAATTTACGTGTAGGCGTTTTCGGCGCTGAACCATGGACGGAAGCAATGCGTAGAGAGATCGAAGCGAAGATGGGTATCAAAGCTTATGATATTTATGGATTAACTGAAATTATGGGTCCAGGTGTTGGTTATGAATGTGAATGTCAGTGTGGTACACACTTGAATGAAGATCATTTCTACCCTGAAATCATCGACCCAGAAACAGGTGAACCATTGCCAGAGGGTGTAGAGGGCGAGTTAGTCTTCACAACATTAACGAAAGAGGGTATGCCTCTGATTCGTTTCCGTACGAGAGATTTGACAGCTTTGCACTATGAAAGATGTTCGTGCGGACGTACATTGGTACGTATGGATAAAATTATGGGTAGATGCGATGATATGTTGATTATTCGTGGTGTGAATGTATTCCCAAGTCAGGTAGAATCAGTTATCTGCGAATTGGAAGAGTTTGAACCATTCTTCTTCATTACGGTGGATAGAGTTAACAATACGGATACTTTCGAAATCATGGTGGAGGTAAAACAAGAGTACTATACAGATGACATGAGAAGTATGATGGAGCTTAAAAAGAAAATTGCTCATAAGATACAAAGTGTTGTTGGTATTCAACCAGATATCCGTTTGGTAGAACCTCGTACGATAGAAAGAAGTGAAGGAAAAGTAAAACGTGTGTTAGATAAACGTGTATTTAAGAACTAAATTGTAGATGTTTTATGTGTGACGAAATGATAATTAAGCAACTTTCTGTCTTTTTGGAAAATAAGGTGGGAAGATTAAACCATGTGGCAGAAATCCTAGGTGGTGCTGGTATCAATATGACCGCTTTTAGTGTTGCCGATAACTCGGATTTTGGTATCTTGCGTGTGATTGTACATGAACCAGAACGTGCTCAGAAGTTATTGAAGGAACATTTGTTCGCAGTCTCTTTGACGGATGTGATCTGCTTGAAGATTGGTAACAAACCAGGATCTCTTTCTTCTGTATTGAAAATATTGGAGAAAGAGGGTATCTACATTGAATATATGTATGCTTTCTCGGAAGGTGAAAATGCAAATATCGTTATTCGACCAGATAAGCTTCAAGAAGCTTTGGATGCGTTGAAACGTAACAATGTGGGTATGCTTCAGTCTGATATGATTCAGTAATTCTATTGTGTTGAATATGAAAAAAGGAGATTGATTGTCAATCTCCTTTTTCTTTTTTTATCTCTTGCTTATTCTTCCATATTTAATATACGAAGAGCATTCTTGTAAAGTATGGCGTTTCGATCTTCTTCGTTTAACTCAAGTTTGTTGAAGCGTTCCAACTCCTCTTTGTGGTCCCACATAGGATAGTCGACGCCAAATAACATTTTGTCTACTCCGTGATTGTGAATGATTCTCATAGCCTGTTCTGTCGATATCTTCCACAGACTGCTGGAGGTGTCGAAATAGACATTTTTGCCAACCAAGTATTTCTCTGACTTGTCCCATTCCGTATATCCTCCAAAATGGGCAGCTATCATTACTAAGTCGGGATGCTTTTCTAAAACATGGGCAATCCTTTGTGGACCAGAAAAATCGTAACGGAAGTCTCCCGCATGTGTGAGCACGGGTAATTTCAATTCTGCGATGACATCATATATCTTGTCCATTTCCGGACAATCTACGGCAAACTTTTGAAAGTCGGGATGTAACTTTATACCTTTAAGTCCCGCCTCTTTTATTCGCCTGAGCTCAGCGTCGAAATTGTCATATTCAGGATGGATGGTACCAAATCCGATGAACTCTGGATGAGCAGAAATCTCTCCAATGATGTAGTTGTTGATGGACTCCACTTGATGTGGCGCTGTTGCCGTGGAATGAACAATGTAGTGATTGACACCTATCCGGCTTCCACTCGCTAATAACTGCTCCGGACTTCCCTTATATTCCATTGGAATGTGATAAAAATCACCAATGGTTTTACTTGCCTTTTCTGCAATCTTTGCAGGGTAAATGTGTGCGTGAAAATCTATTATCATAATGGACGCAAAGGTACATTATTTTTTCTTTATTTGTAGTTTAAAAGCCTACATTTGTTTGGCTAAAATGTCTGTTAAAATAATCACTAATAGTTATTCAACATTCATTTTCTGCGCAATCACCTCAGCACATCGTTCTCCATCCACAGCTGATGATGTGATTCCTCCTGCATAACCTGCACCTTCTCCGCATGGATAGAGTCCTTTGATGCGGATGTGCTCCAATGTCTCTTCGTTGCGTGGAATGCGGATGGGGGATGAGGTACGTGACTCCACACCAATGATGATAGCGTCGTTGGTTAGAAAACCATGCATCTTTTGATCAAAGGCTTTGAACCCTTCTTGTAGCCTTGTCCGAATGAAATCTGGCATCCACTGATGCATGGCTGATATCTTAATTCCTGGAAGATAGGAGGTGGCTGGTAGGTCGGTCGACTCTACTCCGCGAACAAAATCCCGTAGACGCTGCGCGGGCGCAATGGCTTTCTCTCCCTCTCCATTCTCGTAGGATAGATGCTCGTATGCCTCCTGAAATTTCAAACCTGCCATCACTCCATATTGCTGATAGTCTGTTAAGTCTTCAGGGCGAATCTCTACGACAATGCCTGAATTGGCAAATTTGGAGTTTCGTGAAGAGGATGACATTCCATTGACGACACCTTCGCCTATTCCTGTTGAGGCTGGGACTATGAATCCGCCTGGACACATACAGAATGAGTAAACCCCACGACCCTCTATTTGTGTCACCAAATTGTATTCGGCAGCTGGTAGGTAATTGCCCCTTCCTTCTTTACTATGATATTGTATCTGATCAATAAGTCTTTGCTGATGTTCAACACGGACTCCCATGGCAAACCCTTTGCTCTCAAGTTCGACACTTTGACGATGTAGCATCTCGTAGATGTCGCGTGCGGAATGTCCCGTAGCCAATATGACAGCTTCGGCATGCCACTCTTTTCCGTCTGTCGTTCGTACTCCCTTTATGGTATCCTTCTCAATAATCAGTTCTGATACCTTTGTCTCAAAATGAATCTCCCCTCCATGCTGAAGAATGGTCTCCCTCATGTTTTTGATGACGGTGGGTAGCTTGTCCGTTCCTATGTGAGGATGTGCTTCATAAAGTATGGAGTCTTGTGCACCGTGCATGTGAAAGATATCTAAGATGCGACTGCAGTCTCCCTTCTTTTTGGAACGAGTTAACAGTTTTCCATCAGAGAATGTGCCGGCACCTCCCTCTCCAAAACAATAGTTGGATTCTGTGTTGAGACCTTCTCGACGATTGAGTAAGGCAATGTCTTTCTTACGATCACTTACCATTTTGCCTCGTTCTATGATGATGGGTTTCAATCCCAGTTCGATGAGACGAAGCGCTCCAAACATTCCTGCAGGCCCTGCACCTACAATGATGACAGGCTTCTTGTCTTGTACATCTTGATAATGAAAAGAGTGTTCAATCTTTTCTGGTTGCGTATTGTCTGTATAGACATTAAGTGTCAAATTGATTTTGATGTCATTGCGTTTTCTCGCATCGGTCGATTTCTTTATGATTTGAATCGTATGAATGCGATCCGCTTTGACATGAATCTTTTTCGTGATTTGATCTTTCAGTTCAGATTCGACAAAAGCTTGCTTTGGGGTGAGTGCTAATTGAATGTTTTGGTAAGAAGCCATACGTTTATGACATTATAAAATGGAATATTTGTTAAGAAACGCTTGGAAACTGTCTTTGTACGAGTCGGATATTGGAATGTATTCTTTTCCAAATATGATTCTGTTTCGCTCGATGGTCTTGATCTTCTTGGGTTGTACGATGAAAGATCTGTGAACACGAATGAACTGATCTTGTGGTAACATTGTCTCTAATGATTTCATGCTCATAAGTGATAGAATAGGGTATTGCTCTCCTTCTACAAAGATTTTCACGTAATCTTTCAATCCTTCGATATGAGTAATCTTGTCAAGTTCTATCTGAACTAGTTTATAGTCTGATTTGACGAAGATACTTCTCTTGCGACTCTCTGTTGCACCCTCTTCTTTGTGATCGGTGTTTGCCATTTCATACCAAGCAAGTGCTTTGTTGGCAGCCTCCAAGAAGTCGGGATAGCTGATGGGTTTCATCAGATAGTCCAATGCATTTACCTTGTAGCCCTCCAATGCATATTGCTGAAAGGCAGTGGTAAAGATGATTTTGGTCTTGTCTTTGATGATTTTGGAAAACTCCAATCCATTCAGCTCAGGCATTTGAATGTCTAAGAACAACAGATGAGGTGGGTTTTCCTTTAATGTGGACATGGCTTCTACGGCATTTTCAAACTTGCCTACCAAATTCAAAAATGGAGTCTTCTTTACGTAACTTTCCATTAATCCGAGAGCTAATGGCTCGTCGTCGATGATGATACAATCTAGTGTCATGCTTTCCTGTATGTATTAGTTATTTATTCTTAATTATTAGTTTTGAAACGTATGTATCTCCCTCTACACTATATGTGTATGAGTGTCTGTTTGGATAAATCAGTTCCAATCTTCTTTTGGTGTTTTCCACGCCGATTCCCGAACCACTTTTGTCTTGATTCTCATCTTTTGGGAAATAACTGTTTTGCAGGTCGCAAACGATGTCGTTATCTTCCGTCAGTTGAATGGAAAAGTGAATGAAGGAGTTCTGTTGTGATGAAACGCCGTGCTTGAATGCGTTCTCAATCATTGAGATGAACAGCAATGGGGCGATAGGGAAACTTGGGTTTCGATCCACTTGCATGTTTACTTGAACATCTACTTTGCTAGACAGACGAAGTTTCATGAGCTTCACATAGTTGCTGATAAATTCCACTTCCTTGCTGATGGGAACCAAGTCGGTGTCTGCATCATACAAGACATAACGAAGCATTTTGCTTAGTTCCATGACCGCCTCTTGTGATTTGTCCTGACTGATGGCAATCAGAGCGTAAATGTTGTTGAGCGTGTTAAATAGGAAGTGCGGGTTAAGCTGACTTTTGAGATTTTTGAGTTCGGCTTCCACCTTTTTTTGTTCTGCTTCTTTTCTCTCTTGCTCATTCAAGTAAAGTCTCTTCATGGAAAGTAGTGCGATGGCTGTTCCGATGAAACAGATGTAGGCAATAAAGTTATAGAGTATTCCCCACATGTCGCTTCCTTTGTTTTTGCTTCTTCTGATTTTGTCGGCTTGGATTCGAGCTTCCAATTCGCCACAGTTGTGCTCTTGCATATATTTTACGATGTTGGCACGCTCTTGGTTCTGACGTTCAGTGCGTTCAGCTTCCAGAATAGGTTGCGTTTCGACATGAACCGCATAGTTTATGCCACAGAGAATGGAAATGCTTATGAGGTTGTATAGAAGGAAATGTTTCCATCTTCCGTTGATCATGAATTTTTTTATGAGAAGAGAGTAGTTCAGATAGAAGATGGACATGAGTGATAGGGTAGTTACTACATGTCGAATATAGTGTATGGTGTTTACATTGTCTCTGTTTGGAAAGACAAAAATAGGAGATACAAGAAACATTACCCATACGATAATGTGTATAAATGGAGTGAGTTTGATTTTCCCGATTTTAGACAATAAGCCCATTTTTATTTTTTGTTTTTAATTGTTAAGTCAATATATATGGGTAGGTGATCACTATACCCGTATGCGAAGAGTGTTCCTAAAAATGCACGTTTGGGCGCATATCCAGTGGCACTCTCTTTTAATAAGAATTTCTCCTGACATATTTTCATTCCGTCCTGTTGTACGAAGCAGGAGGCTTCACTATCCAATAGTGCACCCGACACTATGAATTGGTCGAGCATCCCCCATTTCCCTCCAAATTTGTGACTGCCAATATCACCTTTTTCATGAATGGGATAACTCAGATTGTAAAGTTGGTCAAAGATATAACTTTTTTGTGGAGAAACCGCACATAACCCATGAATTAAACTATTGTTGTCTGGATAGTCGTTGAAGTCTCCCATGATAATAATCTTGGAACGAGCGTTTTTTGCAAAAAGTGCATCTGTCGCATCTCGTAGTGTTGAGGCGGCTGACATTCGTTTCTCTTCAGATTCTAATTCGCCACCATAACGGGATGGCCAGTGATTGACAAAGACGTGAAGCGTGTCTCCGTTGGTCAGTATGCCTGTTGCATGCAAGATGTCGCGCGTGGGTTTCCCGTCTGTAATATGTACTGGAATAAATTCTTCAGCGATGAGATGAAATCGTTGAGGATGATAAACAAGAGCCACATCGACACCGCGCAGATCGGGCGAGTCTTTGTGGACGAATTGGTAGCCAACCTCTCGTAGTTGAGTGTGATAGAGAAGGTCACTTACCACTTTGGCATTCTCCACTTCGCATAATCCAATCAAAATGGGTGTTTGCCATTCGCCAGCTGCAGTGATGGCTCGTGATAGGTTGTTGATTTTAACCCAGAATTTAGCTTCTGTCCATTCGTGATCACCTGTAGGAGTGAATGATTCATCGCTAGTGAGCGAGTCGTCAACGCAATCAAACAGATTCTCCAGGTTGTAACTAATGATTCTGATACTCTCAAAATCATCTTTAGCGTGTAGTGCAATGTCTGTTGTCCACGAAAGAACAACGATAAAAAACATTAGATAGAAATTTCTCTTCATATAACTTGTTTATGGATTGTCACTTTCTTCTTCCACCTCTTCATGCCATTGATAAGCACCCAAGTCGGGAAGCGTGTCGTTTTGTCGTGTGATATTGTCTTTGTCTGTTAAACATTCAGGGAACGATTTTAGAATATCAAGGTCCCCTTTCTGACGCGCAACGCTGTTTTCGGTCAGATGAAAATCATATCCGGATACCTTGCTGACGGATACGAATTGAGGATTCTTCTCCCAGATACATTCTGTAAAAAACTCATCAGAATAGAACTCCTCTTCTATGTTGTTGAATGGGAAAAGACAATGGTTGAATTGATATTGGAACTGGTCGGATGGATTTTCACATTCGAACTTCAGACCAGTCTCTTGGTTAGCACTGAATATGATACAGTTGTTGAATTTTGCAAGGAGAGAAGCATTCCCTTGGGTCGAGTCTACGGATTTGTCTGTTAACAATAGAGTGTAGGGTGTGATACCGTATTCGCCTTGACCTGTAGATGTCTTAGCAAATGTGCAATGATTAAATGTATAGATGCCTCCTTGTAAGATGACGTTGCTTCGAATTTCTCCACAGGAGAAAATGGAGTTGTATGCATATATGTTAGCGCAATGTGCGTCTAAGACACTTCTTTTCACTAAATGAATCTGTGAGTTTCCGATAATTAAACGAGGATTTTTTTCGTCCACTTCAGCAGAGTCTATTTTAATGCCGAACAGACCGTTTTGGATTTCGGTATATTTCAATTCGTTTTTGGTGCTATTCCCCGAAAAATGAATTCCTCCCCATTGATTGCTTTTGTTCTCATAATAACGTTCTTTGCGCTCTCCTCTGAATGTTATAGGCGCTTCGAAAGTGCCATTGCATACGAGACGTCCATCTACCATTATGGTTGACTGAGGATGAAAATAGAGTGTGGCACCCTCTTGAATGGTTAGTGTGGCGGTGGAGTCAATTCGTAGCGTGTCATAGATGATATAAGGCTTGTCGTTTGTCCATTCAACGGAACCTTTTATTGTATCGTTTTTTATTCTGTGAACATCTTGACCGTATGCAGTAAGAACAACACGTTCTCTGTTTTTGTTATAGGTGAATACGACGGAACTTTCGATTAAGAATGGAGCGTTATCGCCAATTTCTTTTGAATAGAATTGAACGAAGAGGTATAGACTGTCTCTCGATAAAATGTTGATGTTCTCAAAATGAGTTCCACTTTTGCCGTCTAAATTGATTTGAAAACAATTGTGTGTTGATAGTAGGTCGCAACTCTCGATTTGGATGTCTTTGTCCGTTTCATTGTATATCATAATGACACTTATTGGCGTCAGCTCTTCGGTGAAGATGGTGTCAAATTTCAGAGAGTCGGTGGAGTAGGATAGTCTGTATGAACTATCTGATGTGAAATCATCTTTACAGGAGAAGAGAAAAAATGTGCCAATTATGCTGACAAAGAGGAATATCCAATTGTTGTTTAATCTCATATTTTTAAAGTTGTTTAGGGAGTCTGTCTCCATTTCCCTTATTAGTGATACAAAAATAGTGCAAAAATCTCAGAAAGTTTCTATCTTTGTTTGTTTTTTGAGATGAAGGTGAGTTCTATCAATTCACCAATTAAAAAATGATTAGTTGAGATTAAAAATTAATTTGAGTATCCACCTTAAAAGATACTATAAATGAGACAAAAGATATCTTCATTTTTGTTGAGATTGATGGGATGGAAATATGAGCTATCTGTGGAGCTCCCCGAAAAGGCAATCTTTTGTGTTGCGCCTCATACAAGCAATTGGGATTTGTTGATGGGCGAATTGCTTTATTTTGCTGTGGGAGGGAAGCACAAGGTCTCTTTCCTAATAAAAAAAGAATGGTTCTTTTTTCCGTTGAATTATTTGTTCAAAATGATAGGAGGTGTCCCTGTTGATCGTCAGAAACGCACCTCTATGGTGGAACAGATGGCAAATGAGTTTCAGAAGAGAGACCAATTCTGTTTGGCTATTACGCCAGAGGCAACGAGAAAAGCCAATCCTGATTGGAAACGAGGTTTTTATTATATCGCTTTGTCTGCAAAGGTTCCTGTCCTTTTAGTTTATCTTGATTATTCGGAAAAGAAGGCTGGGGTAGAGCGAACACTTGAGTTGACGGGTGATGAGGAGACTGATATCCAGACTGTAAAACAATATTATTCATCCTTTAAGGGTAAATACCCTGAAAATTTCGCTATTTAGTATGCGAATCGCATTGTTTCAGATGAATGTCCGTTGGGGTGATGTGAAAGCTAATATGCAATCGCTTCATACATGGATAATGGAGCATTTCTTGGAGACAGATTTATTAGTCGTGCCAGAGATGTTCACAACTGGATTTTGTGTTGATTCGTCATCGCTAGCAGAAACAGAAGATGGTCCAACCCTTACTCAGATTCGGGAGTGGAGCCAGACGTATCATATTGCTATTACGGGAAGTTTGATGATACGAGAGCATGACACTAATTATAATCGTGCTTTTTTCTTCACCCCAGATGGTCAATCATTTTATTATGATAAAAGACATCTGTTTCAAATGGGAAGTGAAGGCCGCTATTTCACCAAAGGCGAAAAACGAGTGATTGTGCCTTATATGGGGTGGAATATTTTGTTGCAGATTTGTTACGATTTGCGATTCCCTGTTTTTTCCAGAGTGCGGAATAATGATTACGATTTAGCCATCTATATGGCATGTTGGCCGACTGCCCGTATTGGCGCATGGAAAACGTTGTTGCCAGCACGTGCTATTGAAAACGAAGCGTTTGTGTGTGGTGTCAATGCGGTGGGTGTTGATTCTGAAGGTAGAGCTCAGGGAGGCAATTCCATGCTTTTGGATATGAAAGGGCATCCACTTCTGCTATTATCTGACCAAGAAGAGAATTCTGCTATAATAGATATTCAAATAGATGAATTACAGGCGTTTAGGAGTAAATTTCCAGTATGGAAAGATGCTGATAATTTTGAATGCCTATAAAAAAATGCATCGTTGAGAAATTTTTTTTGGAATTTTTGTGTGAAAATTAACAAAAAAAATGGATATTTGCGGTGAAAACAAAACGTTTAGATTTTTTTTAAGTTAGGTTTAGGTTAAATTGATTAAGGGAAGCTGTGGAGCTTCCCTTGGTTTTTTAGTATGGGCGAATAGCATTCGCCTGTGTTGGGTGCACGCACTAACGTGAGAATGTTGGAGAAGAGAGGCGAATGCTATTTGCCCATACAAGGGTGCGTGCGGAATGATTGATTGATGCGAAAGAGTGGGTGAATAGGTCATTGAGTAGATGCTAAGTATCCGCAAGGGAAGAGAGCGGAAGAGATCATGATTTTTCGTCATGATCATGCATTTGTAAAGGCCGCCACCTTAGCCGCCATTCTTGTGAAGATGCCTGAAGTTTTCTTCGCATAGTTTCGAATCATCATAAGATGGTCGTTCAGTTGGGAAAATATTACGACTTAAAAGACCCGTATGGAGATTATTACACCCGTAGGTATTTGGCGTTTCTCTCTTCTAATGACATAAATTCATATTGGTTTAGTTCTAGATATAAAATTTATGCAGAAAAGGATGGCTTATTTCTTTTCGGTTATAAATAGGTAATATATAAACACATATACTCAATTAGAATATAAAAAGAAAGATTGTAATAGAGGGCATGTGTTTATCCAATTGAAAAATTATGTACCTTTGTATGGTTATTTTAAAAAATATTAGAAATGTCTGTACATACTGAAATTAAGAAAGTAACAACGAGTGTTCTTCGTAAAATGAAGACACAAGGAGAGAAGATTTCTATGTTGACTTCATACGACTTCTCTATGGCCTCTATCGTTGATAAGGCAGGTGTTGATGTTATTTTGGTGGGTGATTCTGCTGCAAACGTTATGGCAGGTTATCCGACCACTTTGTTGATCACGTTGGATCAGATGATTTATCATGCTCAGTGTGTTGTGCGTGCTGTTAGCCGTGCCCATGTAGTGGTGGACATGCCTTTCGGTTATTATGAATCGTCTGAAGCGGATGCTGTGCGTTCGGCTGCTCGCATCATGAAGGAATCGGGCGCTGATTCTCTTAAAATTGAGGGTGGTGAAGAGGTTTTGCCATGCATTCAAAAGATTATTAATGCGGGTATCCCTGTTATGGGACACCTCGGTTTGATGCCTCAGTCGGTCAATCAATATGGATCATACGCATTGCGTGCAAATAATGAATCGGAGGCTAAGAAATTGATTGAAGATGCTAAAAAATTAGAAGCGGCAGGTTGCTATGCTCTTGTCTTGGAGAAAATTCCGGCAGAATTGGCAAAGAAAGTAACAGAATCAATCTCTATCCCTACGATTGGTATTGGCGCAGGTGGCGCTACTGACGGTCAGGTGTTGGTGGTGCATGATATGTTGGGTATCAACAAAGGCTTCGCCCCTAAGTTCCTTCGTCGTTATGCTAACTTGGCAGACGAGATGACGGAGGCTATTCAACATTATATTTCTGATGTGCAATCAGGCGATTTTCCTAATGAAAATGAGCAGTACTGATTGAATACGAATTTTTTTTCAACATGTGACAATATAAAAGCCCTTGCTTTTGGCAAGGGCTTTTTTCAATTGTTGTTATGTGAGTCCATTACTTAATCATCCAAAAGAGAACCTCTCCAATACTGTTCTCTTCAATATCTTTATCTGTATGCGTGGAGTTGAGTGTCTTTTTCTCTTTGTCAAAGTAGAATAAGGCGGTGTCTCCAGCTTTTAATGCCTCTTTCGATTTGGCTGAGTATACGTCGTTATTGATAACGAGTATCGGATTGTTACCGGTCAATGTGATATTCTCTGAATTGTTGATTCTCAACAGAACACTCTCCGCCAAACTGCTTATATAGATGGTGCTGATGTATTCATGATTGGCTGACGAACATATGTATTCCTCATTATGTTTAATGGCAACGCTTTGAAAAGCGTGCTCAGGTCGTGTTGAGGCTTCCTTCTCGAAGTGATATTCTGTTTTGATTTTTTTGCCTTTCTCGTTCACACTACAGATGCTTAGTATCATACTGGTGCGATTGTTGAAAGTGACACACGCTTTATGACAAGGAAAACTGTCGAGTTGATTCATCAAAATGGTATCTCCATCTGTCACGTAGTTACTTTTGTATTTTACAATGTAGTTGTCACTTTCTTTGTATTCGATTCTGTATGAACTGTTGTTTGTAAAGGTGAATGGAATATTGAGCCATTCCCCTTCTTTGCGCGAGGCTACCTCATCGTACATCCATGTGGAGCCAGAGCGAAGTTCCAACTCTACACACTTCTTCGAAATCCATGTTCCGGGAAGATTGTCGTGAATCTCTAGTTTCTCTTCGGGTTCATCTTTGCATGAGAAGAAGAGTAATGATAATAAGGAGAATGCAAAAGCCCCTTTTATATAATTAAATACCGTATGTTTCATATCCGTTCTGGTTTAAATTTATATTACATCTCATGTATCCTTATGGAATCAATTTCTTTGCGTCTAGTGCGAATATAAGAAAAATGTTTTGAATTGACAATTATTTTTGAAAAATGTTGTCTGACAAAATTGTGTCCTTAGAATTTCACGGTAAGAGAAAATTCTGTGGAGAAATCGTCTTTCTTGTATTCTTCGGAAGGCACTTTGTTACGCCGTTCGTAATCAAAATTGACATCGAAGAAGAAATGAGTGCTGATTTTACATTCAAAAACGAATTGACTTAAAATGTGGTAGTCGCTGATGTCGAAGATACTTGGCTGGTAGAAACACAAAGCTTTGATGGTCAGTGCTTCGCCTATTTTTTGACGCATCTTCGGACGAATAGAGATTCTATAGTTGATATTGTCAAGTTCTTTCTCGTTTGTGGTGTATTCAGCCTGATCGAAGACGAATGCGGCACTGATGGAGTAGTTGCAGATCTTTTCTTTTTCGTAAATTTTAAATTTGCCTCCGGTTAGTGCACAGATTTGATATTCGTATCCTTTGTGTCTATTTGCGAAGTACTCCACTGCGATGAAAGGAGACCAGGTGTTGTGTTGAAACCAATCGACTTTGACAGCAGCCTCGATACCATTGTTCGTTTCATCGCCGTTTTCTTTGCGTAACACATACTTACACAGAGAATTAAATGATAGAATGCTGTCGTCCCTTTCTACCTGCACTTTTGATTTCAAACCAAAGTTTCTTACGTTTCCTTCGTTGTATTCTCCTCCCAATGAGGCGGAAAAATTCCATTTCTTAGCCTCTTTTGTTGGCTCTTCTGCCCATAGTTGTGTGAAATTTAAAAACAGAGAGATGAAAAAGACAATGACAATGTATATCTGATTCTTATGCATATTGTTTGAAAATATTGGCGGATTCTATTAATTCGTTTCACTTATACCTCGACACGAGAAAATGGAGGAAGTGAAATGTCGCAGAACTCCTGATCCAAGTATTTGAAATAGCCAGCTATCGCCACCATGGCACCATTGTCTGTGGTGTAGGAGAATTTCGGTATGTGGATGGTCCACTTGTATCTTTGGGCATGGTCTTCGAATGCTGCTCGTAGAGCAGAATTGGCGGAGACACCACCTGCGACTGCCACTTGCTTGATTCCCAAATCTTTAACGGCTTTGCGAAGTTTGGTCATAAGAATATCGATGACCGTATGTTGAAGAGAGGCACACAAGTCGTTTTTGTTCTCCTCTATGAAATTAGGATTTTTCTTTAATTCATCTCTCAACAAGTAGAGAAAGGATGTTTTTAATCCGCTGAAACTATAGTCGTAGTTGGGAATTTGGGGTTTGCATAGCTGAAATGCGTTTTCATTGCCTTCTTTGGCAAGACGGTCGATAACAGGTCCGCCAGGGTAGGGTAGTCCCATGACTTTAGCACATTTGTCGAATGCTTCACCAGCTGCGTCGTCGATGGTTTGTCCGATGATTTCCATGTCTCGTGGACTTTTTACTAGTACAATTTGAGAGTTGCCACCAGAGACTAGTAGGCAGAGAAATGGAAATTTAGGCGTCTCCTTTTCCTCACCTTTGGTTTGTATGAAGTGAGCAAGAATATGCGCATGAAGGTGGTTTACTTCGATTAATGGAATGTTTAACGATAGAGACAATCCTTTAGCAAAGGAAGTACCGACTAATAGAGAACCCATAAGTCCGGGGCCGCGGGTGAAAGCAATGGCAGAAAGTTCTTCTTTACCTATGCCAGATTGTTTGATGGCCTCGTGAACGACGGGAATGATGTTCTGTTGATGTGCACGAGAAGCAAGCTCTGGCACTACACCTCCGTATGCTTCATGAACTTTTTGACTGGCGATGACATTGGATAAAAGATATCCATCGCTTAAGACTGCTGCAGAGGTATCATCACATGAAGATTCAATCGCTAAAATATTAACTGGTTTCCCCATATCGTTAAAAATTTTTAAACGATTGCAAAATTACAAAAAACGGGGAATAAAAGCATCGAATCTCTGAAAACTATTTTTTATTTTTGTATCTTGAATTGTGGAAAATTGTAGAGAAATTCCATATTGTGTAAAACTTGTGCTTTGTCGGGAAATGGGAAAGCCATATAATATGCTTGAGATATAAAACGATTTACCTACATATTATTGGCCATAGTGGGCGTGATTTTTGCATTCCTGCTTTTTGGATATGTTGCATTGCAAAATAAAAAGATGCAACAATCGGTTGTTTCTGCCGTTACCAATAGTCTTTCTCATCAGGTGGGTAGTCGCGTTTCGATCGATGAAATAGAGTGGAATTTCCCCAATAGCTTTGTCTTGAAAAATGTCTATATTGAGGATTTGAATCAAGATACGATGCTTTTTATGGATCGTACGAAAGTCACAATCAATTTGTGGAGACTTCTTTCCTCTCAGATTTCTTTTCGAACGGTTCAGTTCTCTGGATTGGAAGCCAATCTCTCTGTGGATTCTATGCAGGTGCCCAATTTCCAGTTTTTCGTGGACGCGTTCCGCCCTGATAATAATGATACATTGTCATTCAAGTGGTCGATGGATATTGAGTCTTTCGCCTTCAATGATTGTAGAATAGCATATAAAAATCCTTATAAAAATCAAATGATCGGGCGTTTGAATCCGAATGATTTGTATGTCTACGAAATCAATGGATGCCTTTATGTCAATGCCTTTCAAGAACGAGAATTGTCTTTTTCGATGGATAATATATCGTTTAAAGAACAATCTGGCTTTGAAGTGGATAACATATCTGCTAAAATAAAATCAGACAATGATATTATTGAGGTGAAGAACTTTTTGCTGAAGACTCCTAAAAGTCAGTTGGATATTGATAATTTCACTGTCTATCATGACCATATGAAAGCGTTTAAAGATCCGATTCATATGTTGAGAGGGGAATTGTCCATTGCTCGTTCCACCATACATCCTTCTGATTTCTCAGCTCTCAAACCATCTTTGGAAACTTTACAGCAACAGTTGCAGATTGAAGGTGACTTTTATGGCTACCTTTCACATTTGCAAATGGATAATTTGTCTATCCGATATGGTACTGCCTCTTGTGTGTCGGGAAACCTCCTGATGAGTGATTTCTTTCCGAATTCGCAGGATGTGAAATTGAATGGTACATTGGAACAAATATCCTCTAATTCAACTGAATTAAAAGAAATCCTCCGAATTGCATTGGATCGAGATATTCAATTGCCTTCCGCCTTGGATTCTGTGGGAACCTTTGCTTATCGGGGTACGTTGATAGGTGATTTGTCAAACATGAAAACGGAAGGGATGATAACCTCCAATTTGGGCTTTATCAATACCTCCGTTACGGTTAGTTCTCCTGATTTATTACTCAATTCGTATAAGATTGTTGGAAATATAAATACTACAGACTGCCATCTTAATAAAATTTTCGGTGCATCATCTAAATTGGGCAATCTTGCTTTTAAAATGAATGTTACATTGGACAAATTGTCGGATAGAAATTTCATTCTGGATGCGGATGGCTCCATCGATTCTATTTATTACAAAAACTATTGTTATCAAAATGTTAGTTTGAAGGGTAAGTTTGACAACAATGGTTTTGATGGAAAGGTGATTATGAGCGACAAAAATGCAGAGTTGAGTTTCTTAGGCAAATCGGATTTGCGGAAGGAAAAACCATTGTTCCATTTTGTCTCTAATGTAAATGACATTGATCTGGTGAAAACGCATCTGTTGGAAAATGCGGAAGACGCTCATGTCTCTTTTAATGTGGAGACTAATTTTGTGGGGAAAAATTTGGATGACCTGGAAGGATCTTTTTCAATGGATAATGTTGTGCTGACACAGGATGACAAGGAATTGAGTCTTAGTAATTTCAGCCTTTCTGCATCTACCCTTCCTAACAATGAAAAGAAATTGTCCGTCTATTCCGATTATCTGAATGGCTCTCTGTCTGGCTCCTATTCTTTTTCTTCTTTATATGCGCTATTGTACAATGTGGCTCAGAAATATCTTCCAGCCATCTTAAAGGATGAAAAACCAATAGTAAAAAAAGAGGGGAGAAGTAATCGGTTTACTTTCGATTTTACGGTAGAAAATTTGGAGCCGATTCATGATGTATATCCTATGCCAGTGGTCAATGTAGAAGAGGCTCGAATCAGTGGTTTCTTAAATGAGGAAAAAGAAAAATTCCGCTTTCGCTTGGATGCACCTAAATTACGTAAGAAAGAGTCGTATCTGAATGATTGTGTGTTGCTATGTGAAAATCCGTATGACCAGTTGAAACTGTTATGCAGAACGACTTATTTGCCTAAAAATAAAATGCGTAATCCTTACTATCTCTCTCTTAATACGAATGCGAAGGAGAATAAGGTCAATGTGAACTTTAATTTCAGTAATTCCGTAGAGGAAACCTATAGTGGTAATGTTGAGTTGAATGCTGATTTTAAGGATTATGTGAAAGGAGAGGGCTTGACAGCAGATTTCCATATAAGTCCATCAAAGATTATTTTAAATGATACAATATGGAAAATAAAAGACAGTAAAATTTACTTGGATAAGAAATGGGTGAAAGTGGATAGCTTCTTGTTTGAACATGGTTCCCAATTCTTGTGTGTTAACGGTGTTAATTCTTCTTTGATGTCTGATAGTATCAATATCCATTTTAGCGATTTGTACTTAGGTTACATCAGTGATATCATTGCCAATAAGGATATTTCATTTAATGGAGTGACTGCAGGTGATGTCTATTTGTTTAAACTGTTTAATCTTCCTTGTTTTAAAGGCGACTTGTATGTTTACGATGGCGCATTGAATGATTGTTTGTTAGGTGATTTGTCGGTTAAATCATCGTGGAAAGAAAAAGAAAAATGTATTGATTTCTATGTGGATCTTCTTTCTATGATTGAAGGGAAACAAGACTTGTCGAAGTCAACGTTGCATGGAGGTGTTTTCTTAGGCAATGATTCGTTGTTTATAGGGGGGCATTTGAAAGATGTGGATTTGAAGTTCCTACGTAAGTATTTGAATAATGTGTTGCAGAATAATACTGGAACGGCAACTGGTGATTTGAAGGCGTATGGTAAGTTTGGTAATATAGGATTGGATGGAACTTTGTTCGTGAAGAATATGGCGTTTAATGTGGATTTTCTGAAAACGTCATATGTATTAAGTGATTCAGTAAAACTGACTCCTCATACAATCGAATTAAATCAGACTCAATTGTTTGATACGGAAGGTCGATATGGTATTGTCTCAGGTATGTTGTTGCACGATGCATTTCGAAATCTAAAATATGCCTTCAATATGAAGTGCGACAACCTATTGATGTTGAATACGAAGGAAGAGGATAATGAAACTTTTTATGGAAAAGTTTATGCGAAAGGAACAGCTCGCATATCTGGAAATTCAGAGGTGGTCAACATGAATTTAAACATGAAAACGATGCCGAATACTCTTCTTACAATTCCGATTGAAGGTACAACGACGGCTAAGGAGGGTAATTTTGTTACTTTCGTGCAACATGAGGATCAAAAGACAATGGCGGAGAAACGTCGTATCCGTCGAGAAAAAATGAAACAGTTAAGTGAAAAGAAGAACGCTTCGCATTCCAATATACAATTGACGTTTGATATGGAGGCAACTCCAGACGCTCAGATTCAGTTGATTATGGATCAGCAACAGGGCGATGTGATTCGTGGTAATGGGGCTGGCGCTCTTCGTATGACATATAATCAAAGAGATAATAATTTCAAAATGTATGGTGGTTATGAAATAGAGAAGGGCGAGTATCTCTTTACCATACAGAGTGTGATCTCTAGAAAGTTTGAGATTGTCAAGGGTAGTGTGGTCCAATGGTCTGGTAGCCCGTATAATGCAGATTTGAATATAAAGGCTAAGTATGGTCTTAATGCTCCAATCGGTGATATTATAGAAGTTCCCAAAGGACGTAATACAACGGCCGTTAATTGCTTGCTGAATTTGAAGGGAACCATTAATTCACCATCCATCAAATTTGATATAGAGTTGCCTAATTCGGACGAAGATGTGAAAAGTCGTTTGAAAACAGCCATTAATACAGAAGAGGCGATGAACCGAAATGTGGCTTCTCTTTTGGCATTTGGACATTTCTATACTTTGGATAAGATGGATGGAGGTCTAATCGCCACAAATGATTTGTCCTCGGTTGGTTTCTCTACGTTGTCATCTCAGTTGACCAGTTGGATCTCTAAAATGAACCAGGATGTCAATATTGGATTGAATTACAGACCGAATGCTACTTATGATGGAACTACATCCACAGAGTTTGATGTGGCACTTTCTACACAATTTTTGAATGAACGTCTGGTGTTGAATGGTAATTTCGGTTATCGTGATGTCGTTACGGGAGAAGATGAACTGGTGAACAATCAAATTATTGATGTTGATATCGAATACAAGTTGAACAAGTCTGGTAAACTACGTACAAAAGCGTTCAATCGATCGAATAATGGATATTTCAAACAGACTGGATATACACAGGGTGTGGGTATTGTCTATCGTGAGGATTTCGATTCATTCTCAGAGTTGACACGCAATTACTGGCAAGCCTTGAAAAGAGTCTTTGATAAGAAGAAAGAAGATGAGAAGGAAGAAGGCGAGAATGATAATAAAAAAGAGAAGAAAGAGAAGAAAGGGAAATGATTAATTGCCTATTTCTACGTTTAATCCTACATGCCCATAACTAATATTCCCATGATATTCCCTCTTTAATTGGGCATATTGATCTATACCAGTGCAATGACATGCTACTATTCTGTTAATGTCAAGAGCATTTAATTTTTCTGCTAATTGATGGATGGTTGCTTCATCTTCATGGAGTGTATGGAATCCTCCCATCACTAAATCAATAGGAAGATGAAATGTTTGAATGGCACTCGTAATAGTGTTGACGATACCTCGATGGGCACATCCGCTTATGATAGATAATTTGCCATTATTGATTATGGATAGATATTGCTCGTCGTTAAATGTGTCTTCCTTGTATTCCTCTCCATCTCGAATGGTTAGATGCGTGAAATGAGTTTCTCGTGGGTCAAATAATTGTATGAAAGGACAAACAAATATACCGTCGGTTATTTCTGTCGTCTCTTTGACGATGTGCAGACGATGTGTTGGTATTTGAATTCCTTTCGGGAGACCAATGTATTTTCGGATTCTGTTGTACTTGTTGCTGTCATAACCTTCTTTCACGTAAATGTTTGCATGATCATTTAAAAGAAGAAATCGTTGGAGTCCGCCCGTGTGGTCGTAATGTCCGTGACTGAGGACAAGTGAGTCAATCTCATTCACGTTGATTTCGAAAATCTTTGCGTTGTCCGCAAAGAGACCTGTTTGTCCTGTGTCGAAAAGGATTTTATGATGATTGTCTGTCTCGATATAGGCAGAGAAACCAAGTTCTGCTTTCGCCTCAGCTTGGAAGACTGTATTTTCAATGATGATTTTAATCTTCATATAGAATGGGATTTCCTTAGCCCAAATAGCTCTTCAACATTTTACTGCGAGAGTGCTGACGTAGCTTTCGAATGGCTTTTTCTTTAACTTGACGCACTCTTTCTCGGGTGAGATCTAACTGGGTTCCAATCTCCTCTAATGTCATTTCTGGGTATCCTCCAACGCCAAAAAACATTTTGATGATTTTATTCTCTCTTTCAGTTAGGGTGGAGAGAGCTCTTTCAATCTCTTCGCTAAGCGACTCTTTGATGAGAGATTTGTCGGCACGAGGGGAGTCTTCGTTGACTAAAACGTCCAACAAACTATTATCGGCGCCGTCATTGGGGTCGAAAGGAGCATCTACAGAGATGTGCCTTCCCGATGTTCTTAATGCTTCTGAAATTTTATCAGTTGGAATGTCTAATATTTCAGACACCTCTTCCGCTGATGGCCTTCTCTCGTTTTGTTGTTCAAACTGTGAGAATACTTTGTTTATCTTGTTGAGTGATCCCACTTGGTTGAGCGGGAGTCGTACAATGCGAGATTGATCGGCAATGGCTTGAAGAATGGATTGTCGAATCCACCATACAGCATAGGATATGAATTTGAATCCGCGGGTTTCGTCAAATTTTTCTGCTGCTTTAATCAAACCCACATTGCCTTCGTTGATGAGGTCGGGGAGACTCAATCCTTGATTTTGGTATTGCTTGGCAACGGAAACGACAAAACGAAGATTGGCTCTGGTTAATTTCTCCAAAGCTTTTTGATCTCCATTCTTTATCCTTTGTGCTAATTCCACCTCCTCTTCAACAGAGACTAGTTCCTCTCGACCTATTTCTTGCAGATACTTTTCTAAAGAGGCACTTTCTCTGTTAGTGATGGATTTGTTTATTTTTAATTGTCTCATTCTTTACGCGAGTCAGATTATCGGAATGCGAAAAGTCTACTTGTGATTCTCTTTAAAGAGAATAGACATGAGCAAAAATTAGTTGATGAATGTATAGATTGGCTCGTCTGCAACAACGACGGTTCCAGCTGCACCAGTCTTTATTTTAATGCTATAAGCTTCAATACCCTCGTTTTTATTAGGCTCGGACTCTCCATAAATAGTATATGTGGAGTTTGGATCTAATTTTGGAAATGCGTACATTCCATTTTCGTCAGCTCTTGTGTCACTGACATCTAAAGAGCCCTCTTTTTGTGCATAGACACGTAAAGAGAATCCAGGAATCCAATCATCCGACTCTTTGTATAACGCATTTATGGTTCCTACGACTCCGCATTTCCCTACATTCTTTCCATCATAGATGTATATGTCAGGAGGACATAATGTGCCGCCTTCGGTAAGTTCAATGTTTACTAAAGTCGCTTGTTTGTCGCCAGAAGCATAATCGGACAATGCGTATAAAGTGTAATTTCCTGCATAGAGGTGTCTGAAACAATAGGTGCCGTCAAAACCTGTGCTGGTTTTGTCGTCGTATCCGAAGTCGTGTTCTCCATAGATAATATAGACATCCTCGTCTTTTGCAATTATTGTGTCTTTTGCAAATGTATAAGAACCATCTGCTAATTGAATGATTTTGCCATCGTCAATTATCTTATAGACAATTCCAAAAATGGTTCCTTCTCCTCCTTCTCCTTCTTCTTTTTCACAAGATGTGATGATGCAACTAATGGTAAGTAATTGTAATATAAACAATAGAGAGCGTCTCATGTTTCTAAAATATTAGATTTATACTTTGTAAATTTTTGTCCAAATATACAATAAACCGCTTAATTCGTAAAATAAATTCAGCAAAATAACTTTCCTATTCGATTAATTTGTCGTGGAAGATTAAATATCCAATGTTTAATCCCGCATTCCAATTTTTCTCTGGATAACTGTACCAATTGACATATACGCTTGCGGTTATGTATTTTAATTGGGCTACGGCTGTCAATTCGCTGATAAGATATAATCTCTGGAATGGCTCGTCGTATGTGGCAGAGAACAAAGCTGTTTGCTGTATGGCGCGGTAGGGAACATACAGATAATTCTCAAAGCGAAGATGAAGTATCTTGTTGAGATTATAGATGGGTTTCACACCAGCAGCGAAATAGATTTTTGATCGGAACGCCTGATTGAACACCATCATAGAGTGTTTTGTGGGGGTGAATGCGGGAGACATCAATAGCGTCTCCATGTAATTCCCTTCTAATTTATGGGTCGAGAATACCGATTCGCCTAATAAACCTAAGGTGAAGCGTTTTGAAAGTGGAATGTAATGGTCTATCAATCCTGACACCTGAATCCAATTATTACTATGTATCTCCTTCAACTTCACTAATTGATTGTTCATGTTGTCTATCATTTCGCTTTCGCCCCTTCCAAATATGTATTGAACGGTAATCTTTGCTTTACTGCCTCCTATTGGAAATTGCTTGTGAGAAAGTGAATTGTGATTGAATTGGAACAATGCTGTACCAAGGCTGTACTTTGTCTCGTCGAATTCCTTTTCTCCTGTTGTGTATGGACCATGATAGGTGTTTTTGATGGTTCCGTATCCCATACCTGTATTAAATTCTCCCTTAAGGAAAAATGGAATGGCAATTTTCGCTTTTGTGTAAAATTCTGTGCTGAACGCCTCCGTAGGTATGTCTGTCATATAGAAGGCATATTGCTTGCTTGAATAGGAAAAATGATTGATGTCTGCTATGAGTTTCACACAGAATGGAAGTTGAGAAGGGAAGTCGATTCTCGCTTGTAAATGTGCGTCTTTGTATAGCATACCAATTTGCCCGTCTAGAGATATATCATATGCGAGATAACGCATTCCCAAGTATTTCAGACCAAGGTAGAGTTGGTTGGATGATGTTGACGATATGTTTCCTCCGATACCAATCTTGAAGTGGTCGTTCAGTGTGACGTCTAGTATTAGATCGTAATAGCCAGTTTGCTTGTTGTATCGAGCATGGGCAATTATCTCTCCGATTTTTTTGTCGGATAATAATTTGAAATAGGTATGTTTGAAACTTTCATAATCGAAGATGTCATCGTCGTTATGGAAATTCTTTTCTATATATATCTTTTGTTGTGAGTTTACACCTCTTACAATCACGTTCTTGAATACGAGGGGCGGTTTCTTCTGATTAAAGGCTGCTCGTTTTGCATCAACCGTCTCTTTGTCAATGCGTCTTGACACTTTCGCCTTTATCTCATCCATGTGCGCGATTGTACTGTCATAGCCATATTGAATAAGTTCTTTGGCTCTGTGGAAGTCGAGTAGACTGACATCCGTATAGTGAAAGTGTAGGTGTTTGCCATTTAATTCGGAAAGATCGTAGTTGGTGTGTTGCATAATCAGATTTTCCAACAATACGAAAGGATCATCACCTCTAGCGGTTGTGCTGTTGGCACTTACAGAGCTACCTATGATATAATCGGCTTTTAATTCATCTTTCATCACGTCGATGGGGAAATTGTTGTAAATGCCGCCATCTAGCATAAGGTGGTCGTCGACACTGATAGGCTTGAATACAAAGGGAAAGGTCATGGATGTACGAACAGCGTCGCCAAGGTCTCCTTTCCTGTGCACGTGTTGAGCTTTTGTGACGACATCGGTAGCTACGCAACGAAAAGGAACGAACAGACTGTCAAAATTGTTGTTACATACGGTGCTCGCCTGAGAGAAGAGATACATGCAGGCCTGATTCATTTGATCTGGTGATATGAAACTGGTCGGCAGTATGGGCTTTATACTTAAAGAATCGTCTATGTTTAGTTTGAAAGAGGCAAATTCAGGTGTCTCATCTTCACTTTTAAAAAAGAATTTGAAATTGTCACTTATCTGACCCTTTTGCCAAGTGATGAAGTCTTCTGACGATAATAGTTCTTCCATCTCATCGGGTGTGTATCCCATGGCATATAATGAGGCCACGATAGCACCCATGGAGGTGCCTGCTATGTAGTCGATTGGTATTCCATTTTCTTCCAATGCGCGAATGACTCCTACGTGCGTGCATCCTTTTGCTCCACCACCACTTAATACTAAGCCCACTTTTTGAGCTTGCATAGAGGGGAAGAACCCAATGATTAGAAAGGTTAACAGCAAGATTTTGAGTTGTTTCACCATTAGTTTTGTCTCTTTTATTAGCGGAATTTCGATATGTAATATTGCAATAGATTTCTATAAATATCCCTATTCTTATATTTTGAAAGAAGAATTCATAGAAGTCGCTGTACAAAGATATATTTTTTCAATAAAAAAAGTCTTTTAGACAAAACATATAATGTAAAAAAATATTTCGAAGAGTGTTTGTCGTGTGAGTATTGACAAAAAAAAGACTGACCAATTGGCCAGTCTTTTTTATTTAGAAATAAAGATTATTTCTTGATGATGATTTGAGAGATAACACCATTAGCTGTGTTAGCCTTAGCAATGTAAGAACCAGCAGCCAAGCCAGCGATGTTCTCGTTAGCAACTTTAACACCAGTCATAGAAAGAACCTCGATAATTGCGTCAGCATCGTTGTAAACTTTTACGATGTCACCATCTACATAGATAGCAGCGTTAGCAATTTCGCTTTCGATTTCGTTTACGTCAACACCACCCTTGCAAAGAGCCAATTGGATGTTATCGATAACGTAACCATAATCTTTCTCGTTAGATTGGAATTTCAAAGATACTTTAGTTGCACCCTCTGGGATAGTGATTTCGTTTTCTACTTCAGCCCATTCTGATGGAATGTTGATGTCACCGAACAACTTAACAGTTGTTTTTGCTTCATCGTTGAATGTTGCCCATGCACCAAGACCTTGGTTGTCAACGTCATCGTAGAAAGTAGTACCCTCAACCCATTTGTATTTAACCAATGCGTTAGCTACCAAAGTACCGCTAGCGTTAGCAGTCAAGTCAATGTCATTGATTTCAGTAGCTTTTGTTCCGTGAACATACAATTGGTGAATCATTTCATAATCCAAATAAACATCAGCTGGATCTAGGTTCATTGTCCACTCTCTTGACAACTCACTGTTTCCTTCGATCTTATAACCACCAGCAGTGAATTCTGCAGGGAATTGTCCAATGTTTCCATTGTTCCATGGCAAGATCAAACCTTGAATTGGCTCGAAGTTCTCAGTATAGATTGGTCTGTAGCACTCTCCGTAAGGAACGAATGCGATTGTCTTGATATAGATAGGATCAACTACATATCTTGGATCCAAATCACGGCAATAAGAGAAACCGATGTAATCAATTGTTGGAGTAAAGTGGTTCAAGTAAACCAATCTAGCTTCAGATTTCCATACGTTTGCTTGTGCGTGAAGAGTACCATCCCATAGAATGTTTGCATCTGCTTCATCAACAGGCAAATCTGTTTTTTCTGTTCTGTTAGCATAGTCACCTGCGAACAAACCTGCACGGAACATTGTTTTCTTTGCTCCAGCCTCAGTTGTGATAGCGTTGAACAAAAGACCGTCTTCTGTTTGATCACATGCACTTTCTGGTAGGCTGTATTCAAGTACCATATACCATGCTTCGTGTGTGTTGATTGGGTTTAATGAACAATCAAAATATACGTCTTTGTATTGAGCAACGTGAGTATATTTAGCTGCTACTGCACCATCTGGTGCTTGAACACCGAATTCGATAACATCACCGTCATCAGCTTGGTTGACACTGTAACCTTCTTGCAACTGACCGTCCTTAACAATGTAGTAAGGATCTGCAAAGGTACCCATGGACAAAAGTCCTGCGAATGCGAGTAAACTTACTTTTTTCATAAAATACTAATTTAAATTTATACTAATGTTAGTTTAATTTTCTTCTCTTTTTAATTTGGGTGCTAATTTATGTAATTTTTTTTTGTTATCGAATAAAAAAACACTTTTTATTATGGAAAAACTCGTTATTTTCCCCTATCGTATATGGTATTTTGGTTAGACTGAGTCGTCAAGAGTATATCTTATGCGAAATCAATTTGAAGTTATGCGTTAAAAAATAATACTTTAGCGTTAAAAACTGTGGTATGAATAAAAAAGGAAGGGAAGAACATTTAAGATTCCTCCCTTCCTCATTTTTTTTCTTTTAGGAAAATTACAAAGGTATATTTCCATGCTTCTTTGCTGGATTGGCACGGATTTTTGTGTGCGTCATATCCAACGCCTGAATCAATTTCTCTCTTGTTTGAGATGGTAATATGATTTCATCAATATAACCTAATTCTGCTGCACGATAAGGATTGGAGAATTTCTCTTCATATTCCTTTCTTGCTTTTTCTTTCTCCTCGTCGCTTACTTTCTTGTAGAGAATGTTGACAGCTCCGTCTTGACCCATTACGGCGATTTCTGCGTTAGGATATGCGAAGTTTACGTCTGCACCTGTGTGCTTGCTTGACATAACGATGTAAGCTCCTCCGTATGCCTTTCTTGTGATAACTGTGATCTTAGGCACAGTTGCCTCTACGTAAGCATAGACGATTTTTGCTCCGTGACGGATGATACCTCCGTGCTCTTGTGTGCATCCAGGAAGGAATCCTGGTACGTCAACGAACGATACGATAGGAATACTGAAGCAATCGCAGAAGCGAATGAAGCGAGCAGCTTTGTCAGATGTGTCGATGTCCAATACACCAGCTTGGAATGCAGGTTGATTAGCTACAATTCCGACAACTTTACCTTCTATTCTGGCAAAACCAACTAATATGCTTGGTGCAAAATTCTCTTGAATCTCAAAGAAATAACCACCATCCACTACGCTTTCAACCAACTCCTTCATGTCGTATGGCTTGCTTGGATCTGTTGGAATGAAATTGTCAAGGTCTGAACTTGGTGGCTCCATGTTTGATGAATGAGGTGCTTGTGGCGCATCATCCATGTTGTTAGATGGTAGGAATGCCAACAATTCGCGAACCATCATCAATGTGTCTTCTTCATTCTCTCCCATGAAGTGAGCCACTCCACTTGTTGAGTTGTGAACAGAAGCACCTCCTAATTCCTCTTTGTCTACCTCTTCGTGAGTGACTGTTTTAACTACTTCTGGTCCAGTTACGAACATATGGCTATGCTCTTTCACCATGAAGATGAAGTCGGTTAGGGCAGGAGAGTAGCAAGCACCACCTGCACACGGACCTAATATAACGGATATTTGTGGGATCACACCAGAAGCGATTGTGTTTTGGTAGAAAATGTCTCCATATCCAGCCAAACTTGAAACACCTTCTTGAATACGAGCACCTCCAGAATCGTTCAATGCAATGATAGGAGCGCCCATCTTCAAGGCTAATTTCTGTAACTTGACGATTTTGTTTGCGTTTGTCCTGCTCAAAGATCCACCAAACACGGTGAAATCGTAGGCATACACGTAAACCAATCTACCGTCTATTTTTCCGTATCCACCAACGATGCCATCTCCAGCTAATTGCTGTTTCTCCAAGCCGAAATTGTGGCATTGATGGATGACAAACTTGTCTATCTCGACGAATGTTCCCTTGTCTAAAAGGATCGCAATACGTTCTCTGGCTGTTAATTTGCCAGCTTTATGTTGCTTTTCGATACGAGCTGCATCACCAGCTTCCGCTATTCGATTCAACTCTATAAATCTCTCGTTTGCAGACATATTACTTTCTTTTAAGTGGCGAATTTATGAAACTCACCTTTAGTTTATATTTTCCTCTTCTGGTGCCTCGCCCAACTCAATCAATGATTGGTTGCCTGCGATATTGTCACCTTCGTTCACTAATATTCTCTTCACTAAGCAATCATCTTTCACTTTGTATTCGCTTTGCATCTTCATGGCTTCGATGATGATTACCGGACTTCCAGCTCTGACGATTTCTCCTTCTTTCACCAATATTCTGATTACCTTTCCTGGCATTGGAGAGAAAACTTTGTCTTGTTTCTCGTTTGATTTTGCCTTTTTGGTTCCGTATTGGTAAGGATTGACTATTTCAACATGGAATGTGTTGAAAGCAACGCTCACGGTATAGTCTTGGTTGTTTTCG
This sequence comes from uncultured Bacteroidales bacterium, assembly GCA_902784425.1. Taxonomy (GTDB): domain Bacteria; phylum Bacteroidota; class Bacteroidia; order Bacteroidales; family Paludibacteraceae; genus UBA1181. Next base: position 36,108 of record CACZUS010000008.1, read on the forward strand.
CTTGGCTTTAATTCTGCATTGTATGAATGTCCATCTTCTGTGATGATGGAGCAGAGCCCATTTTCTGCCATTACAATGTCGAGGTTGTATGTCTTATCGTCCACCAAAATCTCCACTTTGTTATTCTCTTTGTTAACAAGGGAAATCTCTTTGATTTTGTTTCCGACTTTAATTTTCATACTTATTTTGTTTTGTTAATATTCTTTTTCTTGAAACGAAAAGTCTTACAATGTCCTTAGATTCGTACGTTTTCCGAATTCTCTCCATCTGCTGATAGGACGGTTGTCGTTTGCACAGATGGCTGGACGCTCTTCATTCAATAGATAATCGAAGTAGGCAGCGATTGCTGCGATGTCTTCTGTGTCATGAGTCTCTTCCGTCTCATCTTCCAATGTGATTTCTTCCAACACTTGTTTGTTGTCTTCTAGGAAGGATGTGGTGTAATGACCTTTGACGAAGTCTGGCACTTCCAATATCTTTCTCAAGTATGACAAGTTGGTCTTTGTGCCTGTGATTTTGTATTCGTACAAAACGCGACGCATACGTTCGATGGCGTAGGTCCTGTTGGCAGCCCATACGACTAGTTTGCTCAACATGGAATCGTAGTAGATAGGTATTTCGTATCCTTCGTAGCAGAAACTGTCGACACGTACACCAATACCAGATGGCTCTGTCATCAATTTGATGATACCTGGAGTAGGAGTGAAGCCGTTCTCTGCGTCCTCTGCACAGATACGACACTCGATAGCATGTCCACGTTGTGATAAGTCTTCTTGTTTGAAACGAAGCGGTTCTCCATTGGCTACTTTGATTTGCTCTTTTACCAAGTCGATACCAAGTACTTCTTCTGTGATTGGGTGCTCCACTTGCAAACGAGTGTTCATTTCCAAGAAGTAATAGTTGAGTTTGTCGTCAACCATGAACTCGATGGTTCCTGCACCTTCGTATTTCACAGCTTTGGCAGCACGAACTGCAATTTCACCCATTTCCTTACGCACTTTCTCAGTCATGATTGGAGAAGGTGTCTCTTCAATCACTTTCTGGTGCTTGCGTTGGATGGAACATTCACGTTCGAAAAGGTGAACTACGTTGCCATGTTTGTCAGCCAACACCTGAAATTCTATATGATGAGGGTGCTCGATGAGTTTTTCCATATATATGGTACCATTAGCAAAGGAAGCAATTGCTTCAGAAATGGCACTATCGTATGCGTTTTTCAATTCGGAGGCTTCGCGAATGATTCGAATTCCTTTACCTCCACCACCTGCAGATGCTTTGATCATCACAGGGAATCCAATGTTCTTGGCTGTCTCAAGCGCCTCTTCGTAAGATTCGAGAGGACTTTCTGTTCCAGGTACAACAGGAACACCGGCCGCAATCATCAGCTTGCGAGCGGTGATCTTATCACCCATGTCTTGAATTGCTTTGTATGGAGCTCCAATGAAAATGATTCCCTCTTTTTCGCAACGCTTCGCAAATTCGGCGTTTTCAGATAGAAAGCCATATCCTGGATGGATGGCGTCAGCATTGAATTTTTTTGCTGCTGCAATGATGTTGTCAATCTTCAAATAACTTTCGGAGGATTGCGCAGGTCCGATACAAACGGCTTCGTCGGCAAAAAATACATGCCTTGACGTTCTGTCAGCTTCGGAATAAATTGCTACGGTCTTTATGCCCATCTCCTTACATGAGCGCATGACACGCATCGCAATCTCCCCTCTATTGGCAACTAGAATTTTAGATATCATACACAAAACATTTAATCAGGATTGAACACTGTATGCACATAAATGTCAGTCTCACATCACAACCATCTCCTATACGGTGTCTTTCCCTTTCGATTTTAAAAACTTAGGTTGATTAAATTGATCATTAATTCAACGAAACTAACTAGCCCTTATTTGGCTAATTTCGGTGCAAAGATACACTTTATTTTTTAATTTACAATTTTTAAATTTTAGAATTATGCAAAATATTATAAAATGTGTACGAAAGTTAAATTTTGTTAAAATGAGGGTGCAAAAATTGTGAAAATCTTTTCACTTTTCTTTTTGTATAATTTATGCGCATTTTATACATTTGCGAAGTTTTTTTGAAAGGTGGTCGTTACACCTATTTAAATAAACATAAACATTAAAACATTAAAGGTGAATTAATAACTAACAAATTTATATTTAATAATTATTATGGATTGTAATAGTGGACCGCAGAATAACCTTATTTTCGGTATCGAGAAAAAAAAGGTGATTGGTTTATTGGTGACAATAGTGTTGACGACTCTTGTTTGGTGTCTTCCTACGAACTTTTTCGGTGTTGAGGGATTGACTGTAATTGAGCAGAGAATTATAGCTATTTTTGTGATGGCTGCTGTAATGTGGATTATGGAACCTATTCCTATTTGGGGTACTTCCGTGGTGGTGATGGTACTGATGCTGCTGACCACGTCCGATAGTATGTTGTCTTTCCTTCACGATAATTATGGTGATATGGAAAATCTGGATAATATGCAAAGATTGGCAGACCTTTTTGGTATCTCGTCTAATGGTGATACGCATGCTTTGAAGGAGGCCTTGAATGACGCTATGAAAAAAAGTGTTTTGTATGGCGGTGAACGTATTACGACTTTGTCGTCTAAATCAATTATGGCTTCTTTTGCTCACCCTACTGTGATGCTTTTCATGGGTGGATTTGTTTTGGCTATTGCTGCTACTAAATATAAATTGGATGCCACTTTAGCAAGAGCTATATTGAAACCTTTCGGAACAAAACCTAAATATGTGATGTTAGGTTTCTTGTTCGTTACGGCTGTTCTCTCAATGTTTATGAGTAATACTGCTACTGCTGCCATGATGATTGCTATTTTGGCACCAGTGTTGGCTACTATGCCGGAAACGGATAATAAGGGACGTGTCGGTTTAGCTTTGGCTATCCCGGTTGCTGCAAATATCGGTGGAGTGGGAACTCCTATCGGTACTCCTCCTAACGTTGTTGCTACAGGATGGTTGGAGAGCATAGGATTAGAAATCAGTTTCGGTAAATGGATGATGTTGATGGTTCCTTTGGCACTTCTTATCTTGTTTATTGCTTGGCTTTTCTTGTGTAAGTTCTTCCCTTCAAAACAAGAGAAAATTGAAGTGAAAATCGACGGTGATATAGATAAGAGCCCTAAGGCATATGTCGTTTATGTGACATTCGCAGTTACCATCTTCTTATGGGTATTTGGAAAGGCATTGTTCAATGTTAATGCTAATGTGGTGGCATTGATTCCGTTTGCGGTATTCTGCTTGACTGGTGTTTTTGGAAAGAAAGATTTGGCAAAGATAGATTGGGACGTGCTTTGGCTTGTAGCTGGTGGTTTCGCATTAGGTGTTGGATTGGAAAGTGCATCTGGTATTTTGGACCCTGAAACAGGAAAGGTGATGTCGATGTCTGAACATGTTGTTAAGTCTATCGACTTCAAATCTTGGTCAACCATCGCAGTAATCCTTGGCTCTGGCGTTCTGTGCTTGGTTATGTCCACCTTTATGTCCAACTCGGCTACTGCAGCTTTGTTAATTCCTATTTTTGTGTCAATCGCCAAAGGTATGGGTCCAAAATTGGATCCTTATGGTGGAGCAACTACATTGATCGTTGGTTTGGCTTTGTCTGCTTCTTTCGCAATGGCATTGCCTATTTCAACACCTCCGAATGCTATCGCCTATCAGAAAGGATTCATCAAACAAAGCGAGATGGCTATTGTGGGAATCTTTGTCGGTGTAGTTAGTTTGATTCTTGGTTATTTGCTGTTGTTTAATTTCAGCAGTTTGTTGGGATAATGTAAATGAATAAAAGTGGGCACGAACCAAATCGCGCCCACTTTTAATGTATTAAATAAATAAAATGAAGCGAATTATAGCTCTAACAGCGGCAGCTCTGTCGTTCAATGTATTAATGGCACAGGAGGATTCTGTTGTCGTGGCAAAAGTGATTTCGGAAGAGCCGATTTCAGGGGGAACGTCTGAAAAAACACTCTCCGTAGGTAAGGTGAAGTTTAAACCATACGGTTTTATACGTAATTATTTCTATTACGATTCACGTCAAAACGTTCAGTCGAACGCAGGTTTGTACAATCAGATTCCTAAAGATGAAGCATGGAATGAAACGCACGATGAGGATTTGAATGATGTTTCAACCGCTAATTTCTTGGCTATTACTTCTCGTTTGGGATTGGACATCTCGGGTGTGCGTGCTTTGAATGCAGATCTCTCTGCTAAGTTTGAGACAGACTTCTGTGGATTTGCTTCCAGTACTACGATGCTTCGTATCCGTCAGGCTTATATGAAGATGAAATGGCAGCATAATTCCATCTTGGCTGGTCAGACTTGGCATCCTATGTCGGGTGACCTTCCTGATGTGCTTGGCTTGGCTTCTGGTTCTCCATTTCAACCATTTAGCCGTTCTCCTCAAATACGTTATGATTACACTGTAGGTAAAATGCGTTACACATTGGCTGCTATTTGGCAATTCCAATATAAGTCTGTAGGTCCTAATGGAAAATCTGATGAATACTTAACCAAAGGTATCATGCCAGAGTTTTTCATTGGATTGGATTACGCTAATGAAAAAGGATTCCAAATAGGTGCGGGTCTCGATATGTTACGTATCCGTCCACGTACTACCACAGATTATGTCTATGACAAGAAAATTCTTGTGAATGATACGGTGTTTGATGCAGACAACAATGTGAAGGAGGTAAATGAGGTTGAGAAAATCGTATCAGACACAACCAAACGCATAGTTAAGGAGTATGCCTTCTCTGTTTCACCAATGATGTTCATCAACTATAAGAAGGATAAGTTCTTGTTGCGTTGGAAGGGAGTCTTCGGACAAAACACCGCACATTTGAACATGATGAGTGGATATGGCGTGGTTGGCATTAATGAGGATGGTTCACGTGATTATGCACCTTTACGTAGTTTCTCCACATGGTTGAACTTGTCATATGGTAGCAAGGTGAAAGGAAACTTGTTCTTGGGATATTTTAATAACTTCGGTACGAGCAAAGCAATTTTTGGTGATTTGTACGTGAATGGAGCATCTAACATTGATTACATATGGAGAATATGTCCAGCTATTACTTACAATGTGAACAAGTTGACCTTAGGTTTGGAATATGAATTGACAACAGTTGGATATGGTACTCGCAATATCTTTGGAGAAGCGGTTGCCGATCATACTGTAGCAAATAATCGAATTTGTGCAATGATCAAATATGCTTGGTAATCAGCGATTTGTGATTTTGTTAATAACTTAATCGAATAGGGATGTAATTATTTCAATTATATCCCTATTTTTGTTTTGTCCTTAGAGTTGGAGTAGAAAGCACTTAAAAAGGCAAAACAGGATGATGTTTCGTTGTTTTTCTTAGTACAAGTTTTGAATGTTTATAGGTGCAATAATGAGATGGAGGTATCCAAAAGATATTTCGATGTGACCCTATCGCTAAGTCTGAATAGAAAATTAATAACATAAAATTTTAAATTTAATAGATAAAATGAGTGGGAATATTTTTATCGTAAAGCGCGACGGAAAAGCAGAGCCATTTTCGGTAGATAAGATCAAAAACGCTATTTCGCGTGCCTTTTTGTCCGTGGGTAGTTTCGCGACACAAGAGATTTTAACAGACATTTTAGGTCGTCTGAGTATTCATAATGGTATGAGCGTGGAGGAAATTCAGAACCAAGTTGAGTTTTCCTTGATGACAGAAAAATATTTTTCTGTGGCAAAGTCATATATTTTGTACCGTCAAAAACATTTGGAAGACCGTGAAGTCCGCGATAAATTGCAGTTCCTTACAGATTATAGCAATGCTTCTAACTCTGCTTCTGGAAGTAAGTATGATGCCAATGCTAATGTAGAGAATAAGAATATAGCCACTTTGATAGGTGAGTTGCCAAAGTCCAACTTCATCCGTTTGAACCGTCGTCTGTTGGTAGATCGTTTGAAGGAGATGTATGGTAAGGAGACCTCCGATAAATACTTACAACTATTGAATCAACATTTTATCTATAAGAATGATGAAACCAGTTTGGCCAACTATTGTGCTAGTATCACCATGTATCCATGGCTGATTGGTGGCACCTTGGCTATTGGAGGAAACTCAAAGAAACCAACCAACCTGAAGGCTTTCTGTGGTGGCTTTGTTAATATGGTGTTCATGGTATCAAGTATGTTGAGTGGTGCTTGCGCTACGCCTGAGTTCTTGATGTATATGAACTACTTCATTCAAAAGGAATATGGACAGGATTATTATAAGGATCCAGATAAAGTGGTTGATTTGTCTTCCCGTCAGCGTTCGTTGGATAAGGTGATCACGGATTGCTTCGAGCAGATCGTCTATTCTATCAATCAACCAACAGGTGCTCGTAACTTCCAAGCTGTATTCTGGAATATTTCCTATTACGATAAATACTACTTCAATAGTCTATTCGAGAATTTCGTCTTCCCTGATGGTTCTCGTCCTGATTGGGAATCTTTGAGCTGGTTGCAAAAACGTTTCATGAAATGGTTTAATGCAGAGAGAACAAAGACAGTCTTGACATTCCCAGTAGAGACCATGGCGTTGTTGACAAAGGATGGCGAACCTCAAGATGAGGAGTGGGGTGATTTCACAGCTGAGATGTATGCTGAAGGACACTCATTCTTCACTTACATCAGTGATAATGCAGATTCTTTGAGTAGTTGCTGCCGTTTGAGAAATGAGATTCAAGACAATGGCTTTAGCTACACTTTGGGAGCTGGTGGTGTTTCAACGGGTTCTAAGAGTGTGTTGACTGTCAACTTGAATCGTTGCGTTCAGTTCGCTGTTAAGAATGGTATTCCTTATCTAACTTATTTGGAGGAAGTGATTGATTTGGTTCACAAAGTTCAATTGGCTTACAATGAGAATTTGAAGTATCTTCAATCAAAAGGATTGTTACCATTGTTTGATGCTGGTTATATCAATTTGTCTCGTCAATATCTAACAGTTGGTGTGAACGGTTTGGTTGAAGCTGCTGAGTTTATGGGTATTGAAATCAAGGATAATCCTGAATACGTTCGTTTCGTACAGAGTATTTTAGGTTTGGTTGAACGTTACAACAAGAAGTATCGTACTAAGGATGTGATGTTCAATTGCGAAATGATTCCTGCAGAGAATGTGGGTGTAAAACATGCAAAATGGGATCGTGAGGATGGCTATTCAGTTCCTCGTGATTGCTATAATAGTTACTTCTATATCGTTGAGGATACATCATTGAATGTGGTGGATAAGTTCCGCTTACATGGCCGTAAGTACATTGAACACCTGACGGGAGGTTCTGCTTTACACATGAATTTGGAAGAGCATTTGACAAAAGATCAATATCGTCAGTTGATTCGTGTGGCAGCTAAAGAGGGATGTAACTACTTTACATTTAATATTCCTAACACGGTATGTAACGATTGTGGTCACATCGACAAACGCTATTTGAAGGAGTGTCCTCATTGCCAAAGTAAGAATATTGATTACTTGACTCGTGTGATTGGATATATGAAACGTATCAGCAACTTCTCTGAAGCTCGTCAGAAAGAGGCATCTAGAAGATTCTATGCAAAATACTAAAATGGTATGCTAAAGTATGCTGATTATGATATAGTCTTTCAGGAAATACCCAACGAGGTGACATTGGCGATTAATATCTCAAATTGTCCGAATCGTTGTGTTGGATGTCACAGTCCGTATTTGATGGAAGATGTCGGAGAGGAGTTGAATGAGACCTCTTTGAATGCGTTGATAGAGAAGTATGGCAAGGATGTAACTTGTGTATGCTTCATGGGTGGTGATGCAGATCATAAGTCGGTAGTTGCTTTGGCACATTACATAAAAGAAAAGTATCAGCCGTTGAAAGTGGGATGGTATTCTGGCAAGCCTAATTTGCCAGAATCCTTTCCTTTGGCTGATTTTGATTATATAAAGGTGGGACCATACAGGGAAGATTGCGGTCCGTTGAACAGTAGAACAACCAATCAGAGATTATATAGCATTTTTAATGGAGAATTGATGGATATCACAAGCAAGTTTTGGCGAAAGTGATTGCTTGTGAATAACCTTCGTGAATGAAATATGTAGAAATCAACCAGAGTTTAATAATCCTTATATTAGAATGAATTATTTGCTTGGTGCAAATAAAGACTTTTTCTTTCTCGTAAAATAGATAGTTTGGACAATACCTCTCATGGATAGGTAGGTAAGAAAGGCTATCCATAGTCCGTCGTTACCCTGATTCGTAATGAGAAGATTGTAAAGAAGAAAAAAGGAAACGGTGGCGAATATCATTGCACATACCATACCTTTAGCCATTGTTGCGCCTACCATAATACCATCCCATAGAAAAGCGGAGAATCCACATATAGGGATTGCTACAACCCATGGAAGATAGTCGTTGGCAGCATTTATCACATTCTCCTTGTCTGTTAGTATGGATAGGATATTAGGTGTGAAGAAAAAGTAAATGATTGTGAATATGCCAACTAGTCCGAATCCCCAAAGAAACAGATAAACAATTGATTTGTTCATGTTGGCGGGGTCTTTGGCTCCGATATATCGACCGGTTAATGCTTCGCCCGCGTAAGCGAATCCATCTGTAAAATAGGAGAAGATGGAGAATAGTTGCATTAGCAGGGTGTTAACGGCTAGTAAGATGGTGCCTTGCTTAGCTCCTGCTAATGTGAAGAAGCAGGTTACGGCGGTGAGACAAACGGTTCTTATGGCAATTCCACCATTTAGGGTGGTGAATCGTTTTAGTTTTTGTGTATCAAAAATCTCCTTTTTGTTGATGAGAGGGAAGAGGTTGTTATATTTCTTTCTCCACAGTAGGATGGCAATGAGAATACCGCAATATTGTGCGATAAGAGAGCCTATGGCAATGCCTGCGATACCGAGATTTAAAACGAAAACAGAGATTAGACTGCAGATGATATTGATTATATTGATGGAGATGGCTATAATCATCGGATAGACGGAGTTCTGCATTCCAATAAACCATCCTTTGAAACTATATAGGCACATCACGGCAGGTGCGCCTAAGATGCATATATTAAGATATAAAATAGCTGCCTCTTCCACCTCTGGGGAGGTGTTCATATAATCAAAAGCAACTTTTTGTACAATGCTTTTTAGCAAGAATATGATGATGCATGCCAGAAGAGAAACGAAAACGGAACGCAGCAGGGTGTTGATGGCTTCGGGGAAGTTTTTCGCACCAAAGGCTTGTGCTGTTAGTCCGCTTGTGCCCATGCGTAGGAATCCGAAGTTCCAATAAAACAAATTGATGAGCGTGCTTCCTACTGAGATGGCGCCGATGAATGATTCGTTTCCGAGATGCCCTGCAATAGCAACGTCGACCATGCTTAGAAGCGGAATGGTGATGTTGGTTGCAATGGCAGGAATGGCGATTTTTAGAATCTTTCTATTCATTCATCATTCTTTCAGTTTCTTCCAATAGATTGTTTTGCTGAAAATGCCCCAAGAACCTTTTACAGCTAATGTCTCAGCATCTTTGAATTTCAACTCTACAGTGAAGAATGATCCACGAGTGGGATCGTAGATTTTGCTATCTTTCCAAACGCCTTCTTTGTGATAGGTTAAGTCTTTGATGAGAACGATTTGATCGGCTCTGGTGTTACGTTTACTGACGTCGGGATTCTTTTGATCCACGCGAAGTTTCCCGTTTTTATCGTACATGTTTTCCATCCAGAAAACTTGAACTTTGTAGGTGTTGTTTGGATTTTTGGTGATTCTTACTTTAGAACGGTCTCCGTCGTGTTCCAAGAAGTAGACACCTAATAGTTTGTCACCTGCAGATTGAGCGAAGCAGGATAATGAGAGGAAAAAGAAAAATAATAAGGATAAGCTTTTTCTCATTGTGAAAGTTTTTAAATAAAAGGGACGCAATGCGTATTGCGTCCCTTTAGATATGTTTCAATAATTGATTACTTGCCTGATTTCAACATCTTGTTAGCGTAAAGTTTACCATTAACTTTAATGCTAAGAGTGTAGTTTCCTGGGAGAAGTGCAGATGTCTCGAAGTCGTATGAGTATTGACCAACGGTCAAGTTCTCTTTGAACAATTTAAGCACTGATTTACCGCTCAAATCGTGGATTTCAATGATAACTTCTGCATTTTCTACAAGGTCAAATGAAACGTTCAAAGACTCTGCGAATGGGTTTGGAGAAGCAAGGTAGTTGAAAGAAGCAACCTCACCCTTGGAACTCTTCTTTTTAGCAACCTTGATTGCATCGTTTTTGTAAACTGCAGGTTTCTCCATATACATTGCTGTGTATTTTGAATTTTTGCATTTACAACCGCTTTCAGGAGTGTACTCTTGTTCTATTGTGATGATAATAGGGTAGCGAGCACCTTCTGCGAAGTATTGATAGCGGATAGAGCTGATTTTGTAAGTGCTTTGTCCGAAAGTTTCAGTGTATTCTTTGTCAACCTTAACACGAAGTACGTTTTTGTAAACGTTACCGTCAGGAAGGATCAAAGTACCCCAAGCGTCAGCTTTTGTTACGTAAGTACCATCGAAGTAGCTTGTTGTGTTGCCACTTTGAAGAGCACCTGAATATACACCAGATTTACCATCTCCAAAAGAAAGAGGGAACATCAAATCAACGATTGGCTCGTCGAGTGTCAATGTTGTATTGCTGTTTTGAAGTCCGAAGAATCTCTTTTCACTTGGAGTGATTTCAAACAATGTGTTCTTTTCTCCACCCTCGTCGCAACTTAATCTGTAACCTTCAGTTGAAGTGTTCAACAAATCTTCGTTTTGGTTGATGTAGAAGTCTTTTAACACTTTAGACTTTGAAAAGTCCCATACTTGGTTGGCACCGGCATTGGATTGTTCTACATACTCAATCTGTTTCATGTTTCTGTAGTCACCTTCTCTCAATCCGTTTGCCTCGAATGACAAACTGTATTGAGCAAAACAACCCATAGATAATGCTAATGCAGCTGAAAGAGTAATTAATTTTCTCATTTTTGTATTTATTTTTAAGAGTTTGCGTAATTAATTGAAATTTTCTGTAAAGATAGTCTTTTTTTTTGATTTAATCTACGTTTTGAAAAGTATTTTTAGGGGAAGTTGTTAAAAATATTCAAAGACAAATGCAACTTGTATTTTACCCATTTAATTTGTGCCTATGAGGATTCTCCATTTCATGAGTGGATGGTTGACTGAAATGCCCATTAAATCCTAATTTGGCTCCCCTTTGATATGTGGGAGTCCAATCTTGTATTTGACTGCGATGACCCTAGTGAGGATGACACTCAGTGCACTGATGATTTGCACTAATGTGACGTCGTCAATGAATTTGGAACTTATGTAATAGATTATGCCACCAATGATACATGCTATGGCATAGATTTCTTTTCGAAATATCAGTGGTATTTGATTGATGAAGATGTCGCGTATGATACCTCCGGCTGCACCTGTGATGGTCCCCATGATAATGGCTACCCAAAAAGCGTAGTTGCAATCTAATGTTTTTTCAATTCCTACCACTGTAAAAAGCGCCAATCCAATGGTGTCGAAAATGAAGAATGTATTGTTTAGCCGGATAAGATGTTTCCTAAATAGTATTACAAAGAGAAGGGCTGTGGCGGTCCATATCATGTAACTTGCATTCAACATCCAGAAGGGAGTGAGGTCTAAGCAGAGGTCGCGGATTGTTCCTCCTCCGATGGCGGTTACGAGTCCGACAACGTATGCTCCAAACAAATCAAAATCTTTTCCCGCAGCGAGTCGAATACCACTTATAGCAAAGGCAAAGGTGCCGATGTATTCGATAACCTCGGTGAACAGTTCTTGATTGAATTGTATGTTAGTTAGCCATTCCGTCAGCATCATCTTCTGTAATGTTTAAATGTTGGTCGAAAGCCTTTCGAAGAGACTGTATTTCTGTTTTGATGTGTCGTAGTTTCAAAACCATTTCGTGTTTTTTCTCCAACTCGTCTTTTTTCTCTTTCAATAGTAGTTTCGCGCCGTCAATGGTGAGTTTCCTGTCTTTCAACAGATATTGTACTAACTGAATGTTTCGAATTTCTTTTTGTGTGTAACGACGTGTTCCTTTCGGACTCTTTTGCGGTTGTGTGAAAGGAAAATCTTTTTCCCAAAAGCGTAGTGTGGATTCATTGACCTTCAACAAGGCCGCCACTTCGCTGGTGGTGTAGTAGAGTTTCCTTTTGTCCTCAGAAGTTGGATTAGTCGTACACATTTCCATTGTTGGAGGTGATTTGAATCATTTCATCATATTGCTCAGGAGACAGATCCATGTAATAGAAGTTACGAGGATCGGTCACTTTATCTCTGTAGTGAACCTCATAGTGGAGGTGTGGCCCGGTTGATTTCCCCGTGTTACCCATATAGGCAATGACATCACCTCGAGACACTTTGGAACCGACACGTAATGTTTTGACAAAACCGTTTAGGTGTCCGTAAAGCGTTTTGTACCCATATCCATGGTCGATGATGACTGTGTTTCCGTATCCTTGCATCCATCCCTTGAAATCGATGACACCTTTACCTGTAGCATAGATTTCCGTTCCTGTGTCTCCGGAGAAGTCCATACCTGCATGAAATTTAGGCGTTTTGTAGATGGGGTCTATTCTCATACCGAAACCGGAGGCCATTCTTCGGAGGTCTTTGTTCATAACTGGTTGAATGCCAGGAATACTCAGTAGCATATCTTCTTTGTTACGAACAAGGTTTACCACCTCGTCGAAAGAGACCGACTGTGTGTATAGCTGCCTTTTGATGTCTTCTAGTTGCGCGGCAGTTTTTGCGGCAATTTCCGAATTAGTCTTCTGCCGAATCTCATTATATTTCCTCTGTGAGTGATTCTGTCTGCGAAGGTTGGCCGCTACGGGCTCTGCTTGAACAACGGAGCGATAAAGCTGATCGTCTCGTTGCTCGATGTCTGTTAATACATCTTGTATCTGATCAATTTGAGAATTTAATAGCTTGAATTGAGCTTCCAACTCGGCATTGGCACTTCTCAATTTCTTTTCCTGCGGAGAAGGAATAAAGAGTGCAAAGATGATGAAAAATGCAAGACCGACAAGTACACCACTTAGAAGATGGGAGATGAAACTGCCGAATTTATGCTTTATAGTGTTATCAATCCGCTCAAAAGAGAGTGTCTTTGGATTGAATTGAAATTTTGCTTTTGCCATTTTGATAAATTCTTTTTACAATTTACAATGCAAAGGTAATTTTTTTTATAGAAAAATGCTAATTTTGCGCTTCAGAATAGAGGGGATTTCCAAAAATCTCCGATGCCTAAAATATTTAACATGTTAACAGCAAAAGAAATACGCAAATCGTTCACCGATTTCTTCGCATCGAAAGGACATACAATTGTTCCTTCTGCACCTATGGTGGTCAAAAATGACCCCACATTGATGTTTACCAATGCGGGTATGAATCAGTTTAAGGATATATTCCTGGGTAATCAACCTCGAAAGTATCCTCGTGTCGCGGACTCTCAAAAATGCCTTCGTGTCAGTGGAAAACATAATGATTTGGAAGAGGTGGGATTGGATACTTACCATCATACAATGTTTGAGATGTTGGGTAACTGGTCTTTTGGCGATTACTTTAAAAAGGAGGCGATCTCTTGGGCGTGGGAATATCTTGTGGATGTACTGAAATTGGATCCCGACCGTCTATACGCAACAGTGTTTGAAGGTAGTAAGGAGGACAATTTGAGTCGTGATGATGAGGCTGCAGAAATCTGGGCTCAGTTCTTGCCAAAAGATCGTATCATCAATGGAAACAAACATGATAATTTCTGGGAAATGGGTGACACGGGACCGTGTGGACCTTGCTCAGAAATTCACATAGACCTTCGTGATGACTCTGAACGTGCAATCGTTCCAGGCGTCGAGTTGGTTAATAAGGATAATCCTCAGGTGATTGAGATATGGAACAATGTCTTCATGCAGTTCAATCGTAAGGCAGATGGTTCTTTGGAACCACTTCCTGCTAAGCATGTGGATACAGGTATGGGATTTGAACGCCTTTGCATGGCTTTGCAGGGTAAAAAATCCAACTACGATACGGATGTGTTCCAACCAATCATCAAAGTGATTGGACAAATCAGCGGCTTTGAATACGGTCAGAAGAAAGAGACGGATATTGCTATGCGTGTGATTGCTGATCATATCCGTACAATCGCATTCTCTATCACTGATGGTCAATTGCCTTCTAATGCAAAGGCTGGTTATGTGATTCGCCGTATCCTTCGTAGAGCTGTTCGTTATGGATACACCTTCCTTGGCCAACGTAACGCTTTTATGTATAAGTTGATCCCTGTGTTGATTGAAACAATGGGCGAGGCTTATCCTGAATTAATCGCTCAACAACAGTTGGTGGTGAAGGTGATAAAAGAGGAGGAAGAATCTTTCCTTCGTACATTGGAAACTGGTATCCGCTTGTTGGATAAGGTGATGAATGATACGAAGACTGCAGGAAAAACTGAAATATCTGGTAAAGATGGATTCACCTTGTATGATACTTTCGGATTCCCATTGGATTTGACGGAGTTGATCCTTCGTGAAAATGGTATGACTGTTAATGAAGAGGAGTTTAATGTTGAAATGCAAAAACAAAAGGAGCGTGCACGTAATGCGGCTTCTGTTGAGACGGGCGACTGGGTTTCTCTTCGTGAAGGTGAATCTGAATTCGTTGGATACGATCTGTTGGATACAGATGTTGAAATCCTTCGTTATAGAAAGATAAAACAAAAGAATACAGAATTGTACCAGGTCGTTTTTGATAAGACTCCTTTCTATGCAGAAATGGGTGGTCAGTTGGGCGATTCTGGTTATATCGAGTCGGATGGTGTTAAATATGAAATCATCGATACTAAGAAAGAGAATAATCTGAGCGTTCATTTGATGAAGAACTTGCCATCTGATCCTTCTGCTTCATTCCGTGCTGTGGTGAATCTTGCTAAACGTCAGCAGACTGCATGCAACCACACTGCTACTCACTTGTTAGACTATGCGTTGCGTCAGGTGTTGGGTACTCATGTGGAACAGAAAGGTTCATTGGTGTCTGCTGAATCTTTACGTTTCGACTTCTCTCACTTCCAGAAAGTGACAGACGAGGAACTTCGTCAGGTGGAGAAGATTGCTAATGAGATGGTTCGAAAGAATATTCCATTGGAAGAATTCCGTGATATGCCAATCCAACAAGCTCGTGACATGGGTGCCATGGCTTTGTTTGGAGAAAAATATGGAGATACTGTTCGTGTGATCAAATATGGTCCGTCTATTGAATTATGTGGTGGTACGCATGTTAAGTCTACGGGCGAAATCGGAATGATTCGTATTTTGATGGAGACTTCCGTTGCTGCAGGTGTTCGTCGTATAGAGGCTATCTCTGCTGCTAAGGTGGAGGAATTGATGAATGAGCAACAAGATATGTTGCGTGATTTGAAAACATTCTTTAATAATACACCTAATTTGGTTCAGGCTATCAAGAAGGTTATTGATGAGAATGGAGATTTGAAGAAGACCGTTGATGCTCATGTACAGGAAAAGGTGCTTCAGACGCGTGATAAGTTGATCGAGACTGCTCAAGACAAGGGTTCAGCTAAACTCATCACATTCAAAGGTAATTTCTCTCCAGAGTTTGTGAAGTCTGTTGCATTCCAAATCCGTAATGTGATGAAAGAGAAATTAGTCTTTATTGCTGCAACCTCTGTAGAAGGAAAACCAATGTTGACAGTGGCATTGTCAGATGATATTGTTGCTGCAGGTTATAATGCAGCTCAAATGATTAGAGAGGCTGCCAAAGAGATCCAAGGTGGTGGAGGTGGACAACCATTCTTCGCTCAGGCTGGTGGTAAAAATATTGATGGATTGAGTAAGGCGTTTGATATCTTATGCTCTAAGATTTAAGGTGGATATAAACCTTGATAAGGTATAAGACGTTTGTTCAAATATGATTAAAGGGCTGACTCCGAAAAGAAGTCGGCCCTTGTTGTATGTGATTAAAAGAAATAACTTTTATTTAAACGGTGAATTTGTGGGACTCGTCTTTTATGATTCCATTATTTTTTTGTATATTGGAACGTTAATTTATTTATTTAATTTTCGACAATTATTTAGTAACAATCATTTAAAATGAAAAAGAAACTATTTATCGCTTTAGCGATCATCCTTACTGGATTAGCTTCTTGTAAGGACAAAGAGGTCTTGAACTCTCAAGAAAAGAATCAAAGTAGTGAGCCTTCTTTCATCGTACTTGATGAATCGGAGGTTACGGAACAAGAACTCTATGAGATGACAATCGGAGATATGAAGAAAAACGTTAACGCTGATGTATTCGATGGTGTGGATAGAGTTTACAAGGAGGCAAACAAAAATCAGTCTGATAATCAGGGTGCCACAACGAAAGCTTTAGTTCCGCTTTTATACAAAGTGGTACGTATTGAGTACAGAACACTTGATCAAAACATGGAGCCTGTGAATGCTTCTGCATTGATTGTATATCCACTTCTTCGTAAAATGAATAAGGTGATGTTGATCAACCATGGTACACAGATCGGATTTGCAATGATTCCTACACAATACACTTCTGTAGAAGCTATTATGGCTGCAACAGGTGCGCTTTGTATCCTTCCTGACTATATTGGTCTTGGTTCTACATCCGACCATCCTGATTTATATTTGAACCATGAGGTTCACGGTCGTACCAGTGTGGATGCCCTTATTGCTCTTTTAGATTATGCAAAAGCTAAAAAACTTTCTCTTGATAATTCATACAAATCATATATCGTAGGTTATTCACAAGGAGGATCAGTCTCTTTGGCTTCTCTTCGTAGAGTGCAACAATTGGATATGGAAACTCAAAGAAGAATCAATTTGGATAAGGTGTACTGCGGTGATGGACCATACGATCTTCGTCGTACTTTCGAGACTTATATGGAAGATTATGAACAAGGAAAGAAGATGGGCCTTGGATCTGTGATTCCTCTTGTAATTAACAGTATGTTCAATAGCTATCCATCGGAGGTGACTGACATGAGATATGAGGATTTCTTCACACCGTGGGCTCTTTCAACGGGTGTTCCTCAAGCCGTTAAGAACAATAGTGAGAATGTGATAGATATGATGTTGAAGTTCAATGGCAAGTCTCTTGGCGACATTCTCAATATAGAATATATCACGGAACATCCAGATCATTTGGCTAAACTTCTTGAATTGATGGATCGCCAAAATCTATGTCACGGATGGCAGCCACAGTATAAGTTGAAACTTCTTCATGGAAATCCTGATGGTGTGGTGCCATTCTCTAATTTTGAAGAGGCTGTACAAGGTCTAAACAACAATTATGTGGAGACAAAGGTTATTAGCAATAATTCCATATTGCTTACTGACCCTCTTCTTCAACACATCAATGGTATGATGGTTATGTTGGAGGAAATTCTTTCAGGCAAGTTTTAATTGAGTTGATTGGAATATAATTTCATAATGGAAACAAAAAAAAGTGTATCGATGAGATACACTTTTTTTTATGCTTATGATTTAGCTAACACTTAAGCGTTGTGCTCTTCTTCGCTAGCCATTTCTTGGTCGATTAGTATTCTTCCGCAATATTCGCAAACGATTACTTTCTTTCTCAAACGAATATCCAATTGTCTTTGAGGCGGAATCTTATTGAAGCAACCACCGCATGCATCACGCTCTACAGGAACGACAGCCAATCCGTTTCTTGCGTTTTTACGAATACGTTTGAAAGCGTTCAATAGACGATCTTCGATTTTTGCTTCTATCTCTTTTGCTTTGTCACGAAGTTTGTCTTCTTCCTGTTTTGTTTCAGATACGATTTCATCCAATTCGGCTTTCTTTTGTACCAATGCTTCTTGACGATCAGCAATCAAGCCTTCGGTTTTTTGTAACTCGTCTTTCTTGACTTCGCTTAATTTCTTAGCTTCTCTGATCTTTTTCTCGTGTAATTCGATGTCCAATTGTTGAAATTCGATTTCCTTGGAAAGATTTTCGTATTCACGATTGTTCTTAACGTTGTCTTGCTGTTCTTGGTACTTTGAGATAAGTCCTTTTGCTCTTTCGATATCGCCTTTTCTTCCTGTTATTTCAGAGTCGATTTGACGGATTTCGTCATTTAGGTTGGATACGCGAGTGGTCAAACCGGTAATCTCATCTTCCAAATCCTGTACTTCCAAAGGAAGCTCACCTCTTAATGTCTTAATTTTGTCGATTTCTGAGTTCACTAACTGCAAATCGAAGAGTGCCTTTAGTTTCTCTTCTACTGAAATCTCTTTAGTATCTTTTTCTGACATATCTTATATGTAATTAATCGGATTAGTTTTGCTATCTGAAAAATATGTTGCAAAGTTAGCATTATTTTTTGAAACTATCTCATAAAAAATCTCTTTTGTGAATTGTTCGGATTCAAAATGACCGAAATCAGCAATTATAGTTTGTCCGTCTGCTTCAAAGAATTGATGGTATTTCAAATCTCCTGTGAGATAGATGTCAGCTTTTTCTCTAATGGCGAGGGGAAGGAATTCGAATCCGGATCCTCCGCAGAGTGCGATTCTTTTCACTTTCTTCCCTTGTGGAATTTCAGTGTGACGGATGCATCCAATGTGGATGATTTTCTTGACGCGTTCCAAAAAATGGAGTGCGTCTTCCGCTTCATTTAATTCACCTACAATGCCCAGACCGAAGCCACTTCCATCTTTTTCCTCTTCAAGCATTTTTTCTACGTTAATGCCTAATTTTATGGCAATCTGATAATTGACGCCATGAGGGGCCTTGTCCATATTGGTGTGACTGGAGTACAACACAATATGATTTTCGATAGCTTTTATGATGGTTCTGGCAATGTATGTGTCGGGCGTGATTTTTTTTATTCCACCAAAAATCAGAGGGTGGTGAGAGATGATTAGGTTGCATCCTTTACGAATGGCTTCGTCGACCACCTCTTCTGTAATGTCTATGCATAATAAAACACCTTTCACCTCTTGGTTGACATCTCCCACTTGAATGCCACTGTTGTCGTATGATTCTTGGTATTTAAGTGGAGCAAAGTCTTCTATTTGAGTTGTTATCTCCCGAATCTTCATTGCTGTTTTCTTTTTAGTGTGATCACCGCGTATTTAGGTCGCATACCCATTCTGGCAGGTATGCCTACGCAACCGATTCCTCGAGATACAAAGATTTGTTTCCCGTTGTGCTCGTATAGACCGTCCCAATATTCGAACATCAATCGGGCAGGGGAGATTTTGAAACTTCCTATTTCAAGTCCCATCTGTGCAGCATGCGTATGACCGCAGAAGGTGAGGTCAATGTCGTAGAATGGACAAATACTGTCTTTCCAGAAATTAGGTTCATGTGCCAATAGGATTTTTGTTTCGATGTCTTCCGTTCCTTTGGTGGCTTTTTGAATGTCTGCGAAATTGTTGTTTGCTTTGCGTCCCCAACTTTCCAGTCCGATGATGGCGATGGAATCATTCCCCCTATGAATGATTTGAGATTCGTTTAAAAGAAGTTTGAATCCGAAATCTCTGATTTTCTGCCTTACGGCCATACTGTTCATCGACTTTAAATCCTCATCTTTCCAGTTGAAGTATTCACTATAGTCGTGGTTGCCAAGTATGCCAAGTTTAGGTGTGGAGTCGTTTAATCGTGCGAATACCTCTCCCCAGCCATTACATTCTGTGGCGAAGTTGTTGACCATATCGCCCGTGAAAACAATCAAGTCTGCTTTTTGCGCATTGACAGAATCCATCAATGGTTTGATTCTTTCCTGAGAGTAGGCGAAACTGCCTAAGTGCATATCACTGATTTGTAGGATTTTATATCCTTCGAAGGATTGAGGTAGGTTTTCTATTTCCACTGTTACCTCTTGTTTGCCGAAGTTGAAACGCTGGAAGAAAACGGCGTGAAGAATGGTTAATCCAGCAATAGCGGCGGCAACATAACCGAGGCGTTGAATCCATCTCCATCTCTTTTTCGTTAAAAAGAAGATGAGGTCGAAGGTGCAGAAAGATAGTTTTGGAATGTATACAACCCCCATCACGGTAACAAACATAATCATTCTGAAACGTTTGTCTATTGAATATATGTCGTTGAAATTCAACATTATAATCATAGAGACAATGATGAAATAGAATGATATGATACCATGTAATATCTTAGAGGATAGATTTGTCCTGTTGTGCATAAACCTTTTGTAAAGGTATAAGTCGGGCAAAACCACCAATAAGACTAAGAAAATCAGAAAGCTGGTGTATACATGCATAATCTTACTCTGTTTAACGTAATTCTAGTGCCACTACATTCTCAACATGATGCGTATGAGGGAACATGTCGACAGGTTGTATGGCAGTCACTTTGTATTTAACATCCAGCAAATTCAAGTCGCGTGCTTGAGTTGCAGGGTTACAGCTTACATATACGATTCTTTTCGGTTCTGCTGCGAGAATGGTTTCCACCACGTCGGGGTGCATTCCGTCGCGAGGAGGGTCGGTGATGATTACATCAGGTTTACCGTGCTCTTCGATGAAATCGTTTGTGAGTATGTTTTTCATATCACCCGCATAGAAAAGCGTGTTGTCAATGTGGTTGTTGATGGCATTGACTTTTGCATCTTCTATAGCTTCTGGTACATATTCTATGCCGATGACTTTCTTAGCCTGTTTTGCAACAAAGCAGGCGATGGTTCCTGTACCTGTATAGAGGTCATAAACCAATTCGTTTCCTGTCAGTTGGGCATAGTTTCTTGCCACCTTATATAGTTCGTAGGCTTGTTGACTATTTGTTTGGTAGAAGGATTTCGGACCGATTTTGAATTTTAGTCCTTCCATCTCCTCGTAAATATAATCGCGACCTTTGTAGACGATGGTCTCTTGGTCGGTAATTGTGTCATTGCATTTGCTGTTGATGACATAAATTAAGGAGGTGATTTGTGGAAATTTTTCAATCAGATGATTGAGTAATCCCTCTCTGGCTTCCTTGTCTTCGTGAAAGAATACGACAGTCAGCATGATTTCGCCCGTACTAGCGGTGCGTACGACAATGGTGCGTAGAAATCCCTCCTTGTTGCGAATGTCGTAGAAGGGGAGATTGTGTGCGTGTGCATACTCTTTTATGCAGTCGCGTATTTGGTCGCAAACCTCATCCTGTAAGTAGCATTTATCAATGTCCAACACTTTGTCGAACATGCCTGGTATATGGAAACCTAATGCATCCATATTATCGAAGGATGCACCGGAAGCTACCTGCTCGTAGGTCAGCCATTTCTTATTGGAAAAAGTGAATTCCAGTTTGTTCCTGTATCTGATAGTTTTTGCAGAACCTAATATTGGCGAGATTTCGGGTAACTCCACCTTTCCGATGCGAAGCAGATTGTTGTAGACTTGATCCTGCTTTGCTTTCAGTTGGTCTTCGTAGGGAAGAATTTGCCATTTACATCCGCCGCAGACACCATAATGAGAACAGAATGCTTCACTTCTACGATCGGAGTATTTGTGGATTTGGGTGACACGCGCTTCCATATAGCTGTTTTTCTTACGAGTCACCTGAAGGTCAACAATATCTCCAGGTACAACAAATTGGGTGAAAATGACCATGTCATTCACCTTGGCTATAGCCTTTCCTTCATTGGCTATGCTAGTTATCTCAATGTTTTCTAAAAGTGGAAGTTCCTTGTTCCTTCTTCCCATAATCTGTTACTGAATTTATTTGTGTGCAAAAATATACAAATTTTATTGGATTTAAAGCAATAAGAAGTTTCAAAATGTAAAAAAAAAGAAAAAAGTAATAACTTTGCAAAAAAATGAAATAACAAAAAAAACAGATAAAATGAAGAAGTTTTACATTTTGTGCCTAATGGCAATGGCTTCATCGCTTGCCATGGCAAATGATTTGGTTACAACAGCCACAAAATTAGAGAA
>CACZUS010000009.1 GCA_902784425.1 uncultured Bacteroidales bacterium
AACATCAAGTGTGTACAACGCTCCGCTCCTGCCACTGCAGGATTCACCAAATAGTAATTGAAATGGTATTGATTTAAAACTATTTCTTCCTGTGCGTTAGCATAAAACAGACACGCACAAGAAAAAACGGTCGTTAAAATTTTCTTTATTCCTCTCATTCGATTCTACTTTAGTTCTTAAAAACTTTAATAACCTCCCCACATATATACTATAACCTCACTGTCTAAAGAGAATTACATTACAAATATATTAATCTTCAAGGAATCTAGCACTTTTATTAGAAGTTTTTTCGATTCTGAAGGATAACATAATTTCACTAGCATTACGAGACAAAGAATTAGCCACATCACCCAATCCTAACTCAAAGGCGTATCCAACACGGAATTTCTTGTATTCAAGACCAACGTTCATGTGGATAAAATGAGAAGAGAAATTATCTGTTCCATTAAGGTCAGGACGATAAGTGAAGCCCCACCAAACAAAACGTTTGTAGAACATCATCAAATTGAGTTCAGCACGATTTGTTTTGTTTCTGTGCGTATATATCAACGCAGGAGCAATATCGAATGTTTCTGAACAAGAGAACAAACCTCTGATATACCAATTAAATTGACGACCAGGGATAGTAGTTGTCACCATCTCCTCGTTATTGAGTAAGTGGTTAACAGAAGCACCGAACATAAACTTAGGCATAGCCAATTCAACACCGAAGTCCATATCAGGTTTTACCTCAGACAATTTATCACCATGGTTCAATGTAATTTTCTCCAACTCTTCAGGATCCAAGTATCTATGTCTTTGTGGATCCAAATAGTGATGCAAGATACCTGCAGACAAACCGAACGACATCAAGATACTTTCGTTCAAGTTCAAGTGATAAGCATAAGCAGCTTTCACGTTGATTGTACGGCTAGCGATACCCAAGTCATCATATGAAGCAGTAAATCCGATACCAGAACGAACCTTATCGAAATAGTTTGTAAGATTCAAGACACCTGATTTAGGAGAATCATCCAAACCCATCCATTGCCAACGACCGAGTAAGAATATATCGACATCGTCTGTATTACCCGTAGCAGACGGGTTCATATTCACTCTTGAGAAAAATTGCTGTGAGAGCATCAAATCGCGTTGAGCGAAAGCAGATACACTAAATAACAGCGTTAATATGGTAAAAATGTATTTCTTCATTGTATATATCCTCCTCTAATTATTCATCCAAAATTTTAATATCTACACGTCTATTCTGCTCATGCTCAGGTTCTGTCTGTGCATTAGGAATAACTGGGTCATCGTAACTTCTACCAACAGCGACCAAATCATCAGGACTCATACCTCTCTCAATCAACAAAGTACGGACATATTTCGCACGGCTGTCTGACAATTTTTGGTTGTATTCGTGAGAACCACGGGAGTCAGTGTGACCACTAATTTCAAATTTAACACCAGGGAACTCCTTCATAGCAAGCACAAGCTCATCCAACTGACACAAGTACTCAGGCAACATTTTTGACTCATTGAAGTTAAAGAAGAATAGTACCCAGTGGAATCCCTTAGGTTCTGTGAGGGATGCCAACGGACTCAAATCGAAATCAGGTTCAGCACGGAAAGGTTGAGGAACATAGATATCATCCTTACCTTTACCACCTGCACGATTAGACATCAGCATAACTAATTTCTTATTTCCAATAAAGTTATAATCGTTAGCACTAGTGTTATAAGTTGAATCCAAATTTACAGGCTTTGTCCATACTTTTCTTTTCACCTTGACCATTTCGTTGATAGAAGTATCCATTACTTCGAACTCCATTTCTCTATAGTGAGAAACATACAAGTCCATACCACCGAAACCACCAGGTCTATCAGAAGTTAAATACATGGCTGTATCGCCCACAATGAAAGCATAATCCTCACGAGTTGGACCATTCAATTTTTCAACGCTATCACTTGCATTAACTGGCATTTTCCACTCGTAACCAGATTTATCTGAACGATCTCTTTCTATATACCAGATATCTTTACCTCCATAGGATTTCTTTGGGAAATCACCTGTGAAGTAAATCTTGTTACCTCCTTCAGCTAATGTTGGGTTATAGAAACCAGAAACTCTGTTATAACGGAAAGTCCACTGACCCATTGCAGTAGAGGAACCACGAACATTTTTTCTTAATTTCTCCAATCCCTCGATATTCATCAACTTAGGTTCTGAGAATGAGCCGCCTTGAAGTTGCGCCTCATATAAATCAGAATTACCCAGTTCATCCACTCTAGCGAAGTAAATAGTACGGCGACGAGGATCATAAGCAAAAGTACCCATGATGCCTAGACCGCACAATTCGGGACAAGCCTCGACTTTAACGAGGTCATTTGATTCCCCAATTACTGCACTATAAGCAGAATCACCTACAAAGAAAACAACCTTTCCGTCCTTATAAAAAGACATTGGTCTTTCCTGTTGACTAGAACTAGCTTGAGAAGAAATAAATTCATAACCTTCCCTAAACTCTTCATGTATTGCAAATACATTGCTATACAAAAAAGAAATAATGCATAAGAGCAAAGCCCGCTTCATTTGTGAAAACATAACACTATAATTAATCAATTTTTATTATTTCAACTGTACCTTTATATTTCTTACCATCCTTCAGGATGACATATGAATAATAGACACCTGGATCTGCCATGACGTCACCCTTCATTCCATTCCAACCATTATTACCTTCAAAAACTTTGTTTCCATAACGGTCGTAAATAGTAACATCATAACCTTCCATATATATATCATTCAAGCCATCTTTTATATGTGGAGTAAATGCAGTTGGCATCAAGACTCCAATCGTAACAGAAGAGGAAGCTACAGGACAAACTCCATCTGATGCAAATACTGTATAAGTACTTGTAGAGGCAGGTTTAAAATCTGCCAAATAATTAGTAGAGGTTGATCCCAAGAATATATCATCAATCATCCAATCAAAGCTGATTGGATTACCTTGATAAACATCAGCAACAAAGTCAACCGTAGAACCAATCACCACTTCTTCTTTTGAAGCAATCAGGTTGATCATTGGTTGATCATATACTTCGATAGGACCTACTTCTACAGTTACATCAGGACATACATTATCAGAAGCAACAATCGCGTATGTTTTTGTACCAGATACTTCTGGAATGTTTTCAAGATACCTCACATCTGTGTATGATGGTTCTGGCAACATAGATGAAAGTCCATACCAACCAAATGAGATAGGAGCACCTTGTTTTACCGTAGTCGTCAAATGTACTTTTTCACCCAAACAAATATTATAGTCATTTTCTGGGATTGTCACATCAAAGACAAGTGGCAAGTGTACATCCACCTTTCTTGCACCTGTTATGTCGAAAGCACCAGGACAAACATCATCATGAACAACTGCATAGAAAGAATTGACTGTTTGATTAGGAAATACATCCCATGAATATGACATTTCTTTTGACGATGCCTTGTTCATCAATGTGTTTGTAGCAGCATCATAAAGTTCATAACGAACAGGCTCTCCCGTATAAGACGTTGCCGTAATAACAATTGGGGAACTAGATTCCTGCATACAGAATGTGCTTGATGAAGCAGTCAAGGAAACAATAATCGGATCATGAACTTTTATCGTCACCGTATCAGATTGTAAAGTAGGGAAACGATCCGTACCATAACAAATTCCATCAGAAATATTAGCGAAGAACTTGTGGATACCTGGAATCAAACCTGTTGGGTTCAATGTCTTATTCAACTCGCCCAAAGAACTTCCTCCAGCCTCTTGCCATGAGTACATCTTTATGTATTCTTTAGAACCATCTGGCGTAATTTGTTTTAATTCCACTGAGAATGGTTCATCCTTACATACGATATACTTAGATGCCTCCACATGAGCTTTGAATGGAGTTTGAAGATGAACAGGCACTGCAGCAGAAGTAACAGGACCGCAGACATTATCATCATTTACTGTCAACGAATAAGTTAATATATCCTGAGGATTAACTCCCTTATAAGAATTCATTGTATCAATAACGTAGAGAGCGTTACCTCCGTTTTTCAATGTATACGTTGTTCCATTCAAGACTGAATTGAATGTATTTTCATAAGTAACGTATGAATCAGAAGATTGAGAATTAGTTCCTTTTAGAATTACAAAGTCTCCTTCTGAACATGCATATGCTTTGTCAGCAACCAAATCAACCGTAAATGGTGTGTTGATATCGACCTCACTGCGAGAAACTGCAGGACTACTAGACATCACACAAATACCATCGGAAGCAGAAACCGAGAAGATAACATCATCACACGGAGTCATCCAACTCTCCAATTGACTAATTTCAAATGTTGTAGAACGCGTACTATAAGATAACGAATCTCCATTTCCAATTCTAGTATAAATAAAGGTTGGAATGTGGTTAATAGCATTTGAAGGAGAAACCTCAACATTCAAACTAACGACATCACCTTCTTTATAACATACCTTATTAGCAGTAGGAGTCAACTTCAACGTGAATGGGTCATTCACATCGAAGTGAAGAGAATCTCCTGATGTAACCTTATTACAGATTTGATCATCAGCTACAACATATATTTGGAATGAATTACCCGGAGTGAACAAGTCTGGATAATTTTTCTTTGACAAAGTAATTTTAGAATCTTCAGGACCGCCATTTTTCAACACTTGTTCATTACCCAAAGAATCGACAACATACCAAGTATATGTTTTGATGTATTGGCGAGAAGTTTCTGGCAAGACTAACGTAGAGACAACTGCGCTATCCGTAGAACAGATTCTATCCTTAGCGCTCTTCACCGAGACTGCATAATTAATAGCAATGTTAGAGGTGAACTCATGTTCTACATCCTTACAAATGCCATCAGAAGTAACAAGTTTGAAGAGACCCGTCATACTCTGTTGAACAGGGTATGCATAAGACAAACCTGTTGAGTTTGGCAAGTCATTTCCATTTAATGTCCACTTATAAGAAGTGATATGGTTAACTGCTTTAGCAGAATCTATTGTAGCAATGATATTGAATAGGTTGTTAGACTCCGTCAAACAAGAATCTGGTTCGTTGAATTTCCAATCATAACCATTATACTTAACGGTTGCCGTATTAGACTCGTTATCACTCTTACAAGTTGAGTCGTAAACAGAAACTTTATAAGTAGCCGTATTACCGGCTGTGAAGATAGAAGGATATGTCTTGTCATCAATTGTAACAGAGAATGAGTCTTTCAAATTATTCACATCCTGCAATTTAAGACCATTCATGTACAACTGAAGTTTGTTAATATTGTACAATGCAGTTGGAGGTGTAATCGTGATTTTGATATCATGAGAATTTTCATCCAACAAACAAAGCGTATTAACAGACTCAATCATAAGGGTGAAACCGCCCTCGCGAATTTCAACATCAATCTTTGATTCAGCAGGATCATGGGTAACAGTCTCACAAACATCCGTTGTTGTAGCTACGACAGATGCGAACAATTGTTTAGCCTTAATCTCATTCAACTCTGAGTTCAACAAATCACGGTTTGTAAAGGACAAATCCTTGGTTGTCGTGATAGTATCCAAAGTAGTATTATCAGAGAATTCGATGTGCCACTTGTATGACGTGATTTTCTCATCAATTTTAGCAGCCTCAGCAGCGCTCATTTTCTTCGTATCTACTTTAGCTGTGAGTGTCAATATTGAAGTACTGTAACTTCTCTCATTTGTAGAGACACAGACAGGGTCCTTACTTGATGAGATAGTCATTGTATAATGTCCATTATGAATTGTGTAAGGGACTTGAATTTCATCCTGCAAGAAACAATATTTGTCATCCACATTTACAGGAGTGACTTTCACTTTTCCTTCGATTGTTGAATAAGCCTCCAAATTATCTGGTGTGAATGTTTGAGTTGAATCGTCAACAACAACAGCCGAGCCAGGAACAGAAGACCAATCGAACACCAAAGAAGGTTCACTATAATTACGGATGATTTTCACAGTAACCGAATTGCAATCAACAAATGATTCTACTGCAGACTTGATATCCAAGTTCATTTTAGCATGAGTCTTTATTGTTTGATAGAAGAGACATCCACCCTCATCTTCTGCTCTGAAAAGGAGAGAATCGAACTGAGCAAATGTAAACGTACCTAAATCAGTACCATCAGATGCCTTAGCAGAGAATGTTTCTCCATCAAGGACAGTCAATGTCAAGGAATCTTTAGAGACTCCTTTTACATCTTTTGTATAGATGACTGTACTATCAGCTGTCAACCACGACATTGTCCATTCATGATCAGGAACCGTAAGAATACGTTCTCCTGGAATGGTAACGATAGTACCAGGAATATTACAGAAGGAAACAGAATCTTTCGGAGCCATTTCACCACCATACGTATTACGAATAGAAACCGTAGTAGAAGCTTGGTGGTAAGTAAATTCGCATTCAGAGATATCGCCCCAATTTTCATCAGCCACTTTACGGATGACACTTGCATCATCGGAAATGATTACACGATAACGAAGTGTGCCCCAGAAATCAGCCTCCTTGGTAGAAACCTGAGCCGTATCAGCCTTCATCAAATCAGGATTGTTAACATAATCCATCAAATCCGTCCAAACAGTGTCACCACCAACCGCCTTTTGATATTGGAATATATACAAAGGATTTTCCAAGTATGTACTGGTTTGGAAAGCATGCAATGTTACGATTTCACCACCACAAGAGACTGCTTCTCTTCCCAAAGTATCACCATTTAAAGTAGCCAACATATCAGCCTTAGGGATACATACGGAGAAGGTGATATCATCCAACAACATATCATTTCCATCGCCTGGTTCACCATTGTTATAAATAACGACCCAAACATCGTTAACCTTTTCACTTAACTGAATGAACTCATCCAAGCGTTTCCAATCCTCTCCTGCTCTTACGTCGCCAGAAGAGAGACTTGCCAACACGTTTGGATTATTTGATGAAGGCAATGTTCTTGCATCATCATCAAATTCCTTCAACAAACAAATTGTCAAGTTAACAGGATTTTTAGATGTAGAATTTGCATCCACATGTGTAGCATTACGAACGCTCATGCCGAAGTTGAAACGATCGGCAGGGCAAGCCAAAGATGCCTTCTGTGCATAAATAGCAGCTTTTGACACATTAGTCTGTCCTGCATTTACGAACAACATAGCACCATTTTTACCACCTGTATAATCGGAACAAGTAATGAAGTCTTGATTATCTCTATTGTGTCCGCAAGAATCTGGAGACATAACAATTGCGTAGTAACCATCTTGCAAACGAAGAGAAGCGTCTGTCACCCAAGAATCTGACTCATATTGAGAAAGCATTGGGTTTTCAGTCATGTAGAGGTGACCATTTGTACCAACAAATTGGTTAGCGCCACCCACATTAGTAAATGTTGTTGCAGGAACCACATATCCAAACGGATCTGGTGCAACATAACTTCTTACAGAGAAATTGTTAGTAGAAGAAAGATCAACTGACATAGAAGCATTACCTGCTCTTGCAGTAAAGTAGCCAGAAGACTCATCATAATCACCAGAAGTATAAGTACTATTGCCTACTCTCACACTTGTCTTGTGATTTACTTTCACTTCCTTAGAGAATATTTCACCACCTGAGTAATAAGCATCATCAGCCAAGAAGAAACCAAATGTTTCATAGAACAAAGTCTTTGTTTCCAATCCATCGCAATAAGATTGATTTTCGCAATCTGGTTTTGGATAGAAGATTCCTTGAGAAAGGCCATTGTAATCAACCTTAAAATACATATCCATGGTGACGTTAACAGGCATTCTGTATGAACTTGTACCCAATGGGAACCAATTGATACTATCCACAGAAGCCGACCACTCGAAGACATCGTTATTGATATCATCCAACATAGCCGTACCCACAGCCATCAACACGTTCGTGTCTTGCAAGCAACTACCCACAGGGAATTTTGAAGCGATGAAGAAGGTACATTCATGTGCATCTACATCCACATCACCTACGTAATATCCATCCACATAGAGAGTATAGGTCGTTGGTTCAGTTGGAGCCACCTTAACAGAAGGAGTTGTTGTCTCTTGAACAACTGTATTACCCACCTTCCATGTATATAGTTTTCCATCTGTATAGTTCGTTGATAATTCATCCGTACCGCCAATACAAGCATAACCATGTTTAGCCGTTACGGTAAAGCCACATTCTGCCATTGATTTCACTTTGACAGAAACCGTTCCGATTTTTAAGCCATCTGCATAAGCAGAGAACATATAATTACCAGATTCTTTCGGATATATTGTAGCCGTTGGAGTAGAAGTTGAAGGATAAGAATTACCTTTATCATCTTTCCACTCATATAATGTACCACTTGTATAAGTCGTTGACATTGTCAGACCAGCACCCAAACAAACAGATTGATCAGAGACTGTCACCAAGAAACCGCAATTTTCCAATGTAGGATAAACGGTTAATCTACTTTGAGAGGAAGAACCTCCTGAAGTAATCTTAGCCACAACTCGAACAGGTGTTGTTCCCTCCATTGTATATGTTATGCTAGATTTATTAGCCTGATCTGTCATCCAATCAATATCTCCGGTATTTGTTTCAATACCCCATTCTATTTTATCTGAAGATGTCACCCCTATCAACTGAAGATTCACGTCTGTACCATAACATACGTTCTCTGGAATTGCAACAATCGAACCTTCACATCCACCATCCGTCACATAAATGGTTTGGTCAAAAGAGTCATATCTCATACAAAATTTACCTGTTTCTGAATCTGTTGTTTGGATTTTCATCTGCTCAGGCTTCGACTCATTGACATAAAATTGGTTAAAATGTCGAGTTGCAGAAACGTCAACATTTTTTACCGTTACACCATCAAAAGCGATGGTTCCATTAAATCCTTGTGCATCTACAATCGCATAATTTCCAACCACTTCTACCGTAGCAGAACCATTCCATCTATCTCCAATAGAGCATGTCATCTCTGCATAAGCGGATACGAAATTAATGAGACAGAAAAGCATCGGGAATAAAAATCTTCTCGTCAAATTAACTTTTGGTTTCACAACTGTGTCTTTCATAACAAAATTATACTTCAACTCTTTTTGGGTTTAAAGTTGTATTACTCATGAACCTCTTTGTTAGATAGTTCACACAAAAAAGCAAGCAAATATAAGAAAACAAAACAAGAAACAAAAAAATATATTAAAAAATCTAAAAACAAAATGTTTATTTATGGTGAGTTTTAACATTTCATCACATAAAAAATAGTTATTTTTTTTCGGAAAATTTCATTTTGAGTGAGTTCTATAAATTTTTCTCGCATGCTCTTTAATTCATGTAGGAGCATGGCGTACCACGTCCCTAACAACAAAGCAGCAAGACATTCCTATAATCTTTCCTAAAGGGATTGCATTGAGTATAGTTTTTTATAAAATCCATCCATTCTTAACAAATCATCGTGAGAACCTCGTTCCACAATACGACCTTCATGCATAACACAAATTTCGTCCGCATTCTTAATAGTAGAGAGTCGATGTGCAATCACTATGGTTGTACGGGTCTTCATCAAATTTTCCAACGCTTCTTGCACCAATTTCTCTGATTCTGTATCCAATGCCGAAGTAGCTTCATCTAATATTAGAATTGGTGGATTTTTCAAAATTGCACGTGCGATACTCAATCGTTGTCGTTGTCCTCCTGACAAACGGCCTCCACGATCTCCGATATTGGTCTGATAACCTTGTTCCATTGCCATGATAAACTCATGTGCATTGGCTATCTTAGCAGCCTCCATCACCTGTTCTTCCGTCGCATTTTCAACACCAAAGGTAATGTTATTGAATACCGTGTCATTAAACAAAATAGCCTCCTGATTTACATTACCCATATAGGAACGCAAATCATACAAGGTCATCGTTTTCACATTGACACCATCTATGGTAATCTCTCCTTCATTTACATCATAAAAACGTGGCAGAAGATCAACCATCGTGGATTTTCCAGAGCCTGAGGCACCCACCAATGCCACCATTTTTCCTTTCGGAATGGTAAGATTTATATCTTTCAAAATCCACTCATCTTCATATTTGAAGGAGACATTCTTATATTCAATCTTGTCTGTAAAAGGTTTGGCTGGAACAGGATTTTTCACCTCTTTCAATGGATTAACTGCATGTAGAACCATATCGATACGTTCCAATGAAGCCTTACCCTTCTGTATGTTATACATGGCTTTCGACAATTCCTTAGCTGGATTGATGATGTTATAGAACATAATCAAATAGTAAATGAACGAGGAAGCAGACATCGAGCTATCTTCACTAAGAATCAACATTCCACCGAAGAACAAAACGATGGCAATCGTGACCGTACCGAGGAACTCACTCAACGGATGTGCCAACATATAACGACGATTCACCTTGGTGACCGTATTTCTCAAACGTTCATTGAAATTAGAGAATTGGCGTATAACTGATTTTTCAGCATTAAAAGCCTTTATCACTCTTAATCCACCGAGAGTCTCCTCAATCTGAGAAAGAAGTTGTCCCGATTGTTCTTGTGCCTCCTTCGATTTTTGCTTCAATGATTTACCGACCCGTCCCATAATGAATCCCGACAAAGGCAACACAATAAGGACAAAAATCGTCAACCTCCAACTAATATAAAAGAGAGTGCCGATATAGATCAGAATCATGATCGGATTTTTAGAGAGCATTTCGATGGAACTCATGATTGAGGTCTCCACCTCACCTACATCCCCCAACATACGAGTCATGATATCTCCTTTTTTCTGTTTGCTGAAAAAAGCGAGGTTCAGGTCCACCACCTTTTGGTACAATTGGTTACGCATATCACGCACCAAACCCGTACGCAAAGGGATGATGAAATAACTGGCCAAATAAGAAAAACCAGTTCGGAAAAAAGTAGCCACCACTAAGAACACACCCAACAGGAGTAATGTCAATAGTGGACCATGATTGTCAATGAAGGTAGTAATAAAATAATAGGCATTATTTTTCAAGGTATCCATGTTCCATTTAAAAGGCATGTATGTATAAGTAACTTGTTTTGCCTTGAAAAGGATTTCCAAAATAGGAATGATCAAAGCAAAAGAGAAGATACTGAAAAAAGCAGAGAGAATATTGCAAACGATATTCAATACTACATTTTTCTTATACGGGCCAACAAATCGTTTTATGAGTTTAACGAATTGTAACTCAGATACCTTTAGCATATTTTATGGGGTTACATACCTGTATAATTGTGAGGTGTGATAGCTCTCAATTCATTTTTCACAGACTCACTTACATTCAATGTCTCAATAAAATCTTTGATTGACTTCTCAGTTATTCCCTCGTTGGTACGGGTCAAAGCCTTCAATGTCTCATAAGGATTTGGATAACCCTCACGACGAAGGATTGTTTGAATACCCTCTGCAACGACAGCCCAACATTTATCGAGATCAGCATAAAGTGCCTTTTCATTCAACAACAACTTACCGATACCCTTCAATGAACTTTGAATAGCGATAATCGTATGAGCGAAAGGAACACCCACATTTCTGAGCACGGTGGAATCTGTCAAATCTCTTTGCAAGCGAGAGATTGGCAATTTGGTTGACAAATGTTGAAGTATTGCATTTGCCACGCCGAGATTACCTTCTGCGTTTTCGAAATCGATAGGGTTCACCTTATGTGGCATAGCGGAAGAACCCACCTCACCAGCTTTAATTTTCTGTTTGAAATATTCCATTGAGATGTATTGCCAGAAATCGCGGTTCATATCAATCATTATGGTATTGATGCGTTTCAAGCAATCAAAGATGGCACCGAGGTTGTCATAATTGGATATTTGTGTGGTCCATTGCTCACGTTGCAAGCCCAAAACATCATTCACGAAATGGTTACCAAATGCTTTCCAATCGATGGATGGATAAGCCACATGATGCGCATTAAAGTTACCCGTTGCGCCACCAAATTTCGCAGGGATAGGCAACTGTTTCAACTGATCCAATTGCACTTGCAAACGGCTAACGAACACCATGATTTCCTTACCCAAACGAGTTGGAGAGGCTGGTTGTCCGTGAGTCTTTGCCAACATAGCGATATCTTTCCACTCTGTTGCACGAACAGAAAGTTCGCTGATCAATTGCTCCAAATTAGGAACATACACCTCCTTAATTGCCTCCTTAACGGAATAAGGGATAGAGGTGTTGTTAATATCTTGAGAGGTCAATCCAAAGTGGATGAACTCCTTAAATTCTTGTAGATTCAATGCATCGAAATGCTCCTTTAAGAAGTACTCTACAGCCTTCACATCATGATTTGTCACCTTCTCAATATCTTTGATTCTCTGAGCGTCAGCAATTGAGAAATTCTTATAGATGGCTCTCAGTTCTGCAAATTTTGATGAATCAAAGTTTTTTAGATTAGGAAGAGGCAATTCACATAACGCGATAAAATACTCTACTTCAACAAGCACTCTATAACGGATAAGTGCAAACTCTGAAAAGTATTCAGAAAGAGCCTCTGACTTATTTCTGTATCTTCCATCCACTGGAGAGATGGCTGTCAATGCATTCAATTCCATATTAAAAAAATTTAATGAGTTGCAAAGGTAGCAAATAATTATGAATTATTTAGCTTTTGTGTCTGATAATATCACAAGCTTCACTTCTCGTAAGAAAATCAGAATCTACTAAACAAACGTTTATTTGCCTGCGACAACAGATGGTGCATTACCTGTTGTACAACCACATTTTTCTTCTTCTATGTCAGTCTCAGTAAACTTAACACCCATGATAGGACCGAACATAATAAGTTGAGCGATATCAGCTTCATTCTTCCACATATAATTGATATTATTATCTCCTTTCTTTTTGAGGGAAGAACTTCTAAAGTCGACCTTCCAACATTTGAAAAGTGGCTCCTTGCCGATTCCTCCGCGCACCAATATGGTCGCATCAGATGTATTATCCTTGTTTCTGTGTATTATGGCCTGCGCATCATCATGAAGATAAATAGAGGTGATTCTTTGTTCGTCATCCATATACGTTGTTTTGTCTTTTAATCCTTTGTTTTTCAACAAATTCTCGATATCCTTCGTTGACTCTTTTGGAACTGTCAGTGTCATGAATTCCGTAGAATTAGAGCTACCGACAAGAACATTAGCAGACTTTGAGCAAGGGTAATTTTTATAGATTTCGACGTCACGTATGTTTTTATTTTTTATTGCTGCACTACCATATAAATAGATTTCATCGTCAACCTCACTATCAACATACAACTCACAGTCTGTCTTGAATGTGAAAAGACTATCCTTATCAACACGCGCATCAGTTCCCTTGCTTTTCGCCACATTCATCATATCAGTAAGCAAATAGACACAAAGTGTATGTTTTGGCCCAGATATTGAATATTCATTATAGTTGTTTTCCAATATCAGCATTCCGTCGTAGTCTGGACTTTTATACCAAACTTGATACTTTCGGGTTCCAGAGCCTTTACTTTGGAACATCTCCGTGAATTTATCCTTCTTTGTATTGAACTTTACTGTTTTGTCTCCAACAATTGCATAGATGCAATCAGGATCTGGTTTTTCACCTAAACAGACTTCCATTCTATCCAAATACAGATTTGAATCTATTTTATCTATTTTTTTTGTAAATCTCTTTCCACAACAGTCTATCTTGACCTTCGCCTTTGATCCTTTTACGCTAATAGGAAGGTCGATGTTAAAGTATCCGTTTTTTGTATTTTGAGAGAATGTCATCTTGTTTTTACCCTTTCCTACTTCAATGGTTACTTTTGCTTTAGAAGGTCCACAAGTATTGACAACGAAACCACTTATATCAAATCCATTCGGAATATAGATAGAAGGCATCCAAATCATCCTATATTGGGATATTTTTTTTGATACTTTATTGGATTCCACACCACACCCATCCTCTGCTTTAACATAAGCATAAATTTCTTGCACATCGGGAGAAATACCAAATGCATACCATCCTTTTGATGACACCTTATATTCTTTTTGATCGATGACAACAGTAATTGTGACAGGTTTTTTCAACCGTTTATAATCAGAAAAACAAACACTTCCATACACACCTATAGGTCTATCCATCACAAAATCATAACTTGCATCAGGATCTATCACCCAAGAGTTTATGAAATCATATTTTTCATATTCTTTTTGGTTTAATACTGTTTTTTCGCTAACCTTCAATGAGAATGGATTTGGGGCATTACAATACATAAAGTATTCTCCTTTTCGATTAGTACATGCAGTAAACTTATCGGCACATATTTCAACGCCACAAATTGGTTGACCACCTTTATCCAACACTTTACCATGAGCGCAAGGCATATTAGGGAGGACAATATCCTGTGTATAAACTGATTGAGCCTCTAATCCATCAATATTAAAGAAAGGACAATTGGAGTAACCAGCATAGTCTTCAGACTTTACTGTCACAAAAAAAGGTGTGTTTCGTGGCACAAAGGCTCTATAATAGCCCTCGCTGTCAGAATAAGCAGAGGTCTGGGAGATTGTCACCAATATATTAGGCAATGGTTTACCATCCTTATTTGTCACACGTCCCACAATCGTTGCGCGTAGCTCCGGCCAATCAAGATTATACCAAGAAAAATGTTTAACATTTCCTGTATAAGTATCGCCGTTCTTTGTGGCCATACCCTCTTCAACCCATGTTCCTTTCTCCTCGTCAAAATACCACAATGGTATTTTTTCATATTTTTGTTCCTCTTTGAATCCATCTGGAACTGGAAAAGTCAAGGTACTTTCTGCGCCCTTCTTTAGTTGAAGTTTTTGACCGACAGAATCCTTTAAAGTAACCTCAACCATACCGTATGACAAGAGAATGACATCCTTTCCTTCGGACGTAACGCCACTCATATTTCCTCCTGGCATCTCTTTAACGAAAGTTTCGGAATTGGGATTCAAGTAGTATACACTAGCAAACACAGAACCATTGAATTCTTTCTCATCCTTTTCATAAACCAACGAGTTGGCAGGAAGAACGACCTGCATATTGCCAACTTTTATTGTTGCACCTTCATTATTATCAAAACGAGCAACCTCTGTCACCCCTTCCCTACTATCTTGTGGCATCAAGATGGCGTCGACACGGGCTTCTCCATCAACAATATCGGCTGTACGAACCACAGAAAAATATTCCTGGTTTTCAAACTTCACAATGCTTCTGCCATTCACGACACGACACTGCTCAAATGAATATGACCCACTTCCACTTGTAAAGGTGGTATCCTGACCCGTTGTGACCAATACATTTTCCAATGCATTTCCGTCAACGTCTCTAACACAACCATAAACATGAGTGCTAGAGAGTGAGTCCACATAGACATAGTCTTCACAATTTTTCAAATTGTTATCTGAACTATTACAACCACCCATCATCAACAAGGATGTCGCGATTGTCAACCATATCAAACCTTTCATCTTTGCCATAATATTCTTTTTTTTGTTGTTATCTACCATTAATTCAATTAGAAGCCGAATGCTTTTTTCAAATCATTCACCTTATTATTCAAATTTTTTTCTCTTTCTTTATTCGCCTTCTTCGCCTTAGTCTCTTCCTTCGTATATACCTGTAATCCAAAAGGATCTCTTCCCGACTCATCCAGCAAACTTTCTATATTCGTAATAGGCTTCCCATCCAAAGAGAAGTAATGATACTTACCTCCTTTTCTTCCTCTAAACAGAGTCTGATTCATAGCAAACTCATCATACACTTCTCTTTTATGCGTATAGGCATTCCTGCATTCGTATTCGTAGGGAGGGAGCAAGTCGATGTCGGTTTTTGTTTTTTCGTATTTTTTAGCCTTCTTAAGCACAATCAAGGTAGGAACATCTGCTGTCACTGTACTAAACGAAGATTTATTCAAAGATGCTGTTAACGTAGAGACTCTATAGGATTTACATCTCGCATAGTTTGTATATATCACAACCCCCTTCCATGATGTCCTCAACCACTCATTAACTACATTCTCTCCCACAGTATAGAACATTTTTTTATCTAATCCTTCCGTCGGAGTGTTTATGTCGGAGTGAAGTACATAAAAATCTGGCAATCTGTCTTTATTTTGAAATGTATTGTCAAAAGTGATCGGAGTGGCAGGTTGCGTCTGAGTGTCTTCTAAACCAAGGAATAATACTTTTGCCTTCACACCATCAAACACATCAGCTTTCATTCTTCTTACTGGTGGTACAATCAACACTCCATTTGTGATTTCCAAGTCACGAAATGCACCATTACCAATAAACCTCAAGCCGAACGGAATGACCAAATCTTTCAATCTCGCACCCTCGAAAGCTTTCTCTCCGATTCCTGCAACAAAGTATCGAGCCATCACTGTTGTATCTTTTCTACAGTATGTTGAAGGGGCAGAAAACACCGTAGGAATTTTCACAACGCTATCCGAAACCGAGACTCCACTCACATATACCTCTCCTATATTTTGAATAATGTACTCAGGTTCATTTCCTGCCCTGTTCCCATTAAACTTTCTTATCGTCACCTCCGAAGCGATGGTATATATCAACCCGTCTTTCTCGAACGTCACACCTCGTTGAGTCGCAGATGCGATACAACAAGAGACAAGAGCAAGTATTAGCAGTGTTATTCTTCTCATTTCTTTATCAATTTACCATTCAACATATATTTTACTTCACCCTCTTTGCCTATAAACTTAACATACCACCCTGTTTTTTGAAGGGGATCTGCCACAGGAATAAATTCCTGATAGTATGTTGTTTTTCTTGTCTTCTTATCGTACACTGCATAATTAGCTTGTCGAGTATACTTTTGACTAAGATTACCCCAAGGATAACCTAGTCCCTTTATATCCACAGCGTTTGCTGTGATTTTCAAACCATTTTTTGCTTTTTGAGGCGTAGTGGAATACATCCTTTTGCTTAGTCGACCATTTTTGTCTACAAGGTCATTTTTTTGAAACCTCTCATCATCGCCAAATGCCTTTCTTACCCACTTTTTATAGTTGTCTGCCACAGCACTATAACACTCATTGTACACAGGGCAACCTTTAATGTACTTAAGACTACCTCTATTTAGTCTAACCAACCCTTTAGGCCTACTTGAAATTAACGAAGAATCTGTTCGCATCTTGGAGAAAGTTTTTCCCCAATTGACATTCCTCGTTATGTCTAACAATAATTCAGCGTCAAGTTCGTCGAAAACGCCCATCCCCATATTTGCTATGTCATGTATAACCAAGGTACCACTCCTCATTTTTAATTTTGCGAAACAGCCGTTTCCAGCAAAAAGAAGGTTAGGCAACCATATTCTATCATGTTCATGCTGATAAAAGAGACTATCAGTAAGACCAATCACTTTGAATCTATTAATAGAGGGTGGAATAACAACATCTCCTAATTTTTCATCAACTTTCACCACCATCAGTTCTCCTGCCTTATAAAATTTTTCAGGTCCCTTTATGGTATCTGGCGATTCCTTCGGATCTACCACAAGATATGTGACCAAAACCTTGTATGAGATTCCATCCTTCTCAAAAACATCTCCTTTTTCAAAGTTGTCCCCTAATGCATATTCGTGAGCCAACAATTTAACCGATTGTAAAACAACAGTTAAAACGATTGCAAAAATTCTGTGTGTCATTCTCATATTTTTTCTTTTAAACGATACAAAAATATAAATTTTCTTTTCATAATTCGCAGTTATTACACCTTAATTTTTAAGGTGGAGTTCTATTTCTATCTATTCTTGTCGTGGAATTTTTGATTCCGCAGTGACGTGGTGTGGCGCGTCCGTTTTGGCGTGATCAACTGACAATCAGAGATATAATCACCTTCGATGTTCAGACTTCCATTCCTCTATCGCTTTTTCAAATTTCCTGATTTTTTTTGCACTTTTATTGGCACGGAACCATTCCGAAACCTGAATCTTTTCAGGAATCTCCTTTCCTCTATCTATCAGTCTTTTCCCTTTATCATCCTTCACCAAAACCACATCATCATACAGATTATGTTCCGCTCCA
Source organism: uncultured Bacteroidales bacterium (assembly GCA_902784425.1). GTDB lineage: Bacteria > Bacteroidota > Bacteroidia > Bacteroidales > Paludibacteraceae > UBA1181. The sequence continues at coordinate 18,093 of CACZUS010000009.1, forward strand.
TAAGTCTGAATAACAAGAGAATCTTCCGATACAGAAATCCGTTGGTAATAACGATCATCAGTACCCCATTTCTCCACATCACCATAAAACTTCATCGCATAATCCTTACGAGAACAGTATGTCACAAGATACAACGGAGAAGTGACTTCGCCCGACTCCGAAACATCAACACAACTCCTCGCATAAGCATGTTCATGGCCCTGCAACACGAGGTCTACCCCCGCCTCTTTGATGACACCATCAAAATAGGCCCAAACGCCTAAATTATTCGCAGCACCCTTTATAGAATGGAGTGGATGATGCAACACGACAATCTTCCAACGTTCCTTACTCTCTGCCAATTGTTTTTTCAACCACTCCCGTTGTTCTCCTAAATTCCAAATATCCTTGTTAGAATCCAGCAAGAAAAAGCGAGCATCTCCTCTCGCAAAAGAGTACAATGCATTGTCCGATTCATCCTCCACCTCGAAATAAGGGAATGTAAGGGTAAACCTTCTTTCCAACTTGCGAGACAGGCCCTTCAGATATTCATGATTACCTGGCACGCACACGATTGGATAACGGGTGGCAAAGGTATCCAACGAGCGAAACACCAGATCCCAATAGCAATCCATGGGACGTTCGATCAAGTCGCCACCAAACAGCATGAATGACGTATTCCGATTGCGCTCCATGATAGAGGGAAGCAAGGAGTCGAAACCTCCATCCAACTCATCTTGCACATCGCCCATATAGAGAAACGAATATTGATGAGTCGTATCCATTTCGAAATTAAACCACCCCGTCGTATCGTGCGAAGAACGAACTCTATACACATAAGATTCACCTCTTCGCAAATCATTTAGCAAGGCGTGATAGAAAGCATCTACGCCGGCTCTGGAGTGATAAATAGTCGGAGTTGCCTCAACCGTCAAGGTGTCGGATGGAGTCGAGAGAGAATAGTAATCCACATATTCCACAACGGTCGTTTCGTCTCCTTCCGAGCGAGCGGAGTCTTGCCAACTGATATAGCGAGAATCAGCATCGACGCCCATTGTGAGGAGTACGCGTTGCACTTTATTCGGAATGACATAAGAGGGTTCCGGTATATTGCCAAACCAGACATTCCAACGAGAGCACACCCATACGATCAGCACAATGAGCAGTATGAGAGGAAGGATGACCTTAAAGATGTAGGATCTGCGTGATTTTGCCATTGACTAGTAGCCCAATATTTTCAACATAGATTTAAAGCTCTGTTCCTTTGCGAAGAGTTTGGTGTAATATTCACCATTCTCATCCAAGTCGATGACCACCATCTTAGGAGCAGGCAACAAGCAGTGTTGAATACCTCCATAACCGCTCAACGCCTCCTGATAAGCACCCATGTGGAAGAATCCGATATATTGTTCTCTTCCCTGTTGCATTTTTGGCAAGAAGATGGCATTAGAGTGAACCTCTGCATTGTAAAAATCTTCGCTATCGCATGTTAGTCCGCCCAAATGCACACGTTCATATTCCTGATCCCAATTGTTTATCGCCAAGAATGGGAATCGTTGATTCAGAGCCCATGTATCAGGCATTGTATTAATAAATGAGCTGTCGATCATATTCCACAACTCACGGTCATTCTGTTGTTTTTGATTTACGATTGAATAGAGCATGGCACCACTTTCACCAACGGTATAAGAACCAAACTCAGTAAATATATGAGGTTCAGGGACACCCGCCTGCGTACATGCATTCTTAATTTGTGCAACGATTTCTTCAGCCATGTATTCATAATCGTATGAGAAATCCATGTGAGATTGGAATGGGAAACCGCCACCAATGTTTAAACTATCCAAATCTGGACATATCTTTCTTAACTCACAATAAAGGTTGATACTTTTATTCAACTCGTTCCAATAATAGGACGTATCCTTGATACCTGTATTCACAAAGAAGTGTAACATTTTAAGTTTCACTTGCTTGTTGTTTTGAATCTTTTCTTTATAAAAAGGAATGATATCCTTAAATCGGATTCCCAAACGAGAGGTGTAAAAATCGAACTTAGGTTCCTCCTCCGTTGCAATTCGAATACCCAGATTAACATCCTGATCGAAGTCTTTGAGAAGCATATCCAGTTCTTCTTTGTTATCAAGAACAGAAATCACATTCGTAAAACCTCCTCTAATCAAAGACTGAATATTTTCTACATACTGGGGGATTTTAAATCCGTTACATATAACGAATCGACCAGGATCCAAGTGACCCGAATCGCGCAAACATTCCAACAAGTTCACATCGTACGCCGAAGATATTTCAACATTCACATCATGCTTAAGTACCTCTTCCATCACAAAGGAGAAGTGGGAACTTTTCGTACAAAAGCAATAATTATAATCCGCTTGATAATCCACTTTTGCCATTGCGACATTAAACAATCTGCGCGCGCGTTGAATGTTCTGAGCGATCTTTGGCAAATAAGAGATACGTAGCGGCGTTCCGTATTGTTTAATAATATCCATCAATGGAACATTAAACCAATACAAATCATTGTTCACAACGCTAAACTCCTCATTAGGGAATTCGAACGACTGTTCGATCAAATCAACGTACTTGTTTTTCATTCTTCAAAGTCTTTTTTAATAAAAGTAAACTCCAAAAAGTAATAATCAAAAACACAATCCAACTCACTTTGTTCCAAAAAAAATTTGCAATCCGAGTGAATCGGATTGCAAATTTATATATAAAAAATCTAAAACCAATAGTTTTAAATTACATATTCATACCTCCGCAGCAATGAATTACTTGACCAGAAACATAACCTGACAAATCTGAAGCTAAGAAAAGAGCTACATTTGCCACATCTTCTGGAGTTCCACCACGTTTCAAAGGAATTGTTGCTTCCCATTGTTTGCGAACTTCTTCAGACAATTGAGCAGTCATATCTGTAATGATGAATCCTGGTGCGATACAATTTGCACGAATACCACGAGAACCGATCTCCTTTGCAATTGATTTTGTCAAACCAATCATACCTGCCTTAGATGCAGAGTAGTTACATTGACCTGCATTACCAGAAACACCGACAACTGAGCTCATTCCGATAATACTACCTGAACGTTGTCTCATCATAACTGGTGTCACAGCATGAATGAAGTTGAATGCTGATTTCAAATTGACATTCAAAACAGCGTCCCACTGTCCTTCAGACATACGCATCATCAAACCATCTTTTGTGATACCTGCATTGTTAACAAGAACGTCTATTGTACCGAACTCTTTAACAACCTCGTTCACTACATTATGTGTCTGTTCGAAATCTGCAGCATTAGATGCATATCCTTTCACCTTCACACCATAAGCTTCAATCTCTTTCACAGTTGCTTGTGCCAAATCACCAATTTCCAAATCTGTAAATGCTATATTGGCTCCTTCACTTGCAAACTTCAATGCAATCGCCTTACCAATTCCGCGAGCAGCACCAGTGATCAGGGCTGTCTTTCCTGTTAGTAATCCCATAGAATAGAAATAATTTAAGTTAGTATTTAAAATCTGACGCAAAGATAACAATTGAATTTCAGAATTTAGCATTAAGCGCTAAGTTTTCAATTCAAAAATCAAACGGTCTCCTCCCACACTGACATATTGTCACACTACTTTTCTTTCTGCACGACATTTGTGTCAGAAAAAAGTGTGAAATAAGATTTGGCACAAATTATGCAGTACTCAATGTGGTTGTGAACGAAAGGAGCACGACCTCAAATGCGCAAATAATATAAATTAATAATTAAATAATAAACGAAATGAACATTAAACCATTAGCAGACAGAGTTTTGATAAAACCTGCTGCAGCAGAAGAGAAGACTGCAAGTGGAATCATCATTCCAGATTCAGCAAAAGAGAAACCATTAAAGGGAGAAGTTCTTGCAATCGGAACAGGAACCAAAGATGAAGAGATGGTGGTTAAGGTGGGCGACACCGTTCTTTACGGCAAATATGCTGGCACAGAATTGGAGTTGGATGGAGAAAAATACCTTATCATGCGTCAGAGTGACATACTTGCTGTTATATAATATAATAGGTATACACTCAACCAGTAAAATTTTCCAACAAATTATCATTAACAAAGTTAGATTGTAAGAATCAAGTGAATCTACATAAGGTTCTGAAGTCTACGACAAACAAACAAAATCATGGCAAAAGAAATTAAATTTGATACAGATGCTCGCGACCTATTAAAGAAAGGTGTTGACGAGTTGGCTAATGCAGTGAAAGTAACGTTAGGACCTAAGGGCCGTAATGTAATCATTGAAAAGAAATTCGGAGCTCCTCACATCACAAAAGATGGTGTATCCGTAGCAAAAGAGGTTGAATTGGCTGATCCATACGAGAATATGGGTGCACAGATCGTTAAAGAAGTGGCATCTAAGACTGGTGACGATGCTGGAGACGGAACCACTACTGCTACCGTTTTGGCACAATCTATCATCACTGTAGGTTTGAAGAACGTAGCTGCAGGTGCCAACCCAATGGATTTGAAACGTGGTATCGACAAAGCAGTTGCCAAAGTAGTTGGCAGCATCAAGTCTCAAGCTAAAGAGGTAGGCGACGATTACGGTAAAATCGAGCAAGTTGCAACTATCTCTGCCAACAACGATAATGAGATCGGTAAATTGATCGCCGATGCAATGGCAAAGGTAAAGAAAGAGGGTGTCATCACCGTTGAAGAGGCAAAGAGCATGGATACTACAGTAGACGTGGTAGAGGGTATGCAATTCGACCGTGGTTACTTGTCACCTTATTTCGTAACGAACACAGAGAAGATGGAAGTGGAGTTTGAAAACCCATACATCTTAATCCACGACAAGAAGATCTCTTCTTTGAAGGATATCCTTCCTATTTTGGAAGCTACTGCACAATCTAGTCGTCCTTTGTTGATCATTGCTGAGGATATCGACGGTGAAGCATTGACTACCCTTGTAGTCAACCGTTTGAGAGGCGCTTTGAAGGTAGCAGCTGTTAAGGCTCCTGGATTTGGTGATCGCCGTAAGGAGATGTTGGAAGACATCGCTATTCTAACAGGTGGTATCGTTATTTCAGAAGAGAAAGGTATCAAATTGGAGAGTGCAACCATCGATTTGTTAGGTACTGCAGAAAAGGTAACCATCAACAAAGATAACACTACAATTGTCAATGGTGCTGGTGCAAAAGAGAACATTGCAGAACGTGTCAACCAAATCAAAGCTCAAATCGAAACAACCAAGAGCAGCTACGACAAAGAGAAATTGCAAGAGCGTTTAGCTAAATTGGCTGGTGGTGTAGCCGTTCTTTATGTAGGTGCTCCATCTGAAGTTGAGATGAAAGAGAAGAAAGACCGCGTGGATGACGCTTTGAGCGCAACACGTGCTGCTGTTGAGGAAGGTATCGTTCCTGGTGGTGGTGTAGCTTACATTCGTGCCATCGAATCATTGGAAGGTTTGAAGGGTGACAACCAAGACGAAACAACAGGTATCGAAATCATCAAACGTGCTATCGAGGAGCCTCTTCGTCAAATCATTGCCAATGCAGGCAAGGAAGGTGCCGTTTTCGTACAGAAAGTAAAAGAGGGCAAAGGCGACTTCGGTTACAACGCTCGTACAGACAAGTTCGAGAACTTCTTCGAGGCTGGTGTCATCGACCCTGCTAAGGTAACTCGTGTAGCATTGGAAAATGCAGCATCTATCGCTGGTATGATGTTGACCACTGAATGTGTCATCGCAGAGAAGAAAGAAGACAAACCAGCTCCAGCAATGCCTCCAATGGGTGGAGGTATGGGCGGAATGATGTAATCTCGTTTCCATAACTATTATACGACAAGGGAGGCTTTTTGCAAGGTCTCCCTTGTTTTTTATCGAGTGAAATCATAGAACCCCACCTTATGTCAAAAAAAAGAGTATCTTTGCATCTCTGAAATAAGATTAGTGACTAACAGGAAGATGTGCAATACATTAACCTTTAGCAGCTCTCATCAAGAAAGGTAAGATAACAATGAACTATACGATCAAAATCACCGTCGGATTTATAAAATCGGGCATATTCTCTTCTAAACGTGAAATTGAGCTAGAACAGCTCCCATGCGTAATGGAAGCTTGTTTCTCGGAAAGCAACGTCTCTGACATCAAGCAAGTGGACAACTCCTTTTTCTGCTGTACCATCAGTTCACCCAACTCTATCGAAGAGGTAACGAAATGCATATCCGACAAGATTGTATCCAACTTCAAGGAGGTCAATCAACACTCCACACCAACGCAAAAAGAGAACGACTGTTTCTGTCTAATTGGTGAAAGTTCATTTCTTACCGTTAGCAAAGAATCGGGAGAGGAAGAGAAAAAAAGTTCTCTGATATTCGATGAAAACGCGTTAAACTCATTGGTGGGCGACATCGACAATCTGATTGGATGGGATTCATTCAAAGAGTTTGCTCACGAATGTGCCGATTATGCTGACGACATGTTTAAACACAAATCCCAGAAGAGTTTCCGTTCCCAAAGTTACCTGTTTGCCATCAACGGGGGATGCGGATTAACCAGAGGTATCAACCTGCTAACACTTCTTGGCGTTTACATCGGGGCTTTCTCTCAGAAATATTATTTTGAATACATTCTCTCTGACGAAACGGAAGGTTCACGCATCTGCATAAAAGACCTTTTTGGCGTCATCTATGAGAAAAACAATTATGGAAGTCTCATCTGCTTGGACATCAGTGAATTCCTTGAGAATTCAAAGCAACTCACCTTAAAGAATTTGCTTATTGAACTTTCTCATTATACCAACAATTTCAACTTCGTGTTTAGAGTTCCCTACATTGAACCTCACGAGTTGAAAAAGGTGGAAGAGATGCTTGCTGACATTCTTCTCATCAAGACATTTACGATACCACCATTCACAGACGAGCAGTTGGAGGAGAAAGCGAAAGAGATTCTGAATGATTATGATTTCAAGATGGATAAATCTGCTTGTGAAGTATTCCATACCCTCATTCGAGAAGAGAAGAGTGACGGACGTTTCTACGGACTTCGCACAGTGGAAAAGGTTACGGATAAGATCATCCTACAAAAACATAAGGCCGACATTCGGAAGAAAGTGGAGAAAAGAGATGGCATCATTCACAAACAAGATATAGAGTGTCTTGCACAAACCCTCAACGAGAAGGTCAAAGATGGCTTTGAGGAGTTGAGTGAGATGATTGGCATGGAAAAGATCATCGAGAGTGTGAAGGAGATTGTTACGCAAGCCAAGGTTGCTGTAGAGAACAACAAGATCGAGCACCCTTGCATGCACATGCGTTTCCTTGGTGCTCCTGGAACAGGTAAAACCACTGTTGCCCGCATCATTGGAAAGATTTTCGCAGAAAACGGACTACTCACAAACGGTCATTTCTTCGAGTATGAAGCGAGAGACCTCTGTGGCCAGTATGTGGGTCAGACGGCACCAAGGACGGCAGCTATCTGTCGTGATGCATACGGCTCTGTCCTCTTCATTGATGAAGCATACGATTTGTATCGCAATGACATCGGACAAAACGACTATGGAAAAGAGGCGCTCACCACACTTATTGCAGAGATGGAAAACCATCGAGACAACTTCATCGTCATCATGGCAGGCTATAAAAAGCCAATGGAGACACTGATGGAAGGAAACATGGGATTACGCAGTCGTATGCCATACGTCATTGAGTTTCCATCCTACACTAAAGAGCAGTTGGCACAGATTTTCATGTTGATGGCAAAGAAGCATTTCGATTGCGATTCAGACCTTGACGAGGCAGTGAAAAACTATTTCGATGCCATGCCACAAGGGTACATCGATTCAGAGGATTTCCCAAATGCTCGATACGTACGAAACCTATACGAACGTACATGGTCGAAAGCTGCCATGAGAACGCAGCTTCAAAACGTTAAAGAGATTTCGCTGTGCGCAGCCGACTTCCTAGCCGCCTCTTCCGAGAAAGAGTTTAGCTATCAGCAGACAAACACTCGTCCGAGAATCGGTTTTTAAGAAGAGATATAGGAGTATAATGTATTATGGCGTGCACCCCTGCTGGTACGAACAAATACCCCTGCAGACATACGTGACGATCATTCGCAATAATGACCCATCAACAAAGTAAGTTTTTCAACCTCACGTTCACAAACCTCCACCAGGATACAATCAGGTTTTTCACGGAGGACCACCTCTTTGTCAAAGCAGATACCGCCGATTGCCTGATAGAATAAGGATTCATGGAAAGAACTGGAAAAGTAAACAGACAACACACAACTGAAGGAGTCGCCGAAGATGAGCACCTTGCCCTTTGCATCAGAGGTAGAATGTCTCTTTATATATTGGAATGAGCCACATACATGTTGCGTTGAAGAATCATTCTGTGCCGGATATTGAATTGGATAATAGACCGGGGAAGATTCCAGCACTTCAGGCATGGCCAACATCGATGTTAAATCGCCTGGCATCTCAGCTGTACTCTTAACGAACATAGAATCCGTCAAAATTGTCAAGTCAGAAAGATGCGGCTTGAATTTTTCCATAATTGCAAGATAGGCAATATATGCGCCATGGAAAGACCAGTGGGAATCAATATGGCGATACAAATCCTCTCCCCCCTCCTCTTTATTACTCAATAGAATACTTTTCAAATCAACATACGGGATATCCAAATCAGACATCACCTCATTGACTTGATCGTATCGGCTCTCCTTTCGTTCACTTTGATAAGGGAAATATTCATAATAGATCGACATTTTATTAGGAGCAACGACAAAGACAACCGGGATATTCAAAGAGTCACAAAAAGACTTGCATTGCAGTACATTCTGTTTGAGGAAAAACATTTCATTATCCGGAATCGGCTTGTATCCCATTGATTCTGAGACGATATTAGAATAAAGATCACCCAAAAAATACCAGCCATCCTTACCAATTATGATGTTTTTACCCATGGCAGCAGTACCAAGACGCATTTTAGCAGCCATATAATACTTCGTCATCTGATTACGAAACACAAAGTTGTCTACGTAATATCTATTATAATCAGCGCAATAACCCTTTAATCCGTTCACATGGCAAGCAACTTTTTTCATAAACGTAGTATTCGCCATAGTGTCAGTGGCGAAGATAGGCTTCTTTGCCGATTCACGATTCTCAATGTTCACTCCATTATCCTTTTCTGAAAAGAGTGAAACTATGGCTGGCGTCACTAATAAAAGCGAGAACATTACGATGAAACAAATATTTCTATATCTCATAACCATAATTCATTTAGAATCTAAAATAGATAAACGGATTATATCCGCTAGAATTAATAAACACAACAGAACATACAAAAATTGCGAGCAAGAAGAACATCCAACCCCATTGTATGTACGGATTATTGGCACTTCGGTCCAACCATCTCTTTGCAAGAGGAACAGAGAAGAACACGGCCAATAAGAATACAAGCATATTCATAGGAGTCAGCAACATATTCAGCTGATAAACAGCCTCCGAGCCTCCCAATGAAAAGGAAAAGAGTTTCCCAATGTATTTAAATGCGAGAGAGGTTGAATCTGCTCTGAAGAAGACCCAACCGATCACCACCACCAGCAATGTATAGAGATGTTGTAACGCCAAAGGGGCCTTTTCCAACAGCTTACCCAATCCGATTCTTTCTAACACCAAAAAGAACCCATGAAACAAGCCCCATACTAAAAAATGCCAACTGGCACCATGCCACAAGCCAGTGACAATAAAGACAATCGTCAGATTAATATATGTACGCGTATTTCCCAATCGGTTTCCACCCAAAGGAATATAAACATAATCTTTAAACCACGAGGACATGGAGATGTGCCATCTACGCCAGAAATCTTTTATACTCTTAGCAATGTATGGATAATTAAAGTTTTCCAAAAATTCAAAACCAAAGATTCTTCCTAACCCGATAGCCATGTCAGAATAACCAGAAAAATCGAAGAAGATTTGAAGTGTATATGCCAAGATGCCTACCCAGGCAATCAAAGAGGAGAGTTCGTCCACCTGCATGGCAAAGATGTCATCTGCAACAGTCGCCATAGTATTGGCAATAAGCACCTTCTTTCCCAATCCAATAATAAAGCGCTCCACACCCGAAGCTATGCGATCCATATTCGCACTGCGATTGCCCATTTGCTTTTCTATATCCGAGTAACGAACAATCGGTCCTGCCACCAACTGAGGGAACATACATAGGTAGGTTGCAAAATTAATGTACTTCTGACTCGGTTCCACCTTCCCATAATAGACATCTATGCAATAGGACAATGCCTGAAAAGTATAAAAACTAATACCAATAGGCAATATAATATTCAAGACAGGTATCGGGCAATAGATATGGAGCAAACCAAACATCCATATTATATTGTTTAATGTGAAGTTTAAATATTTGAAGCAAAACAAGATTCCTAGATTGACCACCAACGAGAGCAGTATTCCCTTCTTTCGTTCCTTTTGAATCCATTTAGCTACATAATAATTGAAGACGGATGAAAACATCAGTAAGATGACGAGTTTTCCCTCTCCAAAAGAATAGAAAAAAAGGCTCTCAACCAATAGCGTATAGTTCCTGTATTTAACCGGAGTGATAAAATACAACAAAAAAGCTAAAGGAAGAAAGACGAACAGAAAATACAAACTGCTGAATACCATAACTATATATCATCTTTTTTGTAAGACCGAATCCATTATTAATGCTAAATAAAGGACTCCCATAAATGCACACTTAATCAAAATTCGTGCAAGAATAGTCTGCAAATTTATACTATTTTTCTTTTCTTGCAAAGAAGAAAAAGGAAAAGAGCATGGGACAAGCGATAAAAGGATTTTTTTGTTTGTCGGAATAGTGAAAGAACGTATATTTGCCACGACATTTTAACTTAAATACTAACAAAATCTAACAAAAATGTGAAAATGGCAACATTTTTCACATCTAAAATTTTAAAACATGAAGTACTACAACGTAGACAATTTCAACGAAATGTTGGAAAAGTCAATCCGTGAAAACTGGGACATGCCAGCCCTAACCAACTACCTAACCGGTGAGACATTCACGTATGGGAAAATGGCTCAAGCCATAGCAGAAGTACACCAATTATTTAAAGAACTTGAGATTGAGGAAGGCGATAAGATTGCATTAGTCGGTAAAAACACACCAGAATGGGCCATTGTATTTTTAGCAACCGTCACATATGGTGCTACCATCGTTCCAATCCTTCAAAACTTCCCTATTGATGACATTCACCATATTGTCAACCACTCTGAGTCCAAGTTACTTTTCGTAAGTGACAACTTGAAAGAGCAAGTGATGGAAGACCACATGCGCAAGCTAAAATGTATCTATTGCTACACAGAAAAGTATCTGATACATCAAAGTACGAAGAAAGTTATCCCTGCGAAGATTCAGGAGCTTCGTGACAAAACAAGCGTTGCCTACCCTAATGGCATACAAAAGGAAGATATTCACTATGCAAAAAGAAAAGGGGATGACATATTTGCGCTTAACTACACCTCTGGCACGACCGGATTCAGCAAAGGTGTTTTGCAAACATACGAGAACATACGTGGAAACATTGGATTTGTCATCGAAAAGAACTTGGCTTACAAAGGAAACAAGATTTTAACCTTCTTGCCATTGGCTCACACCTACGGATGTACATTGGATTTCCTTTCACAAATCACTAATGGCTCACACATCACCTTCTTAAACAAGATTCCTGCACCACAAATTTTGGTAAAGGCATTCGAAGAGGTGAAACCAAACGTTGTCTTTACTGTTCCTTTGATCGTAGAGAAGATTTATCGTTCTGTAGCAGAGCCAATTATTACGAAACACGCAGCCTTCATGAGTGAAGAGGAGTTGAAAGCAAGCATCTATCCAAAGGTACGCAACATGATGATTCAGATATTCGGAGGCAATTTCAAACAAGTGATTATTGGAGGTGCGCCTTTGAATGCAGAAATTGAAGAGAGTTTGACGAAACTAGAGTTCCCATTTGCTGTAGGATATGGTATGACAGAGTGTTCTCCACTGATTAGTTTTGTCAACCTAGAAGAGTTTGTGCCAAAATCAGTGGGCAAACCGCTACGCAACATGGAAGTTCGTATCGACTCGGAAGATGAGGAAAACATTGCAGGTGAAATTTTGGTTAAAGGCCAAAACATCACACCTGGTTATTATAAGAATCCAACCGAAACAGCTAAAACATTTGACGAAGATGGATGGTTCCATACAGGTGACATTGGAACACTTAGCAAAGATGGCTATCTATTCATCAAAGGAAGATGCAAGACGATGATATTAGGTCCTTCCGGACAGAACATCTATCCAGAAGCATTGGAGGCTAAACTGACCAATATGCCATTTGTTTCTGAGTGTTTGATTGTAGAGAAGGAAGGCAAGCTGATTGCATTGGTATATCCAGACATGCGCGCCATGGATGAGATCAACATTCAGAAGGAAGATTTGCAAGGCATTATGGATGAAAACAAAAAGAAATTCAACCAAGCCGTTGCCAATTACGAGCAGATATCAGAGATCATCCTCTACCCCAACGAATTTGAAAAGACTCCAAAGAAGAATATCAAACGATATTTGTATGAGAGTCACAAATAAACATCATTTAAAATGATCAGGAAAACAGTTATAGTTCTTGCGTTCATAGCCGGAGTCGTCAGCACCGAGGCGAAAGCGCAAGAACTTGCTTTTGATAAGAGCAACATAGCAACACAAGATTCATTGTCACAAAACGAGGAGATCAACGCAACAAACGATTCGAAGAAGAGTCGTTTCGGTCTATATGTAGGAGGTGCATTTTCTCTGCTTACGGGCTACGGAAATAAAGATAAAGTTCCCGAATGGGAAGAGTATGATTCACAAATGCGAAAAGGGAAATCCTTTTATCTGGCTTTCGTCGGCAAACCTGTTCGCAAACTGGAGGTGGGTGGATTAGTCAAATTTGGCATGCGATCCGTTCAATGCACAGTAGAATCACAATACGACGAATCTTCCACTTACTGTGAAGAGAACATATCGACACTCTATGCGGGATTCTGTGCCATTTACAAAAACAATTTCGGTTGCAACGTGGGTCATTTTACAGCGAAAGCCTCTCTGGGTGCCTTGTATTATGTCAACGATTGGGTACGAGACGAAAGATCCTGGCGTGCAGAATCTTATTCAATCGACGCAATTTTATCTATTGGTTACCTATTCAACCTCACAAGAAATGGTCGTATTGCCTGCGGACCTTATATAATGAATCATTATGGGTTGCCCTTCAGTATAATGAGTGGCGATTTCTGTTTTTACCCTACGCAAAATCCATCCTTCGATTTTGGATTGGCGTTTAATTTCAATTTCTAGCATAAAACGGGTTCTAATTCTGTAAGGACACGGAGTACGCGTCCGGCGTATAAAGTGGTCGAAAAGCAAATAGCAAAGCAATCAGATAGCAATAAAAAAATCCGCAATGCGAGTTTTTAACTCGCACTGCGGATAATCATATATTATCATATTGTTTATCTGGTCACTACACCTTCCGTCGCTTGTGAGAAATCAACCACAAACTCATCTCCATCTACGATGAAGCGGTATTTCTCTTTTTTCAATCCCTGCACCTTCGTGGTAATATCATATACACATTGACATCTACAAATATCTCCAGTTTGATATCCCTTGATGACAATGACACCCTCCTCAAAATTCGTCGACGACCCCACTTCACCACAACAGGTGAGATTTACATCATAGGAGACAATAATACACTCCCCTGTTTTAGGATCATATTTATAAGAGACTAACGTATCTGCACTCTCCGAACGACTACCTACATACATAAGACCTCCTCTTGTCTGATCTGGCTCTTTATCCGCCTCTACGTCACTGCCACCCTTGCATGGACTACTCTTCACAAACACACCATTTGGCTCATTCATGATTACTCCCTTATAAATAATCGCTGAAATAGGGCTATAATCCATATCAAACTCCGTTCCATCAACAATAAAGTGATATTTCCGAGGTTGCAAACCGTACAATTTAGTGGTTACATCAAACGTACACATACACTTACAAGCCACATCTGCCTTGTCTATGGTTTTTATAATAATCGTATCATTCTGAATACTTACCTTAGAATCCAATTCTGCACAACAGTTATAGAGCAAATTGTGTGATACAACCTCACCCTCACCCGTTAACACATTAAACCAATAAGAAACCAAGGTATCTGATTTCTCATGTCTTATCGTCGTTGGTTCTTCAATCTCCACTCCTTTTTCATTGTCGAACAAGGAATTCTTACATTCGCTACTTTTGAAGAACATGCCTCTTTCTCCTCTGAGAATAACAAATTTTTCTCCATAAGCATAGGATGTCATATCAACAACGAACTCTGTTCCATCCACCACAAAAATGTATTTTTTGTTCTTTAGGTTCTCCACTTTTGTGGTAACATCATACAAACAGTCGCAACTGCACATTGCTTCCGTCTCATACGAATTAATATAGACAGTATCCTTCGAAACTCTCACTTTAGATTCTATCTTTCCTGGACAGCAATTGAATTCTCTATCATGCGACACTACCAGACATGTTCCATAATCCATTGTATAAGTTACCAAAGTATCTCCTTTAGGCAAATAACCATCGTCAAAGGAAGTTACATAATTGTCATGATCTTCAGATCCTTCACTTTCATATATATTACTTTTACATGGACTGTTCTTCACAAATACGCCTGTTGGGACATCCAGGAAGAATCCCTCTGGTGTTTGCGACAAATCAATATCATAGTTTTTGCCATCTAATTTCAAACGATATTTTTTTGCCTCGATGTTTTTCAACTCAACAGCTAAATCAAACCGACAGATGCAATTGCATATATCATACCCCTTTTGTACGGGTTGAACATCTATAGTATCCTTCACAGTGGCAAGATTCATAGTCCAGCCTTCTCCACAACAATTTCCAGGATAAGAAATAAGTTTAAGAGTCAATTGTTTCTGTTTTGGATCATACTTATAAGTGAGAATGGTGTCGTTTTCAGCACTTTCCACAAACGGATTCATTGGGCTATTACTATTACTACCCATCGAATTATCTAAATCTTCACCGGCGCTGCATCCACCAACTCTTTTTATTGTTCCATTAACGCCTTGTTTGTCTGAGAAATAAACTCGATCTATATTTTCTGCTTGATAAGCATATCTATAATGTTTATTGGCATAGATAACCACCTGACGAGAAGAATCAACATGGGCAACAGAATCAATCATATTTACATCATAAGCATGTTTGATACTATCACCATTTAAAATCTCATCGACAAACATTGTTTGTGCGTATGAAACCGAAACACCGCACATCAAAGCCATAAGGCTTGTTAGTATATATTTTTTCATACGCTTACTCCTTTATAAGTTTAACAATCTGCTCATTGATTTTCAAAACATAGACACCTTTTGTATTAGGCAAGGTCAACTGAACAACTTCACCTGCTTGAGAAGACTTTATCTCTATCAGTTGTCCCAATACAGAGAAAAGAGCCACTTGAGAATTTTCCTTTAATCCTTCAATTTGAATGTGTTGATTATCCAAGTATGTAACACGCACCTCGTTTGATTCAACACTCGGCATTTTCGCCAAATCTCCATCTTCAAAATAATACTTTCTGACTTGTGCAAACGGATATGTCGTAGAGGCACTTCCATTAATTACCAAACTATCATTTTTATATTGGAAAGTCGGAGACTCTGCCAACACAAATGATTTTTTTGTAAAATCACTGAATTCAACCGTTACCTGAGACGGTTCCGCGAGCATGGAACTACCAAGTCCCATCATACTCAATAAAATTAAACTTGTCTTTTTCATGATAACACCATTTTATAAATATACCATTAAAAAAAATATCAGACCCCAAAAAATCCCCATCAAAACAATTACAAAGAAAAACATTTTATTTCAAACAAACAAAGAAATATTTATTTATTTCGTGAATTTGAGAAAATTTCACACGGTCATTATTTAAACCTACGAGAAAACAAAGAACGACATATTCCATTTTTCAACGAAAGTGCATTTTTTATCTACGAACGTAAAAAAACAGTTCATAAACCACCGAAAAAAGGGTGAAAAACATAGCAAAATATAGGGTTTTCCCCCTGTTTTTATTCCATGTAAAATAACCCACATATTAAAAAATATGTAACTTTATGCCGTAAAAACCACAAATACACCAATCGCTTATGGTAACAAAATATACAAAAAAGATTCTGGCATTATTTCTCCTATGTGGAAGCATAGTTAGCAGTTCAGCCATTCAGATGAACGAAGTGATGCCTTGCAATTTGTCGACGTATATGAACACCGACAATTATAATTTCTCGGGCTTCATCGAATTCACAAACGATCAGTCCCAAAGTGTGAATTTAAGAGGATACACCCTAATTCATTACAAGAAGGGGTCTAAAAAATATTCTGAAAAGTGGACATGGCAAATCCAAAACGATTGTATGGTAAATGCCAACACCTATACATTAATATGGTTTGACGAGAGCGATCGGGCTAACCATTCGCCCTACAAACTCGATGCTGACGGTGGTTACCTCTTGTTAAAGAACGGCAACACGCTGGTCGATTCTATCGCCTACGATGCTCAAACCGCACATATATCCTATGGTCGTTATGGAAACACAACAGGTTATATGGAACCTACTCCAGGCGCGGCAAATACCACTGCCTATGCAGAACTGACTCGATGCCAAGCTCCTGAGTTCAGTGAAAAAGGAGGATTGAAACATGGAAATGTAAACCTACAATTGAGTTGTGCAACTGCTGGTGCTACCATACGTTACACCACAGATGGTAGCGAGCCTACCCAACAAAGCAACATCTACAATTCATCTATAAACATCAACAGCAATACTAGCGTACGTGCGAAAGCCTTCGCTAATAATATGTTGCCAAGTGAGATTGCCACCCACTCATATATTTATGCTGATAATGATCATAATGGGTGCGGAGGCGTTACCATTCCAGTCGTTTCCCTTACCGTGGAAGACCGTTATTTCAACGACAATACCGTGGGTATGTATGTGACAGGCTCAAATGGTTCAACTGGTGATAAAACATGTACCATGATGCGCGCCAACTACAACAACGATTGGACGCGCCCTGTCAATTTCGAATACTTCGTTAATGGACAACAAGTACTTTCTCAAGAGTTGGAAGCTGCCATCGAAGGTGGTTGTTCAAGAACATATACAGTGAAATCACTTTCACTGAAAGCTTCAAAAAAGACAGGTAAGAACCTTGTCAACTACCACTTCTTCGGTACAAAACCTGATCTCTACACTCAAACCATTTATTTAAGAAATGGTGGTCAAGGTGCTGACGCAGGCATGGGCATGTGGGGAGGCTTCGACTTTGGTGGAGAAGGTGGCATGTTCGGTCCTGGTCAAGGCGGATTTAACCAAGGCGGACAACCTGGCGGATTTAATCAAGGTGGACAACCTGGTGGACAACAAAATGGTCAAAAGAGCGACAAAGTAAAATTCAGAGATGCCCTAATGCAGGCTTACTGCACCAATATGAACATTGACTATCAAGCTTACCAACCGGTAGCTTATTACCTCAATGGACAATATTTGGGACTAATGGCATTGATGGAGCGTACCAATGCAAGCTACGTAGAGGCAAACCATGGTGTCAATGAGGAGGATTTGGATTTGATTACCCTTTCCGACCAAAAAGGTATCGGTGTTTCAAAAGGAACCCTCGACGCCTACAACGAATTGGTTTCGTATGTGGAGAGCTCAGACAACACCACTCCTGAATTCTATGCAGGTGCCTGCAAGCGTATGGACATGGACGAATATCTAGAATACCAAGTATTCCAACAGTTCATCTGCAATGCCGACTGGCCAGGTAACAATACAAAGATCTGGAGAGAAAGAAAAGACGGTTCTCGTTTCCGTTGGATTGTCTTCGATACAGATTATGGATGCGGACATGATGGTGCATTGAATAGCGCAAGTGATATGATCACCTACTGTAGAGGAGAAGGTAAAACGAATTGGGGTAACCAACAGACATGGATGACCACCATATTCAAACACTTGAGCAATAATCCTCAGTTTGCTAAAAAATTCACGACAAAATATCTTTGTCACCTATCAACGACCTTCACGGAAAACCGCATTAGAGCCGTTTACGACAGTATCACAAGTCTTGTGGAGGCAGAATACTGTGCCGACATGAACAAATCAGCTAAAGAGGCTGCAAACACTATGTTGACCTTCTTATTGGAGAGACCTGCGAACATATTGCAACATCTTCAAACCTATGCGGGAACTGGAGCTGCTGTCGAATTTGAATTGAAGTCAAATGTTGCAGGCGCTCACTTCACGATAAACGGAGAATCGGTAACTGGATTTAAAGGCAAGTACTTGGCTGAATTCGCTACAGACTTCATGGCCTACCCTCCTACTGGTTACAAATTCGACCACTGGGAAATCCAAGGTCAGTTTAACGAGACTGATAAGAAGGAGTCCTGCGTCACAAACTTGCCTGGTGAACTGAGCGGTTCGTTGACAAGCACATGTACTATAACTGCAGTCTTCTCACCAAGCAATTACGAATACACGCTTGTAATCAACGAGATGTGTGCAAGCAGTGACCAACGTTCAGGCAATGCCGACGAGTATGGAAAATATCCAGACTGGATTGAGGTCTACAACTACGGAAACGAGCCTATCGACTTGGCAGGTCTCTACTTCTCAAACAAAGCAAATGAATTGGATCTCAGCCAAATTGTATACGGAAGCAAGTCAACCATTGTAGAAAGCAAACAGCGTGTTCTAGTATGGGCAAACAGCGATCCTGTTGATGGTCCACTCTACCTCAACTTCAATATGAATGTAGACAAGTCAAAGACCATCTATTTGAGCAATGCTTCGGGTGAAATCATTTCATTGGCCTCATACGAGCCACATGACGTCAACGAATCATTTGGTTACCAATCCGACAACACTGGCGACTGGATATTGTTCGAGTCATGCAACAAAATCACATCTACTCCAGGCAAAGCAAACGGTACGATTAAATGCGGCGATGTAAGTGTAATCGAAACCCAAATTTCTGAGTCTCTGTCTATGTATCCTAATCCTGCATACAGTGAGGTGACAATCAGTTCGAAATCGTTGATCACCAACGTTCGCATCTGTGATTTGAATGGTAGAACATTATTAGAATACACTCCTAAAGAGAGCGAACTCAGAATCGATTTAAGAACAATCAGTCAAGGTGTTTACATTGTACGAATCGAATGCGAAGATGGTGTATTCAATGAGAAGTTGATTAAGCAATAAGCAAAACAAAACAAGAAGGCAAAGAGGATGCGTCGATGACGGCACATCCTCTTTTGTTGTTATTTGGACATAGAAAAATTATATCCACCAAATCTAAGAATACCTTCATACAATCTTTTCGTATACAGATATCCTGAAAGGCCAGAACTATACATACAACGCTGAACAATCTTGTCATCTCCATTAAAGTACAAATCGATATTCTTTTGCATTTTCCCTGAGAGAGTATCAAAATTGCTAAACGGTATGGTAAATTGGAAGTTCTCACCTGTCAATTTGAAATGATCTTCATCGACGACCTCCACACAATCCTTATACTCACCTTTCTTCACATATTCATTCACCACACTATCGTATGGTTTGTTCACATCAACCTTCTCCCAATATGACAACACACCGTCGCGACAGAAAAAGAACGAAGTCAGATTGCAATGACCTGCATTATCTGCCACCGAAATAAACGGATAATTCATCAGCAGGAAAGAAAATTTATCATTTCCATTGTATCCTTCAATCGGATATGATCGCGTCGGTAGTATTCGAGACAAGGCGCCGCATCTTTTCTTTTTCCTTCTGTACGTAAAGACCACAGTCTCTTCATCAGGATTCTCAGCCGTCAGAATAGCAAAACATATTATGTTCTTTGCTCGTTCTCCACCTAACACTTTAGGGATGCCAAGATTAGTTTTTTCCTCGGAGACTTTCTGAATGCTTTGTCCAATTCTGAACTTATCCAGAAGAGGCTTAGCAAGGTTAAGTTCCTCATCAGAAACGTGAATCAGGTTCTCCCAACCATCGAATCCAGCCATCCTCGACATAAGGTGCTGGGCATTCATTAGCGTGAAGGAGAAATTAGGCTCCTGATCAGGATACTCAAAAGAACGGAAAGCAGCAGCTATATCGTAGTACTTAGGTTGATAAGCATACAATTTTTCCTCCTCGTTATAATAACGAGTTTTGTAGTCTTTTAAAAGTAATTTGGATTGTGATTTAAAAAAATCTATAGATGGAATTGCCATAAATTTAACTCATTTGCGCATTAAAGTCTTTATCGGATTGTACGGACCAGTAAGTTTGTTGACAAAAACCTTAACACTGAATTAAACTTATGTTAATGATATGGTATGATGAAATCTTTGCACTGGTCGGCTTGCATTACCACGATGCGAATGCAAATATATAAATAAAATGTTACGTGACAAAATTTCCCATCAAAACGAAACGATATGCGTACCCCTATATTGTTTTTTTATCGCTTCATACTGTCTCTTTGTCTCCTCCCAATCTGACAAACAGAGTGCATATACATAATAGATGCCATTTTCCTCATAATAGCCCGCATAAGGATAGCCATCCATCTCCAGCACTTTTATGAAATGATTCACCCTTGACATACTATTAAACTCACCGCAGACAAGATAATATTCTTTCTTGTATTTATCCGTCTCTACTGATGTTCCACATTTACGAATGATATACTGCAACGCATCGTCCAATGTAATTTGTACAGAACCGGTATCCGTCTGCATAAAGGGATGAACCAGCTGATTATTCAAAAGGATGACAGGCATAGTAAACTCATTAGCATTACATCCCTTCGATTGAAGGAGTGCAAGCATGGATGTTTCATTTTTCTTATCGGAGACAGGCAATTCTAAGTAAGGTATCCGCTCTTCCTTCAACTGCTTTTTAGCGTAGGCGCAGTTACCACACCCCTCCATGGTGTAGAGTTTCAGCTCCTGTGCGAAGAGATTCGTCATCCACAGGAAGGTCAAGCTTATGATTACCCATCTTTTCATACATAAAACAAAAGGGCTGGACACCTATCCAGCCCTTTTATGTAAATTCAATTATTTTACAATGACAACTCGATTCAAATTGCACTCTGGAGAAGAGAGAACGTACTCTCCTGAATTCAAATTCTTCACATCAATTGAGACCTCCTCTTTAGCAGCCTTCACTGTCTTGACAATCGTACCATCCATACTGATTAGATAGATGACCTTGCCAACTATTGAAGGAGAAACGACATGAACGATCTCTGTTGCTGGGTTCGGATAGACATAGACAAGAGTATTATCTTCCTCAAGCACCTTCGTAGTTGTAGAGAATCCTCTCAAATCAACCAACGAACGCAACGTAGCTGCATTCACCATTGTTGATTTTGCACGCAAACCTGATCTGGTTGCATTCTTATTACAGATAAGTGATAAGTTCAACACTACGAAGTCAGTCTCTGTACACGTTACACTCACACTATCATAAGTGATCATCTGACCGTTTTGATAAACCGTCCAATTGGTAATCAATACATTTTGCTCGTATGACAAGACTTTCACATTGACAGAATCAATCTTCTCTGTAAAGTCAATCTCACAACCGCCAGTTTCCACTACACCGATTGACTTCACCGAATCCACATTCACCTCCTCGTTATTAACTGTCAATGTAGCATCTGTGTAGGTTGAGATTGGATTTGCATAGACGCAACTACCGTCTTCAACAGTTGCTTTCTCATTGTAGTTGGCAGCCTTCGGATCGGTACATCCTGAAACCACCACAACACTGTCTTCTTTCGCATACACGCAATCTCCATCAACAGAAGCCAATGGATTATAGTTGGCAGCTTTGGCATCCTTACAACCGACGATTGTATCGCTCACTTTACGATACTCACATGTATTGTTGTCCATCTCTGCGTATGGATTATAGTTCAATGCGAAGGTATCAGTACATCCCCAAATAACCTCCTTAGGGTATTGACAGCTACCATCGTTATAAGTTGCCAAGGAATCGTAATTCAATGCACTCACGTCCGTACATCCACCCACTTCTCGAGCATATTCGCACAAACCGCTATTGTGGGTTGCCAAGGAGTCATAATTCAAAGCTTTTGGATCGGTACATCCGTAGATAATAGTCTCGTAAATACAGCTATTGTCTCTCAACGTTGCCAATGAATCGTAGTTCAATGCAGCAGGGTCGGTACATCCGCAAATGAGATCCACATCGAAGCAGGCAGTAATTCTTGCTGACTTGTCTGCCACCATCTCAAACATATAAGTTGAATCATCAAATTGCTGGAATTGGTTGCCACCCGACACATTGACAGACGCCACATGGTAGCCTGCTGCCGGATGAACAAAGAACCATATCGTATCGTGCGCATTAGCAAGTGTATCACGACATTCAATGTAACCCTCTCCGCAAGTAACACTCTTGTAGATGCGCAGGTCTGTCGTCTGGGCAGCCTCTATCTTCACATCAGTAAACGGCATCTTGAAAGAGACGCTCCATGTATTGTTTCTTTCCCATTCTATCTGAGTATCGTTCATTGCAAGCCATTCCTCATTCCAATATTTTTTAGAGACTCTCGGCGTAATGCCATTCTTATAGAGAACTTTCACTGTAGAACCTGCCTCTGCCGAGATTGGATAATTATAGTCATTGAAGTAGTTTATGTAAGTTGAATCATAGACAATCTCATACACTGGGTTCTTCATGGTCAGAACGATATCCTCAGCCGGCATGAAGAAATCCACACTATCACCTATCATGAAGCTATCCAACATACGTCCGCTGTTATTACGGATGTACAATCTAGACTCATAATTTAGTCCATCGAAGATATCCATGAAATCGAGCTGTTCGCCTGCCTGCATTGAATCCAAGCCCTTATGGCTTCTTTGCCAGTAAGAATCAACTGTCACATTGCATTTAGAGAAGGTGCTATCCACTGAAATGGAGTAGTATTCATAATATGGTTCCTCCATAGTGACATAGACTGATGTATCTGGCATAAAGAACCATACGGAATCACAATATGAGCAGGTGTTTACCTTGATATTCTGACCTGATCGTGAGGTTACCTTCACCCATTTTTTAAATTCTGAGTCTGGGCCACCGAAACTTGTCAACGTGACACGTGTTCCAGATGTCACAGAGTCAATCCTGGTTTGTTTTCTAATATCATAAGAATCATTTGATGTGAGCCCCTCACCAACCAAGTAAACCCTTGCATACTCGTCCATCATCCTTGCACATGACGAATCAAGTACGATAGAATTATAATGGAATGGATTCTCCATGCTAATATAGATAGGTTCTGCTGGCATAAAGAACCATACGGAATCACAATATTCAAGAGTGGTGGTCTGAACGTTCTGGCCCGATTGAGTAGTTACCTTCACCCATTTTTTCAGTTCTGAGCTTGGCGCGCCAAAACCTTCTAACACAACACGAGTATTCTCTTTGGCAAATGTAACCAACGAATCATTTCCATTGGTTGGACTGTAATAAGCGAATCTATATTCTTTATAGTTTCCATCATACACATACATTTGAGCATTTTCAGCCACATCTGCACAGGAGGATGTGAAATAGATTCCATGTTTTTGTTCTTCGAAGCAGGCGGTTATACTTGCGGTCTTATCTGGCACCATCTCAAACATATAGGTTGAATCATCAAATTGTTGGAATTGGTTGCCACCCGACACAAAGACATTCTTCACCTGATAGCCTGCTGCTGGATGGACAAAGAACCAAACCGTATCGTGCGCATTAGCAAATGAATCACGACATTCAATGTAACCCTCTCCACAAGAAACATACTTATAGATGCGCAGGTCTGTCGTTTGAGCAGCACCTATCTTCACATCATTAAACGGCATCTCGAAGGAGACGCTCCATGTATTGCCACTTTCCCATCCTATGCGAGTATCGTTCATTTTACTCCAATCTCCATTCCAATATTTTTCAGAGACTCTCGGCGTAATGCCATTCTTATAGAGAATCTTCACTGTAGAACCTGCCTCTGCCGAGATTGGATAACCATAGTCTGTGAAGTAGTCAATGTAAGTTGAATCATATACAATCTCATACACTGGATTCTTCATGGTCAGAACGATATCCTCAGCCGGCATGAAGAAATCCACGCTATCACCTATCATAAAGCTATCCAACATACGTCCGCTGTTATTACGAATGTACAATCTAGTGAAATAATTTAGTCCATCGAAGATATCCATGAAATCGAGCAGTTCGCCTGCCTGTATTGAATCCAATCCTTTATGGCTCCTTTGCCAGTAAGAATCAACTGTCACATTGCATTTAGAGAAGGTGCTATCCACTGAAATGGAATAGTATTCATAATATGGTTGCTCCATAGTGACATAGACTGATGTATCTGGCATAAAGAACCATACGGAATCACAATATGAGCAGGTGCTAACCTTGATATTCTGACCCGATTTTGTAGTTGCCTTCACCCAACTTTTCAATTCTGAGTTTGGATCACCGAAACCTACCAACGTGACACGCGTTCCAGATGAGACTCCTTCAATCGTGGTTTGGTTTCTAATATCATAAACATCATTTGTGAGACCTTCACCAACTAAGTAGACTCTTGCATATCCATCCATCATTCTTGCGCATGATGAATCAAGCACGATAGAATTATAATTAAGTACATATGCAATGTCCACTAATGCATCAGCAAATGGCATTTGGAAAGTGATGACAGAGTCCCTTATCGAGCTATTAACCACATACCAAATTCCACCATTTTTTCTCAATGCTGAAACTTTCGGTGTAATGCCCCTCCTAAACATCACACTCACAGTAGTACCTGCCTCTGCTGATGTCGGATAACCATAGCCAGTGAAGTAGTCAATGTAGGTTGAATCATATACAATCTCGTATGTAGGATTAACGACAGAAAGGACAATATCACTATCTGGCATAAAGAATCCAACACTGTCGCCCATTTTAAAGCTAGCAATCAGACCTCCATTTTTCTCACGGATTTTCAATGTTGATTCATAATTTAATCCTTCAAACATACCCATGAAATCCAAGCCAGAACCTACTCTTATGGAGTCTAAGCCTTTACTATTTTGCAACCAATAAGGATTGGCAGAAACATTGCACTTCGTAAAGGTTGAGTCGGTCGTAATGGAACGATACGTTGGTATCTTTTCGAAACAAGCATTAATCCAAGCCGTATGATCTGGTATCATCACAAATCGATAGGTGGTATCATCCAATTTCTCAAAATCCTTGGCTCCTGACACAAAAACATCCCGAGTAAAATAGCCTGGGTCTGGGTAGACATTGAACCAAATGGTCTCTCCTGCGTCACCAGTCTTCTCGCTACGCACTTCTCCGCCTTCACACTCAATGTTTATAGCCACATCAAGATCTGTTGTCCGTGCCGTCCTGACGTTCACAGGACCAGAAGGCATTATAAAAGTGAAGATCGAATCAGTTATTGTATAGTCGTCTACGAAATAATTACCATAAGGATTACTCCAATATGCGCATGGTGTTATTCCCTTCTTAAACATTACATTGACAGTGTCACCCACCTTTGCAGATGTAGGTCTCAGACGACCATCAAAGTAGTTTATGTAGGTTGAATCGTAGGTAATCTCATACGTCGGATAACGATCCACCAAAGAGAGATATACTAATTCTGATGGCATATAGAACCAAACGGAATCACAGAAATCGCAGGTCTCGACTTGAATCGACTGACCTGAGGCAGTCTCCACAGTCACATCCTGTTTCATCTCTTCATTAGGGAAAACACATATTGTCACACGAGCATTTTCTTTCACAGAATCTATCCTCATGTCATTCAACTCCCCAAATCTGTAATAGTCCCTACCTCCTAAGAAGATCAAACCGTTCGGCATCTGTCTAACAATAGACGAATCCAGAATCATGTTGTACGATGCAGCATTGGCATCAATAAAAAAAAGTGGTAATAAAAAGATTACCAGCCATCTCATTTTTCGTAAAATATCACTCATACGCATATATGTTTAATAAACTAGTTGCAAATAATCAGAATCAACAAATGTATGTGTTCTATAAGTTCATCTAAATAAAACGACACGGAATGAATTAGATTCATCACGTGTCATCAAATTTCATCACACACCTATCGATGTTCTAACAATAGACTCAGCTCTTTTTTTATCTGAATCCGTTGTGGAGATGCAGGGGTTCGAACCCTGGTCCAAACGAGGAAATCATAAGCTTTCTACATGCTTATTCTTGACTTCATTTTCGTACGATAGCAAGACCAAGACCACCAACTACCGTCTTATCCTCTAAAATTTCATTCGGGCAGCGAGGCATACCCAAACTATTCCTGATTTTTCTGCGCCTCCGATTCCGACCGCCTCAGGACTTAGCATCGGGGAAACGTCTTGTCTGAACACCCGTGTCCAGATTAAGCTTCAATCTACTATTATTCGATTAAGCAGCAAGAGCATAGTTATTCTCGCCAGTTAAATTTTTGGTCTCCAAAGATTATAGTGCTAGCCACCAGCGCACTGCATGCTTACCTACCACTTCTGCCCGCTGTCAAATCCAGTCATCCCCAAATCTGACCCGTTGCATGGGTATCGTTCAGTCGCTACTAAACTTCTGCAAAGTTATAACCATTCAGTCAAAATAGCAACTATTTTTCAAATTAAAAATTATTACTTCAAACAACTGATACAACACGGCATATCACGACGAACATGGCACACCATATTGCAACAGACGCGGCACTCCACATTCCTACCCTATTTTTGTCGCAAAAGAGTGAAGTGTCCGCTATACTCTCGGTCAATCTCCGGTATATGTATGTCATACCAATAATCGGTGGATGGCATAGGATGTCCTAAATAATAACCGTCCCAACCATCATCCAATCCGCTTCCTCGATATAGCAACTTTCCATATCGATCAAAGATGTAATAATATGAGCGTGCAAATTTATCCAACCCGAGCACCTTCCACGTCTCTCGTCCTTCAACAAAATATTCTGGTATAAACAGTTCCACCGTCGGTTTGAAAATAAAGGTATCAGCGCAACCCACCTCATCTTTAACCACTATGTGATACTCTACGCCAACGATCGCATGCTCCAAGATGTCTGACGTCGTCTCTCCTTTACCATAATCATAAACCAATGCCGAGGATGGCGACTCCACCTTCACCTGATACTGATCGTATGCAAGTTCCTCACAGGATAGGATAACTGGATATGGTTGCACATGCACCGTACCACTTGTTTCATTCTCGCACGCACCATTGACTACTTCCACGTGATACTCCGTATCTGTCATCGGCTGCACCTCAAGTCGTTCGCCTCCCGTCACTGTTGTGTCTGCCGAACTCCATTCTATATTCGTGTATTGATGCACATCTTCCAGTTTCAGCATTGCCTTCTCGCCTTGACAAACAGATGGTGCCAACAGCTTCACCTCATTGGGTTGATCTACATGGATGAATAATTCATTCGAGAATGTATCCGGACAGGCTCCTCCTTCTGTTATCACCCGCACATACAAAGAGGTATCCACCTGCTCCATATGAAAATCATTACCAATGCAATCTCCCGCTGTGCCTATCGTAGCATAAGAAGTCTCTCCCTCCCTACGCACCTGCATGCGCGGACACGTTGCTGGATCTAAATCTGTTCCATAAGAGATGGATAAATCCAATGACTCATTTGCACAGAGCGAATCTGCCGATCCCTCCAATTGAATGCTTAAACGTGGCACTATGTCAACCTCATATTGATTCGTATCATTCGGGCAAACACTTCCTCTGGTGATCACGACATAGGTAGTCTTTTCTGTAATCACATCATTGAATGCATTAGAAAGTGGAACCTGAGCTTCGCCATTTCTCGTCAAACTACACCGATGCGAGAAACCAACACTCACATCAGGTTCAATGTCCAATATTACTCTTATCACTGAATTCTCACACACTTGAGTAGGCATATTTTTCAAGAAGAACTCTATATTAGGCTCCACCTCAACTACGACTGGGTCGGACGTGACTGGTTCGCACACCTCCAACGGATTGGCAATCACACGATAGACTGTTCGTACATTCATCTGCTTTGTTTGCTCGGTGACTGCACTTGTCTCGATGGTGGTGAAATCTGTTTCTTCATCTTCTTGTTTCTGCCATGTTAAATCTTTTGCGTCCGTGGCAGTGGCGGAGAAAGTGACATCGGTTCCCTCACAAACGAATGTTTCAGAGGCAGACAGTGACACAGTCGGACGCTTTTCCACCTTTACATCGAATGTGACGGAGGACTCAGGGCAAACCGCACCTTTCACGCTAAACTCATATTGAGCGTCGGCTGTCAGATGATCAGTATAAGTTCGATCTGTTGTCGTCAGAGTCTCCGCACCTTTCTTCCATGCGAAAGTACCGCTCAAAGCAAGGGTTGGCAACACTGTTAAAGTCACCGGCTCACCCTCACACACAAGGGTTGGCACATCAAAGTCAGATGGAGAGAGGGTACTCGTTCTTTCCACTTGCACAGTGATAGGGTCAGAAACGGCTGGCTCACACACCTCTGTTGGATTGGCCATCACACGATAAACAGCAGTTGCATTCATCTGCCATGTTTGTGTTGCGGTCGTACTGGTTTCGATAGTTGTAAAGTTTGAATCTTCCTCGCCCATTCTTTGCCATGTTAAATCCTTTGCATCATGTGTCGTGGCTGTAAAAGTAACATCACTCGCCTCGCAGACAAATGTTTCCGAAGCATCGAGTGTCACAGTCGGACGTTTCTCCACCTGCACGTCGAATGTGATAGAGGCCTCTGGGCAGGCGTTCCCCTTCACACTAAACTCATACTGAGCATCTTCAGTCAGTTGGTCGACATAATTCAATTCGGTAGTTGTCAGGGTCTCCGTACCTTTCTTCCATGCAAACGGAGTATTGATCGATAAAGTTGCCAGAGGTGTCAGGTGCACCTCTCCGCCCTCACACACAAGGGTTGGTACGGAAAAGTCGGACGGACTCAATGTGGCCAATTTTTCTACATTCACAGAGAGATAATCGGAGGTGTCGGAAGCACATCCGTATAACGAGCTGGCAATCACACGATAGGTGGCGGAGGTGTTCATCTGCCATGTCTGTTCGGTGGACGTACCGGTTTCGATGGTGGTGAAATCAGCAGCGCCTCCCTCTTTCTTCTGCCATGTCAAATCCTTTGCATCACTTGAAGTGGCAGTAAAGGTGACATCACTCTTTTCGCAGACAGTGGTCTCCGAAGCTGACAGCGACACCGACGGACGGTCTTTCACCTCTACCGTGAATGTTCTGGCTGTATCAGGACAAGCGTTTCCATTCACATAGAATGTATATTGTGCAGTCGTTGTCAGACTATCATCGATGCATAGATCAGATGTCAGTGTATCACTGTTTTTTATCCATACGACATCAAACGGTCCTCCCACCATCACAATTGTAGAGGCACACACCAAGAATTCTTCCCCCTTACATACAGAAGATGGAACATCAAAATAATTAGGAGACAAATCAGCTCTTCTCTCCACATTGATTCTCACTACCATTTCATCTTTACTACAAATCGTATTATCCGTATAGTACTTATAGATAGTCGGTTGATCGTCTGGAGTATCTTCCACCACCATCTGAGTACCTTGATTTACCCAAGGTAATATATTCGAGTTTTTTGTCCATACGCCTTCTGATTGTGGATCTTTCACGAAAGTGATTTTTTCTCCATAACAAACGGTAGTCGGACCCGTATAGGCAGGCAATAGGATTTTCTTTTCAGCATAGACAACTGCCGTGTCTGAGTAGATATCGTCACAACCCGGACTAGAAGGCATGCGCACTCGATAGAAGATGGTATCTTTTGCTTCAGCCGTATAAGAAGGTCCATTAGCCGATGGAATCGCAGTGAAGGAGTTTTCTCCCTTACGCATTTGTTCCCAAATCACTCCACTCACGTTTTGTTCATTAAGTTTCAACGTGACCTGATCTCCTTCACAGCCCCATAACGAAGGGGATTCAAAAGAGAGTTTCACACCATCTAATTTAACAACGTCAAACGAATAGTGGACGGAAGGACACTTGTTTCCTTCTGCAACGAGTTCGAATGTAGCAGATTCTGTCAGAGGTATCTTGTTAGCTAATTCATTGTCAGTCAAGGCAACTCCATCCTTTTTCCACACTGCCGATGTGTATGAACCTATCACATCAAGATACAAGTAGTCATCTGTGTTCGGACACAGAAACATAGGGCTAGGATACTCCGTATAACGAATGGAATCCTCGGCCAATATCTCCATATTCACAGGCAAAGAGGTGCAATTACCATCAGAAGCAGTAAGAGAGATAATCTTTCCTCCACGAATATTCTCTATCACGTATGGCAGGGTAACAGGTTCTGAATTCACATAAAATTCAGTTGGATTACCCCTTAAGACAACAGGGTTTAGAGTATAACTACCGCCTTCGCACATGACAGTATCGTTCAGCGGTTCCAGTACAGTCACAGGAATGATATTCAACTGATAAATAATAGAATCGGAGACGCAGTCCTCATTCGTTGCATAGAAGAGGTATTGCATTGAATCAGCCGTGGTCGCTTTAAGGATATTAGGTTCCTCTGGGGTAGGGATAGCAGTCCATTCTGTATCGTGCGGACTTTTCTCGAACCAGTAATATTGATCCACAATGGATGTAGGCGTCGACTTCGCCTCGATGACCACCTGCACAAGAGGGCCTCCACACAAGGTGTTTTCTGTTTCACCAAGAGGTGCAAATTTGGGTTTCTGACAACCCTTACAACTAATAGTAACAGGCGTAGTGATATAGAACAAATCACAATAACTGTCGGGATAACCATTCTGAGCCACCTGCTGAGCTACTTCATTCGTGAGTGCCAAGATCGCTCTGTACATGACGGAACCTCCCTGCATATTGTCATATTGAATCACTTTACTATTGGAAGTCAAAGAAGTCCAATGTATTCCATCAAAAGAGGTTTGCCATATATAAACGTATGGCTCATCTTTATCATCCCATTCTTGTGAGTAGAGATGAATTGTATGATTCTCTGTTAGGTCATTACAATTAAAGATACCTTCATATTTTTTATTAGGATCTCCATCTATACCGATTTCAGCCTGTGGAATGTGGTCAGAGCAAACCAGGAATTGTATATCGTCAAATGCCACCTTAGCAGGTTGGGTACCGACATTCTGGCAGAAGACCTTCATGTGAAAGACCTCGTCTGCATAGAGAGACAATGGCATTTCAAAACGCCCCCATTGATTAGAAGGGACCGAATAAGTCATCTCCATATATCTGACACCTCGTTCGTCTTGTGCAGACAAGGTCATATAGACACCGTCACCCAAATCCAATCCATTAGCATTCACACTGAGGACATAGCTCTGACAAGGGCATACTTTTCCCGGTATTAGTTTATCCACCACCATCACTTGCTGTCCAACAGGAATGTTAGTATACAAGAAGGCATCATTTTCTTCCCCCGTAACACCTAATATCTGATATGGTTCAGAGTAGTCGTTTGTAGAACCATCTGAAGAAAGCGCATAAACAGTAGAGTCTGGCGCACAAGTCACTGTATAATAAGCACCCTCGTCGAAGCGAGTTGTCTGACCTGATTCGTATGCTTGATAATCCCCACCTATAGCATCGAACGTTCTGGTTTTCAGAGAATCAATCGTACCGAAGTCCTCCCTCCAAATCCTTCTCAAAGAAGGTTGTAGCGAGCAATCATAGATTCTCGAAAAGTGAGATATGGAATTGGATACCGAATAATAGACACAGCCATTGGAGGGACCACCGTGAGTACTTATGTAATGAGCTTCATCACTCGCTTCTTGCTCCGTATTTCCTCCCGTCACAATCAATCGATACACACGTTCACCCAGATTTTTACCCTCTTGAAACATAGAGGTTTTCTTTATACCACTGACATCTTCCAAATTCTTCCACGTATAGCCATTATCCGTAGATTCTTGCCAAAGGAAATAGACATAATCGTAAATCGCTTTCCATGAAGATAATATATTGTTTTTGACGCTATAAGTCATACCACCTTCGCAATCTACCACCG
The DNA here is from genome assembly GCA_902784425.1 of uncultured Bacteroidales bacterium. Lineage (GTDB taxonomy): Bacteria > Bacteroidota > Bacteroidia > Bacteroidales > Paludibacteraceae > UBA1181. The sequence continues at coordinate 50,401 of CACZUS010000009.1, forward strand.
CATCAGAAGCTAAAAGCTCAGGTTCCACCAATTTATTCGAATCATCACGATACAAAGAGATATCATCCAAAGCGAAATCATTTCCGATATAATCCTTCACACAATAGTTCAATACCTGAAGTTCCAATTCATCCCCCTCTTGTGCCACAAATTCCAAGTTATATTCACTCCAATCCTTTTTATCGTGAACATGCGTTCCATCATTCGGATTATTGAACTCCCATAACGGAATCTTTCCTGTGGACTGTTCCGCCAAGACATCTCCATCTTGATTAACGATGCGCATGGCAAGAATAGGTAAATCGATGCTACTTAGCGAGTTCGAAACAGCAGCCGCATAAATGGAGAAACGATACTTTCGTTGTCCACACACCTGAAATTTCATCTTCTGACGATAGATAGCTTCTCCGTGTCCTGTCTTATCCACATTCACTACCAACATTCCTCCATTCGGATTGCCTGTATGATCTGCACCTCCCGTAAAGTGTGCGGCAGAACCCATGGCACATGAAGCTTTTCGGTTATAGGCCCACCATGGACTATTCGTTATGCCATACCACCCATCTGCTATGGGCTCACAAGCACCAAACTGATGTCCTGGAACTGACATAGAAGGATCAGGAAAATCTCGAATAACAGAATCCTCCACCACACCAAAATCTTCATTCCAAACCAAATTCCAATTTTGAGAGTAGGCTGTCATCATCGAGATGATCATCCACACGCAACTTATTATTGCCTTTTTCATAACACAAATTTATCCTTATTCACGATTTTCCACACGTTTCTCTCATCACAACGTATTATCACCCTCTCTCCCCAATCACAACCCCATGTACGACGTAAATTTCAAAGGAAACTTCAAGTGGTGTTTTTCAAAATTCATATCACATCCGACAAAATTAAGAAAAAAAACAATTCATGCTTATATTCTTGTTGTATTTTTAAGAAAAGTAACTTTCCTATAGTCCAACGCTCCTCTACCAGTACACTTTTCATTCAATTTGAATCAAAAGTCCTCTTTTTTGAATTCATATTCATGGTATATTTTTCTTTTCTATGATAGTTTTGTCATAAACAAATGGGAGACCATAAAATCTTATAGAATATTTTGCTCATAAGAAGACTGAGTTTTTTTGAACAGAAGACCATAAAATCTTACAGAACTACTTTCGATTATGAAAAAAACGGTTATTATAATAGCCTTTTTTAGCACACTAACGGCTATTGCACAAACGAAACTGAACATCCATCAGAAGGATGGAGCTATTATCGAGTATAAAGTTGCCGACATCGACAGTATCGTGTTTACACCGAGATTGCCAGCCGACACTGCCTTGTCATCCATCGAGACGGGTGATGTGAAGGTAACCAACTATGGTGGATGGTTTGAATCAGGTTTTGTAGAATGGAGTGCTGTGGAAGGTGCCGATAACTACCATGTGTATTGTAAAAAAGCATCTGCTTCCGATGATGCTTATCAGAGAATCGATCCGATGCTAATCCGCAAGTATCCAACAGGGGTACGGGCGGACGTGCTCGGACTAGAAGCAGACGATTACAATCTGAAAATCATAGCCGTCAACTCCGGAAGGGAGAAAGGAAGTCCATCCATCGTCTCAATAAAAGCGAAAGCATACAATCGTGAAGGATATGCCCACTTCAACAACCAGGGTGTCGGCGCCTACAATGACAACGGGACACTCAAAGAGAATGCCGTCGTACTTTATGTGACGGAAGATACAAAAAAGAGCGTTTCCATGGAGGTTTTCACCTCTTCCAATGGGACTACCCAATGCGTAGGAATCTCCAATATTCTAAAAGCACTTCAGAAAGGATACGAGACAAGACCCATCTGCATCCGTTTAATTGGCCAGATTACTGCTGACGGAATGACAGAATCGGGCGACACGAATAATCTTTTAGTGAAAGCTTCCAGTAGTTCTATGTCAATCGACAATGTTACCATTGAGGGAGTCGGCGAAGACGCCACCTGTTATGGTTTTGGCATAAGAGCCATTCGTGCGCACAACCTAGAAATTCGCAATCTTGCCATTATGCTCTTCGGCGATGATGGTATCGCTTTCGAAAACAACAATAAAAATATATGGATTCATAACAACGACATCTTCTATGGCACGGCAGGATCAGATGCCGATCAGGCAAAAGGCGACGGTTCAATCGACTTAAAAGATGACTCTCAATACATGACGATTGCCTACAACCACTTCTTCGATTCCGGCAAGATGTCACTCTGCGGGATGAAAAAAGAAACAGGTCCCAACTATATCTCCTATCATCACAACTGGTTCGACCATTCCGACTCTCGTCATCCACGCATACGAACCATGTCTGTTCACATATACAACAATTATTATGATGGGACTTCAAAATATGGCGTGGGTGTAACGTATGGAGGTAGTGCCTTTGTCGAGGCTAATTACTTCCGAAATGTTGCCAAACCGATGCTCTCCTCCGGACAAGGAACAGATGCGAAGGGAGACGGCACATTCTCTGGTGAAACAGGTGGAATCATCAAATCGTTCAACAACTATTTCACCGAGAAACCTAGCTCATTTAGTTATATCACACAAAAAGAGAATGCTACCGACTTCGACGTGTATGAAGTCTCATCGCGAAACGAAACAATTCCAGCCTCATACAAAACTGTTGCTGGTGGCACAAGTTATCATAATTTCGATACAGACAATTCTCTAATCTACAACTACACACCCACAGAGCCTACTCTAGTGAAAACAGACGTCACCACATCTGCAGGGCGTATGAATGGCGGTGATTTTCATTGGAATTTCAACAATAATGTAGATGACAAAAGCTACAGCCTCAACGAGGAGTTGATGACCGCCATCAAGAATTACAAAACAAAACTCATATCTTGTTTCGTCGAATAGGAGAAGAAGAATTTAAGCCATTAAGGTTTATTCTCCAACTCTATCAACCTATCGATTTCCTCTTTGCGATAAACGATCTTGACTATTCTTCTTGTTTTCGCATACTGCAAAAAAGCAAACCAACCATCCATCCTTTTTATGGTCTCTATGGCTGCTTCGTTAAATCGTTTATCATCAGAACTAACAATTTTTAAATCGAACAAGGACCGATCCTTATTGATAATAAGCCAAACCTTCACTTCCACATCTTCTTTTATCTCTCCCACTTTCGGATATACTTTATGGTATTGAATGTCCTGAGCCAAGTTTCTCTTACCATCCTTACTTCGGTATTCATTATTTTTAAAAGCCATGGGATAAAGACCAGTTCTAATATTTTTATCATATTCCCAAAACAGAGAATCAACCGAGTGCAATTGTACAATAGGTTCCGATACATCTACAATGAATTCCATTTCCCCAATCATAAAATCTTCCTCTTCTTTTAAGGTGACATTAAAATTTATACATGACTTATTACTTCTTATTTTTTTTATTTTTCTTCTGTATCCCATACTGGAAATTTCCAAAACATCTCCTTTTTTGACATAAAGACTATACTTACCGTCATAATCCGAGTAAACACCTTTCGTTGTCCCCTTAATCATCACCCACGCAGCATATATAGGCTCTCCTACAGTATCTCTCACCGTTCCCTTTATCAGAATTGTTCTTTCATCATTTTGTGTTGTATCTTGTTGAGTAGAGACTTCGCTCACTTGTATATTTTCAGCCGCTACCATTGGGGTCCAACTTAGTCCAGCTGACAAACCTGCCAACACAAGTTTTTTACCCATAGCTCTGCGCTTCAACAACTCCTTTTCCAAATATTCCAGTTCAGACTCACATCGCGGACAAGTGCCTCGACACTCCCCTTTGTAATGGCATTCCTCCACCACCAAGGGGATATCATTTTCAGAAGCAATATTCTGACGAATCTGTTTGAGTATCTTGCATTTCTCTTTTCCTCTGAACATAATCACTTCATATTGTTTGAATGATGAATAAGCAACTCTCCTTTATTCAAAATGTATAAAATATACTTTTCTGCTCTAACAAATACTTCAGTTCTTCTTTTCGATAGACAATGGTGACCGTTTTTCTTGTTTTTATCGGACGATTGTTCATCATTCGACATTTCCACCCATCCATTCTCTTTATCGTCTCCATGGCTGCCTCATCAAATCGTTCATCATTAGAACTAACAATCTTAAAATTGGACAAGGATTGATCCTTGTTGATACTAAATTGTACTGTCACCATCACATCCTGATCTATCTCTTTTACTTTCGGATAAACTTTATGTAACATGGCATCCTTATCCAAGTTTCTATTTCCATCTTTACTACGATATTCCTCCATAGTAATCAGAGGTCTTACAGTCTCCATTCCCCATCCCAATCTCTCTGCCGACCATGAACCTCCACCGCCACATATATCCCTTTTAGTCCTCAATGACTCAAAAACAACATTAAGAACCGAATAGGGCTCATCTTTATTTACCTTCACCACCTTTATCAATCTGATTGATTGAGAACTGATTGACTGAGAATCAGAAGATCTACTAAATTCAAGAACATCACTATTTTTAACTTTTATGCTATAATTTCCATTTTCATCCGTATAAACCTTATTTGTAGTTCCCCGAACCGCCACCGTTGCACCATATACAGGAATTTCATCAGTATCAGTAACAGTTCCCTTCACCAATATTGTCTCTTCATCATTTTGTGTTGTATCTTGGCGGGTGGTGACTTCATTCACCTGTATATTTTCAGCCGCTGCCATTGGGGTCCAACTTAGTCCTGCTGACAAGCCTGCCAACACAAGTTTTTTACCCATAGATCTTCGCTTCATCAGCTCCCTTTCTAGATATTCCAGTTCCGCCTCACAGCGCGGACAGGTGCCTCGACACTCCCCTTTGTAATGGCACTCCTCCACCACCAAGGGAATATCATTCTCAGATGCAAATTCTGCCTCGCAGCGCGGACAGGTGCCTCGACACTCCCCTTTGTAATGGCACTCCTCCACCACCAAGGGAATATCGTTTTCAGATGCAATATTCTGACGAATCTGTTTGAGTATCTTGCATTTCTCTTTTCCTTTGAACATATATAGTTTTTTTAGAATTTACACGATAAAGATAACCTTTGAATTATTTCTCATCCTTTTGTTTGGACAACATCTGTAGTTCCTCTTTTCGATAAACAATTTTGATTGTCTTTTTTGTCTCCACAGGTTTCCCCTTCACCTTTCGACACTGCCAGCCATCCATCCGCTTTATGGTCTCTATGGCTGCCTCGTTGAATCGTTTATCATTAGAACTGACAATCTTAAATTCGAACAAGGATGCATCCGCATTGATAACAAGCCTAACTTCCACCTCCACATCTTCTTTTATCTCTTCTACTTTCGGATAAACCTTATGGTATTGTATATCCTGATCCAAGTTTCTCTTACCATCTTTACTTCGGTATTCTTCATCACAAAAAATCAAGGAAGGCAAGTGCGACCTTTTATTGTTATCAAATTCTCCAAACAGTGTGTCAATTGACGTTTTACCAACATAGCCAGATGTCACTACAATGACCTCACTCGGAATTTCTTCAGGCTTCATCATAACATCAAATCTTTTTGATTTAATTTCATCAACACATCTAACCACTTTTTCATATCCAACACAGGAAAATTCCAAAATATCTCCTCTTTTGACATAGATACTATACTTGCCGTCAAAATCCGCAACAACACTTTTCGTAGTTCCTTGAATCATCACCGTCGCACCATATATAGGTCCCTCAGAATCTTCAATCGTTCCCTTTATCAGAATTGTTCTTTCATCATTTTGTGTCGTATCCTGTTGAGTGGAGACTTCGCTCACCTGTATGTTTTCAGCCGCTGCCATTGGGGTCCAACTTAGCCCTGCAGACAAACCTGCCAACACAAGTTTTTTACCCATAAATCTGCGCTTCATCAGTTCCCTTTCCAGATATTCCAATTCTGCCTCGCAGCGCGGACAGGTGCCTCGACACTCCCCTTTGTAATGGCACTCCTCCACCACCAAGGGAATATCATTCTCAGATGCAATATTCTGTCGGATCTGTTTGAGTATCTTGCATTTCTCTTTTCCTTTGAACATATACAGTCTTTTTGAATTTACACGATAAAGATAACCTTTGAATTATTTCTCATCCCTTTGTCTGGACAACCTCTGCAGTTCCTCTTTCCGATATATAATTTTAACCGTCTTTCTTGTCTCCACAGGTTTCCCGTTCACCTTTCGGCACCGCCAACCATCCATTCGCTTTATGGTCTCTATGGCTGCCTCGTTGAATCGTCCATCATTAGAACTGACAATCTTAAAATCGGACAAGGATTGATCCGCATTGATAACAAATCGTACCTTCACCTCCACATCTTCTTTTATCTCTTCCACCTTCGGATAAACTTTATGGTATTGAATGTCCTGATTCAAATCTCTCCAATAACCTTTTTCACATCGGTATTCTTCATCAGAAATCAATGAGCTAGGTGTCGAACTTCTATCATAATTATACTCCCAAAACATTGAATCAATCGGACTCGCTCGTTTAATCGTAGTTTCCACTATTAATCCTGTTATTTCTTCTTCTTTCATCACGACATCAAGTGTTGATGATTTGATCTTATCAACACTTTTAAATACCGTTTTATATCCTATACAGGAAATTTCCAAGACATCTCCACTTTTGACATAGATACTATACTTACCGTCAAAATCCGTTTCTACACTTTTCGCAGTTCCCTGAATCATCACCGATACAGGATATAAAGATTCTCCATTAGAATCTTTAATCGTTCCCTCTATCCGAATTGTTCTTTCATCATTTTGTGTCGTATCCTGTTGAGTGGAGACTTCGCTCACCTGTATATTTTCAGCCGCTGCCATTGGGGTCCAACTTAGTCCTGCTGACAAGCCTGCCAACACAAGTTTTTTACCCATAGATCTGCGTTTCATCAGCTCCCTTTCTAGATATTCCAGTTCCGCCTCACAGCGCGGACAGGTGCCTCGGCACTCCCCTTTATAATGGCACTCCTCCACCACCAAGGGAATATCATTCTCAGATGCAATATTCTGTCGGATCTGTTTGAGTATTTTGCATGTCTCTTTTCCTCTGAACATAAATCTATCGGTGTTGTTTCAATCGCCAAATGTAATAAATTAAAGGCAATAAAAAAAGAGGATGCCCTCATTTGATTGAGCGCACCCTCCTTCAACTTATGAAAACAACTTATTTTATTTTGCGAAGCTAACAGCTCTTGTCTCGCGAATAACTGTGATCTTCACCTGACCAGGATAAGTCATCTCATCCTGAATCTTCTTAGCTATATCGTAAGACAATGTTTCGATCTCTTTATCGTCAATCTTATCAGCACCCACAATCACACGAAGTTCACGACCAGCTTGGATAGCATAGGTCTTCACAACACCAGGATAAGAAAGCGCCAATTTCTCCAAATCATTCAAACGTTTGATGTAAGCCTCAACGATTTCACGACGTGCACCCGGACGTGCACCAGAAATAGCATCACAAGCCTGAACGATAGGAGACAACAAGCTATCCATTTCAATCTCATCGTGGTGAGCACCGATAGCGTTACAAATCTCTGGTTTCTCCTTGTATTTCTCAGCCAGTTTCATACCCAAGATTGCGTGTGGCAATTCTGGTTCATCATCAGGCACTTTACCAATATCGTGTAGTAATCCGGCACGTTTAGCTTTCTTAGCGTTCAACCCTAACTCAGAAGCCATGATAGCACAAAGGTTGGCTGTTTCACGCGCATGTTGCAACAAGTTTTGTCCGTAAGAAGAACGGTATTTCATCTTACCAATCAGACGGATCAAATCAGGGTGAAGACCGTGGATACCCAAGTCGATTGTAGTACGCTTACCTGTTTCAACGATTTCGTCCTCCACTTGTTTCTTCACTTTAGCAACCACCTCTTCGATACGAGCTGGGTGGATACGACCGTCCGTCACCAACTGGTGCAAAGCCAAGCGAGCTATTTCACGACGTACAGGGTCGAAAGCAGAAAGGACGATAGCCTCTGGGGTATCATCCACAATGATTTCCACACCCGTTGCAGCCTCAAGGGCACGGATGTTACGACCTTCACGACCGATGATACGTCCTTTGATTTCATCAGAATCGATATTGAAAACAGTGACAGAGTTTTCGATGGCAGCCTCAGTAGCAACGCGTTGGATCGTCTGAACCACAATACGTTTTGCCTCTTTGTTGGCAGTCATTTTAGCCTCTTCCATTATTTCGTTAACGTATGACATAGCATCCGTTTTAGCCTCTTCTTTCAATGATTCAATCAAGTTGGTCTTAGCCTCCTGAGCAGACAAACCAGAGATTGCCTCCAGACGCTCATTCGCCATACGATTCAATTTCTCCAACTCCTGTTTACGAGAATTGACCACATCCAATTGATTGCTTAGATTTTCTTTTGTGTTTTCATTTTCTGCGCGACCCCTTTGCACTTCAGACTGCATTTGGTTCAACTGCATTTCACGCTGTTTCAATTTGGATTCAAATTGTTGCAATTTAGACTCAAACTGCTGCATTTTAGCGTTACGTTGATTACATTGAGCCTCATACTCATTTTTCAACGTCAAATATTTTTCCTTCACCTCCAACATTTTATTTTCACGGAGGACCTTTGCTTCAGCTTCAGCTTCCTTTAATATATTGCTTGTTCGAGACTTTAAAATCGTATTCATCACAAACCAAGTCACCAATCCGCCAACCAAGAAAGCTGCTATAATATAAACAACTGTCATAAAAAAAATTAATTTAAATATATATAAAAAAACGCATCCCTCTTCGAGCCATACGAAGACGAAATGCGGGAATTTTCAATAAATTTTGTGTACGTAAGAATTTCAATCCAAATGCTGGTCAATATCTTTCTCCAATTGTTCCAGCCGCTGTCTCAATTCCTCATTAGCTGCCTCTGCCATTCTGTAACGAACACCCAAGTCCAATGCAACTAATTTTAAATATGTTTCAACTCCAAAATTATTTTGCGCTGAAGAAATCTGCATCGTATATTTTTCATACACAGTTCCTATCAACTTTGCCGACTCTCGGAAATACTGTTCATCACACCTCTTTACAGGAATTTTCATATCATCTCCTAAAATTTTTAGCGTGATAATAAAAACATCCTCCTTGCTCGGCATATTATTCATTTAAAAGTGAAATACATTTCTCTACTTCCCGCTCCAATTTCAACATCCGATTGCGCATCTGTCTTGCCTCTGCATCTGTGACCTTTGTTGCCTTCACACATGCCAAATTCAACATCTTTTCGCGACAATCCGACAACTCCTTCTGCGCCTCAGAAAGTTTCTCATCCAAAAGCTTTACCTTTCGGTTTAGTTCGACATTTTGTGCCCTCAATCCATCTACTTCAACCAACAGACGATGCACCTTTGTCTCAACTCTCTTTTCTAAACTCTCTTCGCTATCCAAAGTGGCCATTTTATAAAATCTACGCAAAAGTAACATTCTACATTGAATTATGAAAGTATTTTGAAAATTAAATTTCAGATAGATTCAAAAATTAAATGTTCTTTCTCTTTTTTTTCATAACTTTGGTGACTGAAAGTATCGGTGTGTTCTATAAAAACTAACATTGAATTCAACCTCTGAAATATTTAAGTTCTTAAAACCTCATTATAAATGGGCTCTTCTCTCACCTCTATTGGTCGGAATGGAAGTGTGCGCCGAACTGTCTCAGCCCTATCTGATGTCTAAAATCGTCAACGAAGGCGTTCTCCATAGTCAGTACGATATCATCCTTCCCATAGCCTTACAGATGCTGATCATCACCATCATCGGCATGATAGGTGGCGTTCTCTCTATCTTTGCGGCAGGTCACGTCTCCTACAGCTTCGGTGCTGATATGCGCCAAGAACTATTCGAAAGAGTCTCCCACTACTCCTTTCACAACATCGACAAACTACAGGCGGGCTCACTCATCACTCGCATCACGAGCGACGTCTACAAGGTGCAAAGCGTCATTCAGTCCTCCATGCGACTGCTCTTTCGCTCTCCATTCCTATTCGTGGGCTCCGTTGTCATGGTACTCTCCATCAGCAAAACGCTCTCGTCTGTTCTCCTGATTATTCTTCCTATCTTGCTGGGCGCTGTCTTCATCATCGTCAAAAAGGCTTACCCTATCTTCATGAAGATTCAAGGGAAAACCGACCGACTCAACACCGTCATTCAAGAGTCGCTCGCCGGCATACGCGTCGTGAAAGCCTACACGCAAGAAGGAAAAGAGCAACAACGATTTCAAGAAGCTAATGACGACCTGATTGAAAACAACCTAAAGGTCAGCAAACTGATTGTGCTTCTCGGTCCAATCATGTCACTCATCCTCAACATCGGAATTGCCATCGTCGTCTTCCTAGGTGCCAAACTAATAGATGCTGGCGACCCCATCCACGTGGGTGAAATCATGGCCATCACCAACTACCTGACTCAAATCCTCATGTCGCTGATGATGGCTCAACGTATCATCATGTCTATTACAGAAGCGAAAGCCTCTATGATGCGCATCAACGAGGTGATCGTTGCTTCTGACAATCAGGAGAACGACACGCAACCAAACCTATCCTCCATCAATGACGATTCTTGCATTCGTTTCGAAAACGTCTATTTCAGCTATAATGAAACCAAAGAGGAACAACATGACAACTATGTTCTGAAGGGCATCTCCTTCGCCATTAAGGAGGGCGAAACCATTGGCATCGTCGGCGGAACGGGATCGGGGAAAAGCACCTTGGCTCAGTTAATTATGCGATGCTACAAGCCTTGTGAAGGAAGCATCTACCTAAAAGGCAAACCTATCAACGGATATGCTTCTGAAGAACTTCACCAAATAGTAAGATTAGCCATGCAGAACATACAACTCTTCTCTGGCACCATTGCAGAAAACCTACGCTGGGGTAAACCCGACGCCACCGAAGAGGAGATGCGAAAAGCATGCGAAATTACTCAAATCGACGATTTCATCGAGAGTTTGGACGATGGCTACAACCATATTATCCAACAAGGAGGAGTTAACTTCTCCGGTGGACAAAAGCAACGTATCTCTTTAGCGCGCACATTAATCGGGCACCCAGAGGTTTTGGTTTTGGACGATTGTCTCAACGCCATCGACCTAAAAACAGAAGTGCGTCTCAACCGTGCATTACGCGAGATCGACTGCACCAAAATCATCGTCTCTCAACGAATCAGCACCATAAAAGATGCCGACCGCATCCTCCTTCTGGAAAATGGAATCATCATCGGTGAGGGAAGTCATGAAGAGCTATTAAAAAGTAATACGGTTTATCAGGAAATTTGTTACTCTCAATTGGAATAGATTATGAGGAAAGGATTAACAGCCAACGGAGGACAAAAGAGAATGGCAGCCATGGGCAGTGCCGTGGAAAAGGCCAACGACGTGAGGGGTACCACACGCCGACTGCTCTCCTATTGGGGTGAGTACAAGCCTATGCTGTGTCTTATCGTATTCCTTTCTCTGCTAGGTGTCGGTTGTTCCCTCCTAGGTCCATATATCTTAGGTCTCGCCATCGACCAATGTGTGACAGAAACGGTTTCATCTGGCGTTCTTGACATCAGCAAGATAACAAAACTGCTACTGATTTTCTTCGGGGTTCACCTCTTCTCCGCCTTCTGCGTATGGTTTCAAGAGTACGGCATGATGTACACCACACAGAAGATCATCAAAAAGATGCGTGAAGAGATGATTCTGAAACTACAATCTCTCAGCATCCGCTACTACGACAACCACCTTAGAGGTTCGCTGATGAGTTACTTCACCAACGACATAGAACTGATCAAAGAGGCTATGGGCAACTCCCTCATACAACTCATCACCAGTGGTCTAACCTTGATAGGTTCCATCATCATCATGGCCAAACTCAGTCTGCAACTGATGTTAGTCACCTGCATCACCGTTCCTCTCACCATCCTACTAAGCAAATTTGTCATGAAGAGAACCCGCAACTACTTTTCAAAACAACAAGTGGCCTTGGGCAATCTAAACGGTATGGTGGAAGAGTCAATATCAGGAATGAAGGTGATTCAGACCTTCGGACAGGAGAAACAGCAATTGGAGAAGTTCAAAGTACTCAACCAAGAGGTGAAAGAAACGGGTGTGCGTGCACAGATTTACAGTGGTATACTGATGCCTCTCATGAGGGTGTTAGATAACTGCAGCTATATCTTCGTCACCTTAGTGGGTGCCTTGTTAGCCTACAGAGGCAGTATCACGATTGGTGTCATTCAATCCTTTTTATTATACACAAAGAACTTCCAACGTCCCATTAACGCCATTGCCACCCAACTCAACTCCATCCAATCTGCCATAGCAGGTGCTGAGAGAATCTTCGCATTACTGGATGAGCAACCAGAGGTGACAGACAAACAGGAGACCATCCATCTCTCCGATGTAAAGGGAAAAATCGAATTCGACAACATCCACTTCGGTTATACAGAGAATCATCCAGTTCTGAAGGGAATCACATTCAATGCCATGCCCGACGAGGTAGTGGCCATTGTGGGTACGACAGGTGCTGGAAAGACCACCATCATCAACCTACTCACCCGCTTTTATGATTCGCAAGAGGGACACATCCGCATTGATGGGGTTGACATACGAGACCTAACACAGAAAGAGCTGAGAGAAAATATCGGCATTGTACTTCAAGACCCTTACCTCTTCTCTGAAAGCATTCAGTATAACATCGGATATGGAAAGAAAGCCTACACCGAAAGTGAGGTCGTTCAGGCTGCCCGCGACGCCAACTGCGAAAGCTTCATTCTGCAACTTCCTTCACAATACGACCAACCGATCATGGAACAAGGTGGCGGAATCAGTCACGGACAAAAACAGCTATTGACCATTGCTCGCGCCATTCTCTCCAAAGCCCCTATTTTAGTGTTGGATGAAGCTACCAGCAACATCGACACCAGAACTGAGATTCTGATTCAACAAGCCATACAACGATTATCCGTAGGCAAAACCTGCATCGTTATTGCCCACCGACTCAGCACCATTAAAAACGCAGATAAAATCATTGTCATCGACGATGGTAAAATAGTGGAATGCGGCAAGCATCAAGAGTTGCTAGACAAGAAAGGGGCTTATCATCAGATCTATCACAGTCAGTTTTCTTCATAATCATCACATAATCAAAAGAAAAATGGAAAAAGGCACATTTCAATGGACAAAGGAACTTCGACGTATAGGCGTCATCATCATAGCAGCCCTACTCATGGCGGCCAATATTAGAACACTCGTACATACAGGTGGACTCTACCCAGGAGGTGCCACAGGACTCACCATCCTCATACTTCGTATTGGAGAGTCGTTCTTTGGCATTCATCTGCACTACACCTTCATCAACATCATTTTAAATGCAATACCCATCTACATTGGGTTTCGATTCATCGGACGCAAATTCACCATCTATTCCTGTCTGATGATCCTGCTCACAGGCCTTTTCACAGATTTAATTCCCTCTTACGTCATCACGGAAGATATTCTGCTCATCTCCATCTTCGGAGGTATTATCAATGGACTTGCCATCTGTCTTTGTCTCTTGGTTGATGCCACATCCGGAGGAACCGACTTTATTGCCATCTACATGTCGGAGAAGAAACATCGGGATTCATGGAATATTTCATTAGCCATCAATATCGTCATACTGATTGCTGCTGGATTTCTTTTCGGTTGGGACAAGGCGCTCTACTCCATCATCTTTCAATATGCATCCACGCAGATACTACACACACTTCACAAACGCTATCAAAAGGAGACTTTGCTCATCACCACCACACACCCCGACACGGTATGCGACGTCATCGCACAACAGAGCAACCACGGAGCAACCATTATGGAGAGTGAAGGTTCCACACACAATAAAAACTTCCTCGTCTACTCCGTAGTTTCAAGAGAGGAATACATAAAGATTATCCACGGCGTCAAAAAAGCAGATCCGGACGCTTTCATCAACACCATCAACACCGACAAGCTGATGGGTAAATTCTACCAACGGAACTATAAAGACTGACCATGACAAACCTAATCGCCATTGTCGACCATCGATGCAGTCCCTTCATTCAAAAGCATCTGCTCAACTACGTCGAGGAGGTTTTTCCCTTCCGTTCCGACGGAATCACTTATGAATCGATTTCCTGTCATCCTGACATCTTTCTATACCAAGATGAACAACACCTGATTGTGGCACCCAATGCGCCACAGGAGCTATTCGACCTACTCAATCGCAATAACATATCCTATAAAATCGGACATTCTGTCATTGGTGCACTTTTGGCAGACTCCTGTTTCTACAACTGTGTATCCACCGCAGATGCCTTCTTTCATAAAGAGGGGTTCACCGACCCAATGATTCAAAGCCTCAACCAAGAGAAACGATTCATCGCCCTCCCCCAATCATATACGCGATGTTCAATGCTTCCCCTATCAGACCATGCCATCATCACTTCTGATGCAGGCATTCATAAGGTGTTACAAAGAGAGCGATTCTCCTCATTCCTATTTTCTCCTGATGAGATTCGCATTGCCATCCATCGGAATGGATTCTTAGGTGGCACTTGTGGCATAAGCAATGGCAAGATCTTCTTTTTAGGCAACCCTCTCCGACATAAGGATGGACAGGGACTATGTCAATTCATCGAATCAGCAGGACTGGAGATTATCGCTCTGAGCGACGAAAAGTTGTACGACGGAGGAGGAATCTTTTTCCTACACCGTTCATAAATAACCAATGTGGACAAAATGGCAGAAAAAGTCGGTTTGGCATGTTTTATGATGTACTCTAAACGAGCAGTCCAGCATTTTGCTACTGAACACGACTCATATTAATAATATTAATTGTTTAATTTTATTTTTAGGAGGACTCGTTATGAAAGGTTCAGATGTAAAAAAAGAGAAGAAAGTGAAAAAAACAGGACATCACATTCCCGCTTATTTGAGGAATGAAAGTGCAGAACATGAAATTTCACAAACTGCTTCACGGAAAAAATAATCTTTTTCCCGCTGGCTTAAGTCAATAATTTGACCTGCCAAACAAAAAAAATAATCTTTTGCCCAATGACAAAAGATTATTTTTTTATCTAGAGTATAGTAGTATCGTTTTATCCTACATGAGAACCATTAGCAACCTGCTTAGAAGGTGAAATCACCACTAAGTTACCATCACTGTTAACAGCAGACATAATCATTCCTTGGCTTTCCAATCCCATCATCTTACGAGTAGGGAAATTAGCCACGAAGCAAACCTGTTTTCCAACCAATTCAGCAGGATCAGGATATGATTTTGCTATACCAGAAAGAATGGTTCGTCCACCCAAACCATCATCAATCTTGAATTGAAGCAGTTTATCTGATTTCTTCACCTTTTGGCACTCCAACACTGTTCCAACGCGGATATCCAACTTTGCGAAATCATCTATCGTGCTTTGACCATTGATAGGATCTGGTTGCCAGTTATTCTTCTCATTCTCTTTCTTATTGTTCTCCAAACGTTGAATCTGAGCTTCGATGGCATCGTCTTCAATCTTTTCGAAGAGCAACTCTGGCGTACCCAATTCGGCACCGGTCTTTAACAAATCGATTCTACCCAATTGGTTCCATTCAAACGACTGCATATTCAACATCTTACGAAGTTTCTCTGACGAGAATGGCAAGAATGGTTCAAATGCAATGGCCAAATTGGCAGCGATTTGCAGACTCAAATGGAGGATAGACAACGTACGATCCATATCTGTCTTCGCCAATTTCCATGGTTCCGTATCAGCCAAATACTTGTTACCAATACGAGCCAAGTTCATTGCCTCCTTCTGGGCATCGCGGAACTTAAAGTTATCCAACAAAGACTCTAGTTTTTCCTTCACATCAGCGAACTCCTTCAAAGTCTCCTTATCGTAGTCAGTCATCTGAGAAACTGGAGGCACCTTACCATCGCAGTATTTCTTTGTCAAGACCAAAGCACGGTTGACGAAGTTACCATAGATAGCCACCAACTCACTGTTGTTGCGAGTTTGGAAATCCTTCCATGTGAAGTCATTATCCTTTGTTTCAGGAGCATTGGCTGTCAACACATAACGAAGCGTATCTTGCTTACCAGGGAAATCAACCAGATATTCATTCAACCAAACCGCCCAGTTACGAGAGGTGGATATTTTGTCACCTTCAAGGTTCAAGAACTCATTACTTGGCACATTATCTGGCAAAATGAAACTACCTTCTGCTTTCAGCATGGCAGGGAAGACGATACAGTGGAACACGATATTATCCTTTCCGATGAAATGAATCAAGCGGGTTTCAGGATCTTTCCACCACTTCTCCCAGTTTCCATATTTCTCTGGATTGTTGTCGCACAACTCCTTCGTGTTACTGATATAGCCGATAGGGGCATCGAACCATACATAAAGCACTTTTCCTTCTGCACCTTCCACTGGCACAGGGATACCCCAATCCAAGTCGCGGCTCACCGCACGTGGTTGCAAACCAGTATCCAACCAGCTCTTACACTGTCCGTACACATTAGGTCTCCACTCCTTATGTTCGTCCAAGATCCACTTACGCAACCATGCCTCGTGTTTGTCCAATGGGAGGTACCAATGTTTTGTCGAACGCAAAACAGGTTTCGCGCCTGAAAGCTTACTAATCGGATTGATCAATTCTTCAGGAGAGAGTGCGCTACCACACTTTTCACACTGATCGCCATACGCACCTTGTGCATGACAGCGAGGACATTCACCCACGATATAACGATCGGCCAAGAATGTTTTAGCCTCTTCATCGTAATATTGATCACTTGTTTTCTCGATGAAACCGTTCTTATCGTAGATGGTACGGAAAAAGTCAGACGCTAATTTATGATGAGTCTTGGAGGTTGTACGAGAATAGATATCAAAAGAGATACCAAACTCTTGGAATGAATCTTTGATGATCTTATGGTATCGATCCACCACATCCTGAGGGGTGCAACCCTCTTTCTTAGCACGAATCGTTACAGGCACACCATGTTCGTCTGAACCACCGATGAAGACCACCTCTTCGCCCTTCAGACGAAGGTAACGCACATAAATATCAGCAGGAACGTATACACCAGCCAAATGTCCGATATGAACAGGACCATTTGCATATGGCAAAGCAGATGTTACCGTTGTCCTTTTAAATTTCTTATCCATTGATATATCGTTGTTTTTTATTGTTTTTCCTAAAAATCATGCAAAGATAAAAAATTTTTCACGCTTTTTTAATAATGCCAAAGCACGAATTATTTTTTTGCTTTACTTCTATTGACAATGGCAACACCAGTAAAGACTAGAATGGCTGCCAAGACCTTCTTCCATGTCAAAACATCCATACCCAGATAGATACTCAATCCAGAGGCCACAATGGGTTGCACATAAGAGTAGAGACTCACCAACGTCGGACGAATCTGTTTCTGCGCATACGACACAAGCAAGTATGCAACGAAGGTAGAGAAAAAGACCACCCCTGCGATCAGCAATGTCACTCTTGTTGAAAACTCACCATACGGCAAGGAAACCAAATCGGTCATACCCAATGGCAAGGAAACAGCAGCAGAGAAGGTGAACATCCACTTCATGAATGTCACCGCACTGTATTTGACAATCACCGGACGGAAGATGCCCAAGTAGGAGGAGAAAAAGAGTGCATTCAACACAATCAGGAAGATACCCAATAATGAAGAGGAGGTCACCCCATTGGATGCATAGACCGAATTATAAATTAGGAACACCACGCCAGCAAAACTGATCATCACACCCACCACCTTCTTTGCCGTGATAGGTTCTTTGATAAAGATAGCCGCCATAAACATGGTAAAGACAGGGGTCAATGATGCCACCACAGCCGTATCCATAGGGGTTGTCATCTTGATGGCCACAAGAAAAGTCATCTGCGTCAGAAACAATCCCAACATAGAGGCCAAGAATATCTTCTTTAGATCTTTACGGTCGACCTGTTCCGATTTCATAAAGAAAGAGAAAATCCAGAATAGCAGTGCCGCACCCAACGCACGGAAACAGAAGAGACACAACGGAGTGACCAATCCAGACAACGCAATCTCTCTACAGGCCACAATATTAAATCCAAAGATTAAATAGCACAAAAATGCAGCTAAATGTCCCAATAGCGATTGGTTCGATTTTCCCTCCATAACAACAGAAATTAATTCATTACACTCTTCTCCATTAAAAAAAGCGCTGAAACCGAACGATTTCAGCGCTTGGTGATCGAGGAGGGATTCGAACCCTCGACCCACAGCTTAGAAGGCTGTTGCTCTATCCAACTGAGCTACCCGACCATCCTTTTTTGCGAGCGCAAAGATAAACACTTTTTTTCTTTTAATCAAATACTTGCTATTTTTTTTGCATCTCCATTTGCAAGAAAGCCGAAATTTGATACTTTTGTGGAGATGCATGGCGTTTATGTGGGAACGTGCGGCGTTTCTTTACAGAGAGACGCATGACGTTTCTTTACAGAGACGCATGACGTTTTTTTACACAGAGACGCACGGCCGTGCGTCTCTACGGGGGTATTTAGGTTAAAGACAAAAATCATGAGAATAATTTATACAATACTAATATTACTACACGGATTGACTGCAACGGCACAAATCAGCACAGAAGAATCTGAATTTATATCGTTTGTAGGAAAACTGGATGTTGACTACTACTGTGGTCCAAGCGAATCTTCATCAGACGATTTCATGCCCTATTTTCTAAATAAAAAAGGGTTGGCAAGCAATCACTCCTTCTACAGACTCAAATCAAAGTCTTTGTTTCGAGACATCAAAGGAGAGAAACGTCAGTTGGTCTATTTTTTAAGTTCCTACAAATTTAACGAGACATCAGAATGCACTGAAGCCATAAACAGATTCTTTTCCAAAGAAAGAATCGAAGGGTTGAAATACAAGGAGGACGGTCAAGCCAAGACTTCGCCAATGGTGATGATTTTCAACAGCAAGAGCATCTATTGTCTATACGGAAATTGCGACACGGAAGTAGAGACATGGGAATCTCTAAAGAAGGCTTTTATTGATGAATATGCAAAGAAAGAAGCAACGATTTTAATTGCCCAATGCGGCAATGTCAAATGGATAACATTATAAAATGGTAGAGACGCACGGCCGTGCGTCTCTACCACGGAATTCAGAATCCCACGAAATAAATTTATTTTTAACGAACATACAAAAAACAAATTATCATGAATAAGAAAAAGATTATCATCGGAGCAATGATTGCGGTGTTCCTCATTTCATTACTAAAAATAACGATAATACCAGGAAGAGGCATATTAACCACACTCATCACATTCTCTGCGTCACTTCTGTTTTTAATCGTTCCGATGCGCAAAATCATACAAAATCTAAGCAGCGACAAAAGAAAGGCAGAAACACAAGGTCCTGCACACGCAAACATATTAGAGGCTTTTTATGGCATATCTCTATCCATTCTCACAACGGGCATATTATTTAAATTGATGAATTGGCCAAACGCAAACTTCATGCTTTCTGTTGGATTCATACCTACCATTATATGTGCCTGTATTGTATTGTTAACCTATAAATCATCCAATTGTGCATATTTCTCCAGTGCAAAAGCCATTGCCATTGCCACACTCATATATACCTTGCTATTAGGTACGCAATACTATTACCATATCCTTGACACCATTCGATGGGAAGGTTCCGACGTGCTTGAATATTACAACAA